>JAFYZV010000029.1 GCA_017548525.1 Prevotella sp.
CATAACCGCTTGATAACAAGCTTTTTGTAATTTGACTTTTCTAATGACCGCCATTAGAAAAGCAACTTTCCAAGGGACTAAATTTCAATACATTACAAACTTGACCACGGATTATAGCACTTCTAATGACCGATTTGGGTTAAAATGCCGCATTTACAGAAGGCGGATGCAGACCATAAAACGCAAGTTGTTGGTATTCAGCGGATTAGAAAAACACGAAAAAACGGGGTTATTTACGCCCAAGGTCGGAGCTGTTGGCAAATAACGCAGCCACGGAGGCTCATTTTGTGATAAAAAATTGACAAAAAGACATTGTTTAGAGTTGCCCCGACTCCACCATCAGCACGACGCGCTCGGTGGCTTTGTCAACACCTTCGGGGTCATATTTCTTGGTGAGGCTGGCACCATACGCCCAGGCGAAGGCTTGCCAGAAGCCAGCGCGGATGGGTCCGAGGAAAGCCTGGATGAGATTGTACGACGAAGAATTGCATTCGCGGTACACCAGTTTGATGAGCAGTTTGCCCTGTGAATAGGTGAGTTTCTTCATCCTTGGCGTGTATTCCTTCTTGATGCTTTGCTCTACGAGTTTGAGGTGTTCGTCCTTCGCTTTCTTGTTGGGCAACGTCTGAAGGTACTCGTATGTCTCGATGATGATGGTGTTGCATTCCTTGGCGATGGGCAATACCTTCTTCACGTTGTACACCAAGCGGTTGAAAGCCTTTTGCTGCTTAGCGTTCTTAAACGTGGGTTTGGTATAGACATAGACGTTATTGAGTTCCACGTAGGGGATGCTGTCGCCCTCGTAGAGTGCCTTCCCCACCTTCACCGTCGGCGAGAACGTGGGATTGTCCATATCCACAGGCTTGTCCTCGGGGTTGACATGATTTGTCTGACCTATTATGGGAATGGAATGAAGGATCAAAAAAGAAAGAAAAAACACCCCATGGCGACACATTTTCGCCACCCCAAGATTCTTCCATCTATCTTTTTCTTTCTCCTTTTTCATAATCAGGGCAAAAATAAGGATAATTTCGGATAACGGGAAATAATTTAATACTCTTTTTGGAGAAATGGATTTTTTTGCCTTATTTTGCACTTGTAACCAGTATCACTACTATGAAAAAGGCATTGATTGGCATTTTATGTTTATGGAACGGTGTGGCATGGACGCAGAATACACATTCGTGGGAAGAGGAGTTGTCGGAAATGGGCTATCTCGATGAGGAGAATGAAGAGGGCATTGCCGACATGTTTGAGCTATTAAGTGAGTTGGCAGAGCATCCGATAAACCTCAACGATGCCACTCGTGAGGACTTGGAGCAACTGCCTTTCCTGACAGACGGGCAGGTGGAGGAGATTTGTGAATACCTTTACCGTTATGGTCCGATGAAGAGCGTGGGGGAATTGGGCATGATTGAGTCGTTGGGATTTGCCGAGCGGCAACTGCTGATGCAATTTGTTGTTGTGGATGTTATTAAGGGAGTTAAAGGGAATGGAAAGGGAGGTAAAGGGGAGTTAAAGGGACATTACCAAGATTCACTTACGACAAAAGGCTATCGTCCTTTAAGCTCCCCTTTAACTTCCAAACTAATCATGAACGCCCATCTCCCACTCTACCGACGTGCTGGTGACCAAGAAGGCTACATTGGCTATCCCTACAAACACTCATTCAGATACGCTTTGCAATGGAGCAAGAATGTCAGAGTGGGACTTATCGGGGCGCAGGATGCGGGGGAACCCTTTTTGGCGAACAGGAATAAATGGGGCTATGACTTCTATTCATTCTATGCACAAGTGAAGAATTGGGGACGTTTGAAATCGCTCACCCTCGGCAGATACCGTATCAACATGGGCATGGGTCTCGTTATCAATGGGGCTTTCACCATGGGAAAGAACAACTCTCTGACCACCATCAATCGCACCGCAAGCCTCATCCGTCCCCATTCCTCGCAAATAGAAGGCTCCTATCTACAAGGGGCGGCTGCCACGGTGCGCCTATCCCCATCTTTAGACGCATCAGTGTTCATCTCCTATCGCCCTATCGATGCCACGTTGAATAGCGACAGCACCACCATCGCTACCATCGTCAAGACGGGCTATCACCGCACAAAAACTGAAATGGAGAAGAAACACAACGCCACCGAGGGAATGGTTGGGGGGCATATTGGCTATCGGAGTAAAGCGTTTCATGTGGGCGTAATAGGCGTATATGACTGGTTTAACCGAGAACTTGTACCCAAAACGAGCCAGACCTATCGGCAATATGACGCAGCGGGAAAGCGATTTTGGAATGCCAGCGTCGAATATGGCTTTACCTTGAAACACCTTTCTTTCAAGGGCGAGACCGCCACGGGCGACAGCCATGCCCTTGCCACCATCAACACGATGAACTGGAAAGCCTTTGCCAGCTTGACTCTTCAAGCTGTCCAGCGGTTCTATTCCTATCATTACCATGCGTTGCACGGCAATAGTTTCAGCGAGGGAGGGAGCGTACAAAATGAGAGCGGAATCTATATCGGGGCAGACTGGCATCCCCATGGGCGATTAAAACTACGTGCATATAGCGATATAGCCTATTTCCCTTGGGCGAAGTATCAAGCATTTACTTCATCCCATTCCATTGACCACGGCATTTCCGCCACCTATAGATGGGGGGCATTCACAGCCTTTGCCCGATACCGACTGAAGATGCGTGAGAAAGACAACGACGACAAGACCGCACTCATCTACAAGAAAGAACACAAGGCACGGGCATTCCTAAGTTTTACGGAATCGCCATGGTCGATTAAGACCATTGGTGACGTGGCATATACCCACTATAAAAACAAGAGTATGGGGTGGATGGTGAGTGAGCAAGTGTCTTACCAAAGGAGACAAATACAAGTACATGCCAACATAGGTTATTTCCATACCAACGATTACGACAGCCGTATCTATGCCTATGAGCGGGGACCGCTCTACACATTCTCATCCACGATGTTTTATGGAAAGGGCATCCATGGAAGCCTCCTCATCCGCCACGACATCAATGCCCATTGGATGGTGATTGTCAAAATGGGATATACTCGCTACTTTGACCGTGACACCATCGGCACAGCCTTGCAAGCGATTGCCCATAATTGGAAAACAGACATGAACCTGCAATGTCGATGGAAATTCTAATAACCAAAAATATAAAAGAAGTTATCGTCTGACAGAAGGATTCTCTTGTCAGACGATAACTTCATTTCACTTGATTCAATATCCCTTACTTGCTGAAGGGAAGATACCAATTAACCTCTTGGCTCAAGTCCACCACGGGATGCTTGAATGCCAGCTTACGGCTTAGCCACGTGCCACCGAAGTTAGCACCATAGTTGGGGTCAAAAGCACCGGGGTTGTTCTTATGCCTTGCCAAGCGGCAGAGGTCGCCGAAGCGGTATCCCTCAAATGCCAACTCCAACGCATACTCATCGCAAATCAAGTCTTCCACGGCATTGATGGTATCAGCCTTGGTATAGGTGGGGGTGATGCTATACAAGGTTTGCAACTCCTTGATCTTCATTCCTACGATGGTGTCCATCTGGTACGTCGTGAATGTACCCTGTGTATGTCCACTACCATACGAGTGAATACCCACGTTATCGGCAAAAATCTCGATGTTCTCCGTCGAGAAGAACGGCAACGTGGTACGCAACATCTGTTGGGTTTCTGCCTTGATATATGTGGTATCTGTAGACAGGTCGCGGTTGATGCCATCCTTCAAGATAGCAAAGGCAGCATCGGGATAGCCCATGCGGTTGATTGCCTCTGCCAATCGCAGGTATACCGTCGTATAACGGCAGATAGGGATGTTGGCGTTGTTGAACTTCGTCATCACATTGAATGAAGAGTCGTTCTTGGTAACATATTGGAATGTTGCCAATCGCCGCAAGTCACCCACAGCATCCGTCGTCTTGACGATGTTATCGGTAGTGGCAGAGGTTGGCACATAGAAGTATGTCTGTGCACTTGCCAAGTTGTTGTATGGCTCAGAGCCATCGATTTGGCGTTCCAACAGATACATGACCGTAGACCTTGACGACGATGCTTCCGTGGAATAGTAATCATAACCGAAGAGGCGTGGCAAGTCTGTCACCGTACCCCTCAAGCGGTTGACTGCCATGGGCACGTATGTCACGATGTCTGAGGTAGAGGAAAAGACGTTCTCCCAAGTCCCATCACCGCTGAAGCTACGTGGCATGTCGTTGGGCAGGTTTTGCATCTGACGGGAGGATGCGTACGCATAAGGCTGGAGTAAATACTCGTAAGCCCTGCGGCGCTGTGACACGAGGTAGCTGAAGTAATGCTTGGCGGCATTCTCATATTCGCCAGTCTCCAAATAGAGGTCACCCAACACCACGTCGATGGGGAACATCATCTTGGATGACGTTACCGTCTTGGAGGTACCCGAATTGGTAGAACCCGCAGAGATGTCACCATACGTCGGCACAGCATATCCACTATATTTCTCCATGTCAGCTACCAAGGCATCACGAATGCCTACCAAGTCCTTACGCTCGCGAACGGCATTGGCCTCGGAGATGTTAGTCACTGGCTCTGTATAGAATGGCACGGAGCCGTAGGTCTTTGCCAATTGCATGTAAGCCCATGCGCGGATGGAAATTGCCTGCACATACTCTGGCATACTCACATTGCGGCTACCCGTGCGCAACGATGTGTCTCGATGTGCGATGAAGTAGTTGCAGTTGTTAATGATGCGATAGTAGATGTAGGCGGAATCATACTTGTTAGTCACCTTGGCGGAGAAGTTGGCAAGCTCTTGCAAGTCGGTCTCCGTGTAGGTATTGGTAGCCACAAGGTCTCCACGCATCTCATTGACCAAGACATACTGGTCAATAGCTTGCTGCACGCCCTTGAGGATGCCGAGGGTGAAGAACATGGAGTCGGTCTTCTGGTCGAGTGCTGGGTCGAAGATTTGACGGTCAGACTCTGTTTCGAGCATGTCTTCGCAGGATGTTGTCACCCCGAAAACCATGGCGAATAATGCTACAATGAAAAAATATTTCTGTTTCATGAGTGTCAATATTTTAAAGATTAATCTTCAATCCAAATGCGAAAGCGCGGCTCTGTGCCACATTGCCAGCATCGATGCCTTGATAAAGCACGGAGTTGGAAACAGAGAACTCTGGGTCGCTGCCAAGGTAATGGGAGATGGTGAAGAGGTTGGTAGCCTCTGCCCAAACGGAGAGTCCCTGCAACCAAGACAAGCTCACCGGCACCTTGTAGGAAAGGCGGAGCGTCTTGAGACGTAAGTAACTACCATCCTCAATCCATCGGTCGCTGAAGCGGCTGTTGCCCATTACATCGTCGTAACTGATTTGTGGAATGGCAGTAACCTGTCCCTCATAACGCCAGCGGTTTACCACGGCAACAGTTTGGTTGTAGAAGTTCTTGCCACTCTCCAACACACTACGCTGGTAGTTGAACACATCGTTACCTAATGAGTAGTTGAAACCGAGAGACAACGTGAAGTTCTTCCAGTTGACATTGGCAAAGATGTTACCATAGATGTCGGGGTTAGGATTGCCAATGATGGTCTTGTCTTCCTCGCCGATGATACCGTCGCCATTGAGGTCGGCAAAGTGCATGTCGCCCGCCTTAAAGTACTGTGCCTTGCCCGTAGCATCCACAAGATAGAGGTTTGCACGTGCGGCATCGGCAGATGACGTGAACACGCCCTCGGGGCTTGTGGCATCCTTCACCACCTTGTAACCATAGAAACTACCCACAGCCTCGCCGATGATGGTTGCCACGTTGTTAGTACCGTAGACGGAGGAGGTAAAGCCCAGTGCATTATTGTTGCCATTGACGTAGATATGGTCGTCATTGGGCAGGGACTTCACCTTATTCACATAGTGTCCCATGCTGGCACCAATCTCCACGTTGAAATCCTTGCTGACAACAGGTTTCCCTGTGACCGTCAACTCAAAGCCTGTGTTGTCGAGCGAGCCGCCATTGCTCCAATAGTTGTTGATACCGGCTACGGGATTGTCAAAGCTCTTCAACGTAAGGAGGTTAGACGTATGGCTCAAATAGTAATCGAAATTCACGCCCAAGCGGTTGTTGAGCCAATACGACTTCAAGCCAACATTGAACTTCCTTGTCTTCTCGTAGGTGATTTCATCGTTACCGATATTGTTGAGTTGAGCAGCCGTCGATCCCGACCCTGATCCTCCATAGAGGAACTTCATGACACCGAAGGAGGTGCGAGCGGCATAGTTGCTGATATCATCATTACCCGTGATGTCATAACCAGCTTTCAACAAAAGGTAATTGATGGCAGCTGTCTTGGGGAACCATGCCTCGTTGGTGAGAGCCCAACCAGCTTGCACACTGGGGAACAAGCCCCATTTCACACCTAACAGGTCAATGCCACTGGAATTCTCGCCAAAGCGGCTACTGCTTTCCAAGGCAGCCGAGAGCTGGAGGAAATAGCGGTTACGGTAATTATAATCCACGTTAGCATACCATGCCATGCTCTTCCAGACATCGTTGGTACCTGTTACTGACTTATAGTCCATGGAAGTGGAAATGTTGGGTTGCTTGTCATTACCACCACCGATGGCATATTCACCCTTCGGCTCGTTGTCATCATAATTGAACGACAGATAGCGGAAGCCACCATATACATCGAGGAAATGGGAGGCAAACTGCTTGGTGAAATCTAAACGGGTATCACTCATCACACTTGTCTCCTTGGCAAACATAGACCAAGCGGCACTCTGCACACGACCAATACCCTCCACAAGGAACGATGGCACACCGTTCTTGGGGCGATAGTATCGTTGTGAGATACGGTCAAGGGTGTAGCTAAACGTCTCCGACAACTTCAAATTCTTGGTAAACTCGTATGAAGGAGCAATAACGGCATTGAAGTTGGTGGTCTCCACGCGGTTCTTGTTGATGGCATTTCCATTCTCCAAGAGGGCGGTGGGATTCGCCAAGGATAGGTCTTGGTCAAGGTCGGTGAGATAGTCATCGGCACCATAGAGGGTTGAGGACAACTGCCTCGTCACATTATTATATGTATATGGATTGAGGAACGGCGACTTGATCAAAGCCAAGAAAGTAGGAGATGTCACCGTTCCTGCCCCAAAGTCTTCGGGGGCACCATTGTCGAACACATCGCGATTGATCTTTGTATACGACATATCGAAACGGGTATTCAACTTATCGATTACATTGATGTCGGTGTTGAAACGAACATTCAAACGGTTAAAGCCATTCTCTTTTGCCGTACTCTGCCCATCGGTGTAGCCCAGGGAGAGGTTGTACATACCCACATCATCACCACCTTGCACATTGATGTTGTAATTCTGCGTGAGGGCGGTGCGATATACCTCCTTACTCCAATCGGTCTCATTATGGAACTGGTTGTAGTAATACTTCGACTGGTCGTCAACCAAGAACTTAAGCGTTCCCGTAAAGTTATTGATCTCAGGATAGCTTCCCAGCATCTCAGAAGCATACAGGCGATACTGTGAGGCATTCATCACCTCGGGCAACTTGCTTTTCAGCACTACGCCAACGCCCACGTTGGCATTGATGCGCGTCGCCATGCTATGACCGCGTTTGGTGGTAATCATCACCACGCCATTGGCACCCTTGGCTCCATAGATGGATGTGGCATTCTTGAGAATCTGCACTTGCTCGATGTCATCGGGATTGATGTTGAGCAACAGATTGGTATAGTCGCCATCATGAAGCGTGTTGCGCATTTCCTGCATATCGTGGATAACACCATCAATGACCACCAACGGCTGTGCATTGGCATTCAATGAATTCAAACCACGGATAAACATGATGCCTCCATAGCCAGGACCGCCCGAACGGGTGATTGTACGCACATCGGCACCAAGATTGTTCTCGATCTCCGTTTCCACGCTTTGTGCCATGGTGGTAGAGAGAATGGCTTTCGACGATGCGGTGATGTCGGTACCATTGTCATACATCGGTTTGAACTTATCGGCTATCATCGTGATGGTCAAAGGACGGTCGCCCTTGCCTATCCCCACCTGTTGACTCATATAGCGAGGTGCATGGACATAGAGGGATGTGGCGAATGTGGGTACTGCAATGGTAAACTCGCCCTTCTCATTGGTCATGGCAGCATAGTTGCGGTCATTGAGCGTCTGAATCTGGATACCAGCGAGCGGTGCCTTGGTCACCGCGTCAATGACGATACCTTTCACATCCATGGTGGGATATTGCGGCCTCTTGGCGGGTGCCTTCTTCTTGACGGTAGTTGTCACAGCCTCTTCAGCATAGACAACTTCATCGTCGTCTTGTGCCAACATCGGTTGGCAAAGCCCCAGCATCAGAAGGGTACTGATTGAAAAAATATATAGTCTTTTCATTTGAATCTGTATTTAGAGTGATACGAATTAATAGTAAGAGTAACCGCTACCTTCATAATACTTGTAATCGGGACGTTCCTTCCGATATTCGTCAAGTTCTTTCGGGATGAGCATCAGACAGTCGAGACGCATTGACCTTGTGTAGGTTTTCGTCTGCGAACTGGACACACGACTCATCAAACGAATATAGGGATAATATTCGCCCGTACCCTCATACGCAACGGGGAACTCGAATTCACCAATATAGACGGTGTCTATCTTGAATGGATTGTTCTCAATATTACCAGGAACTCTGTATTCCTTGACGGCACCTTTCTCGTCATTATAGTTGATCCTCACCTCCAAGCGACTGGGTTTAAGATCTTCTTCCGACATATAGATATTTGTGATATGCTCTGGCACAAACACGGCATAAATATTGTATGCGGTGGAGCGAACATGTGGAAGATAGATGTCAACCTCGGGGTTAGTGGCAGTGGAGCTTGGCGTTATCAGCATATACATGTTGTTTGAGATGGCACCTTCTACTGCGGGATTCTGGGTTCCTGTTGTCACATTCGTAGCTGTTGCCGTTCCGTTAAACACATTCTGCGACTGTGTATAGGTGGTGTTCTCTGCTTCCACTTTGATGGGTGGATTCCAAGAGGTCCATGTACGCATCCGCAAGCTGTCGGTAACAAATATAGCTCCATTACTCTTGTCAACCCTTATAGCTCCTTCGAACAAGTTAGCAGCATCTTCACTATACACCGTTGACCGTCCTGTATAGAGATAGCTGGTACCCACGAGGGAGTCAACATGCAACGTCTGCCCCGTCTGCAAGTTGTTGAGGGCTTGGTTGTCATAAAGGTTGTTGTTATAGAATAGGTCTTGCACCAACGTATAGTTAATCATGGAGTCACGCAGATAGGTGGCATCAATTTCTACAGGTGTTTCTTTCCTGTTGGTATTGGTTGCCGTATTCTCTACGAAAGTGAAATTATCCACATAGTTAAAATACTTGCTGACGGTCTCCTTGGCTTTCGTCCATGCCTCGTTGGTAGGAACAATCATCGTGTAGTTGCTATCCTCACGGTTAATGTAAGCATAATAGAGAGGATAGAGACGGTTCGACTCGTCAAAGACAGAGTCGAGATACGTGATTTGTCCGTCAACAACAGGACCTTGCACACTCTTCGCCGTGTTCAACACCTTGATGTCATAACTATGAAAATAGTTGCTGATGGAGTCGATGGGGAAGTCACCTGGCTCCAACGACTCATAGATATTGTACAAGAAGGGCAACTTCCCGTCCAACATCTGCAACACACCATTGCTCGTACCAAGGGTTTTGGCAATGTTTACCCCGCCAATCTGTCCCGAGGTGAAATTCATTGCCTTCTCGTTGAGCATGTAAATGGTTGGTACCTTCTCATCGGCAAGAGCATAGTTGTAACGCGAAATATGGTTTAGGATGAACTCCCTCAACAGCTTTTCGGTGCTTATCGAGTTGTAATAGTTGAAATCGAAGGTGTTGTCCTTCGGTGCCCATACCGTGTATGTCTGCGACTCAGCAAGCACCTTGTCATAACCCGTCTTCTGCAAGAGGGTTGTAAACTGGCTCAACTCCGCATTCGTCGAGATATTCTCCCATAGGTTCGATGAGGCTGTACCTATGGCGGTGATATCGGCATCATAATGGTCATCCCAGTCAGAACATGCCAACGTGAGGACACCCACGGTGAGTGCTGCCGTCATGACCCTTGCCATTCTAAATATATGATTTCTTTTCATGATGATATACTATTAGGTTTAATACATGTCTTCCACATACTGGTTGTTGTTATAGACATTCTCTGGACAGAACTCGATGTAGTCGAGATGGAACTCCGTGGTGGTATAGTCGGGCAACACCGTCTTGAACCTCAACCAATATTCACCTTGCTCAAACTGCATCTTGGCGATGATACGGCGCAAGTCCTGGGCATTGGCACGTGCCAAGGTACCACCCTTGCCTACCGTGTAATAGAGCGGTCCGCGCATCCATCCAAGGTTGTGCATGTTGGCATCACTTTCCACACCCATGTCATCGGTCTTGGTGTAGAGACACCAGCCCGTTCCTGAGTTGGTATCAGGCGAGCCGTCGGCATTGTCCACAGGCACCTTGCGCATGTCCAACGGGATGTCGAGGGCTTTCATGGATGTCAAGGTAGAGTTCCTACCGAGATAGAACTGCACCATACCACGGTTTCCGTTGCCCGTATAACCCATGCGGAGTTCATACGTGCCATCTGGCACTGGTGGCAAGCGGAACGCAAAGTCGTATGCACCCATGCAATTGAACTCGTCTCCTTGGTAGTTACTCCATCCATTGTTTGATCCAGAAAGATACATCACGTGGGTATTATTGCCATTATATACCCTCATGTTCTCAAAGAAATTGGACGGGTAACGGATATAATCGCCAGAGAGAGAACCCTCGGAACCAGATATACCACCATTCCATGCCTTGATTTCAGCATACGTAGCACCACGATGTGAGTTAGACATCATCTCCCAAAGGAAAGAGGTGTCATCGAAACGCATACGCTCATTCAGTACGCCATGGGGTACGTCGTAATCGTATGCCAACATGCCAGTAATAGGATGGATATATCCATTCAATGCTTGGATATTGGTGTTCTTAATCTCAATGCCCTCACGCATCACCGTCTGGATGCTGGCAGTACCCATCTCAGCGATACGGTCGGTAAGCGATGTATTGGTCACCCAACGGTTGAGGAGTCTCTTTCCGCTCACACGAATCACCTTCACCAAAGTAAAAGGCAGCATCGTCTCGTAGTATTCTACCAACGAAACCTTAGAAACCTCATTGAAGCTATAGAGCAACTTATCATAAGAGGCGCGGAACTTCAAGATGTGATAGCGAACAAACATGTTCAGGCAGTTGTTGGGATTGGTGTAGTCCGTACCCGTACTCACTACAATGTTGTGGTTGCGGTAATAGTCATACCAACCAGAGCCCGCATCGGCACAATTGGCATACACCTCATTGGCATATTTCGCCATGTCCTCGATGTTGTTAATACCGTTAGCACTCAATGTCTCGTCACTTTCTGCAAAGACGGTAAAGCCTACCTTGCACTCCTCTGGCACATACCATTTGGCAGTGTTGTTGGTAATCTCCTCTATGCCAGTCCTTACTAATGCCGTCAACGAGTCGGCAAGCCCCGTCACCATGAGTGCCTGGGTGAACAGCTGGAAGTCATCATGCTGTGCCAGCTCTCCCGCAATCATACGGTTGGAACGGCGAATGGCATGGTTGACAACATGCAACACACCATTCTCCAACTCATTGTCCATACTGGTAATTGTAGAATAAGCATTCAGCACCGTCAAACCCGTAATGGAGTCAATGGCGGCATTGATGTCACGTCCGAGCATGGTATTGATGGTCATGCCATTGGTCATGTCCACCGCCATCACCTCAGTATTGGCGAGATGGAAGAGGGCGATGTCATTGCAAAGGGAGTCTGTAAGTCCCTCGATGCCTTGTGAAGTCATGCCATTGTGTGCCACGTCAGCAGCCTGGTCGTTGTATAAGCTGTCAATATATTCCTGTATGGCGGCATTGGTGGGCGCGAAACAGGTGTACATGCCATACGCGGAAAGGATTTTGTCGTACCCCACTCGTGTTAGGATGTAATTGAAATCGCTGAACTCATCCGACCGATTGACGAGAAAGTCCTCAATGGTCTCACCCGTGAAGGTATACAAGTTTGATTCATCGATCTCCTCTGAACAACTGCCCAGCATCCATGCTAAAGGCAATAAGAGAACCCAAGAGAGTCTCAATAGCCGTTTCTTGTTTTCATTAATGATTCTCATACCGCTACTTCTTACTGGTTGTCTCTTCTTGTTCATACACAGGATTCTGTTTCAAGAGTTTATTCACCTTGATTTCACTCTCATAAACAGGCCAATAGAGATAAGGCTCGCCCTTCATCTTATAGGTGACGGCATCACCACCACTCATGTATTTCCTGACGACGAGCTTCAACATCGGGGCATAGAGAGCAGGCCATGTCTTGGTGTCAGCCAACTTGGTGGTGATGTCAACACCGTCCATGTGGCGGTAGCAATAGCGTACCAAGTCAAACCAACGCTTTCCCTCATAGCATAACTCACGCTCACGCTCGGCAAGCACGAGAAGCTCAAAGTCCTCCTTGCTACGGAACGAAGTGGGATTGAGCGTATCACCTTTCTGTATACCATCTTCTGAGATGGAACGCTTGTTGACCATCTGCACGAGGTCAAACACTTTGTTCAACGTCACGTTGTCACTATCGGAGGCAGCAGTCTGAACCAATGCCTCTGCCTTCATCAACATGATGTCGGTCAAGCGATAGACTATCCAATTTTGGTCGTAGCCAGTATAAGCACCGACCGTGCTCTCTCCGACATCGCCTTTCTTAACTCCCGCAGACTGAGTGGTACTGACAATAGATGTATGCGACACCATCTTACGAATTTCCAACTGAGTAGCCTCTTCATTGTGCACCCCGTATGTGTTGTTCCAATAGCGAAGGTCAGAGGTTGTCTCATACACCTTTTGTCCTTGCAATGTGTTGGTATTGGAACCAATGTAATTGAAGATAGGCGAAGCCATCAGCATACTTGTGGTTCTATAGTTATCCTTATTCCCTGAACGGAAGTAAGCATTCTCAAGCGCATGGTTGAATCCACCATCCTCAGGGGAATACTGCCATTCAAGGATGCTCTCACGGCTATTGCCCGAGATGAAAATACTGGAGAACGCCGTTGTTCCGCGATAGAGATGGTAGATGTCTTTCTCGGTGCTACCACCCACGAGGTCAATGTTGTTGGCTTTGAAATAAGCATCCTTGGAATCAATCACCTTGTCGGCATACTCAATACACTTTTGGTAATCAGCCTGGCTATGTGTCATAGATGCCCGCCAGAGGTAGATGTCCGAAAGGAGTGCCCACACGGCATCACGGGTGAAGAATCCCCAGTTGCGCCAGTCAGCCTCACCATATCCACCATTCTTCATGATATATGTCTCCGCCTCTACCAAGTCATTGATGCAGAATTGCAACACACTGTCAGGAGAGGATTGAACCACCAGCATGTCTTGGTCGTCATCCTCAAACGACTGTGTTGTATAGGGTACATCGCGGAATGTCCTGACCAGATAGAAGTAGCACAAGCTACGTATGGCAAGCATCTGGGCGCGAACCGCATCATAGTCGCCTTTCGTGAATTCTGGGTCTACCTCCATCACCTCTGGGGCATGAGCCAACACGATGTTACAGCGGTTGATGGTGGAATAGAACGAAGCCCAGTTATTGTAACCATTGGATGGCAAGAGGTTTACCGCATTGATATTGTCAAGCGTCGTACTCGAATAGTCGCTGTATTTGACCAACTCGTCAGAGCGGAAGGCACCCCAGATGATGGCACGGTCTTGGTTGTCATAGCTTGCCATGCTTTTATATACACCATTCACCATACTCTGTATGTCCTCTTTCGTCTTCCAGAAGTCCTCGGCGATGGTCTTGTCTGTGGGATAGATGGTCAAGAAGTCGTTGCAAGAGGACAACCCCAAAGCCAAGACTGTCACCACCACACACACCTTATATATATTATAATGTTTCATATCCTTCACTTGTTTAGAATCCGATAATAAAGTTCATCGTAACCGACTTGCTTCGCGGTGTCTGCGAGGAGTCGTAGGCGATGCCCCATGCACCAGCGGAGTGCTCGGGGTCTGTACCGCTATACTTGCTAAACACCAATAGGTTCTGCCCAGAGACACTGAGTTGGAGGCGGTTAAGTCCCAACTTCTGCAAATACTTCTTATTGAAGTTGTAAACCAACTGGACATAGCTCATACGGACGAAGGAAGCATCCTCCACATAACGGTCACTACCCAGCCAGTTGTAACCCGTATCATACATGGCACGTGGGATAGTAGTCACATCGCCATTCTTGCGCCAACGCCAGTTGACGGCGGAGCTTTGGTTGTAGGCATTGAACATCTCCTCCAAGCTCATCTTGGCAGCGTTCACAATCTTCACGCCTGCACGATAGGTGAAGCTCGTCTTCAACGACCAGTTGCCATAGAAGAAGCTCACGCCGAAACCACCACTCACCTTCGGGTTGGAGTTGCCAAGATACACGATATCAAGAGCATTGATCTGTCCGTCGTTATTGACATCCTCATAGATGGCGTCACCGCCTTGGAACTTATACGACGAGCTGCCATCCACATAGTTGTAGACTTGCTGGATGGGATTGCCCTTAGAATCCATGAGTACATGTCCATTGTTGTCGATGGCAACAGGAGCAGTCTTTCCTTCAGCGAGGAAATTGTTGATATAGTCACGGAACTCGTCGGATGTCCAACCGTGGCTATCACGTTGGTTGATGAGCCATTCGTAAGAATACTGGTAAACACCTTTATAGCGTAAGCCATAGATGGAACCCAAGGGGTTACCCGTCTGTATGCGATTTAGATATGTACCACGGTTGTTGTAAGCCCACTCAGAGTTGATGGACTCCAATACACTCTCATCCATCTCCACAATCTCATTGAAGTTTTGGCAGACGTTCACATTGGCACTCATCGAGAACTTACCAATCTTGAGGAAGCGGTTGGCACTGACGTTCAACTCCCAACCCTTGTTGGTCATCTCGCCCACATTGGTCCAAGCCAATGAGGAGAATCCCGTAGTCGAGGGGATGCGCACACCCGACATCAACAGATTCTTGGTACGTTTGAAGTAATAGTTGAAGTCTCCAGTAATCAAGTCATCGAAGAAACCGAAGTCACCACCAATATTGTAAGACATGGTGCGTTCCCATTGCAGTTTGTTCAACTGCAAGCCTTCAAGGTAAGTCACAGGAGCACTATTGTTGCCATAATAGCCAGAGGTGTTGTACTTGGCATATTGCAGGTATTCCGAACCTGGCTGCCTTCCCACGATACCCCATGATGGGCGGAAAGACAACATGGAGAGCCACTTGTCAGACCACTTCATCCAAGGCTCATCGGAGATGTTCCAACGGGCGGATATACCGGGGAACCAACCCCACTTGCGGCTGTCACCAAACTTGGTGGTACCATCCACGCGCATGGAGAAATCTATTGAGTAACGTGTCTTAAAGGAAAGGTGACCCTGATAGATACCTGACATCGACCTCCATTGTCCATTGCCCGAGCTCATACCGCTCAAGTCACCATCCACGGTGGGCGATGTTGCCCCATTAGGGATGTTTCTGTTAGACACGCTTTGACTATTGTTGTTACCTGAGGTCATCTCGCCACGAGCCAACATGGTGAGATACCAGTCCTCGTTTTTGAAATGTGGGGTGAACGTAAACGTGTGGCGAGTTGTGAAAGCCAAGGAATTATAGTCATATCCTGTACTGAGGTTATAGTTTCCATCCAACCATCCCTTGGTATCCAACGCTCCTGGCCAGTAAGTTGGGCGGCTCATCGAATAGATGTCGATATACACCAAGCCCGAATAGTCAAGACGGGTCTTGCTGTCATCTTTTCCCAAGAGATAATAGTCGAGACGGAACTCGGGAGAGATACGATAAGTTTTCTCATCCTTCCATGCCAAATTGGCAATGGCAACAGGGTTGCCGAGGTTACGGATGTCAACCAATTGCTGAGAGGAAGTACCAGCTACGGTAGACCCAGCACCACTGGCTCCCGGTGGCAACATCGCATAAAACTCGTCAGTATCTTCACCTTGTGCGTTTTGACGATACACGCTCATGTTCGGTGACATTTTTTGCGCGCGTCCAAGGATGTTGTTGTCGTAGTTCATATGGTTGTTGGTGTAGGTCAACGGGAATGTCGTCTTGAAGGTGATGCGATCGCTCACGAAGTAGTCGAGTGCCAACTTCGTGGAGAAACGGTCAAGCGTCTGCTTGATGATGGTACCATTCTGGCGGTCATAACCTGCGGAGATACGGAAGTTGGCTTTCTCACCACCACCCGTGATGGTCACATAATGGTATTGGCTCCATCCCGTCTGCTGCACTTGCTTCACCCAGTCGGTGTTGTTGTTCCAATTCTCAAACTCAGCCCATGAGCGGTTGTAGTTGATTTCATTGATGTTGGTGGTGGCTGTTGCACTCTGCGAGGGGTTGTAATACATCTCCTTGAGCATCATCGTGTAGTCATCACCATTCAACAGGTTGTACCCCTTAGGCTGCCAGTTGGCTTGCACACGTAGTGAATAGTCCACGCGAGTCTTTCCACGGCTACCACGCTTCGTGGTGATGGAAATGACACCATTGGCACCACGCGATCCCCAGATGGCGGTGGCGGCAGCATCCTTCAGCACGTCAATCTTCTCAATGTCGGAGGGGTTGATGGAAAGCAAGGAGGCGTAAGTTTCCTCATTGGCGGAGGTGAAATCGAACGATTCGTCTGGATTATCGAAGATATTGCCATCGACAACAATCAGCGGCTCGGCAGACCCATTGATGGAGGTCACACCACGCAATCGCATGGACGTTCCCGAACCAAGGTTTCCGGAGTTTGCCACAATGTCCAAACCAGCAATCTTTCCTTGCAGGGCCTCGTCGGCGGAGGTGAAGGAAAGACCTTCCACTTCGTTCATGTCGAATGTCTGCTTGGCAACGGAGACCTCATTCTCAGGGATGACAAGACCGCCAGAGCGGAAGTTCTTCTTGGCTTTCACCACCACTTCCGTCAGGGTGTTCTCGTCTTGCAGCTCGATGTTGAATATCGTCTGGTCGCCAATGGGTATGGTAACGGTCTTATATCCAATGTACGAAATCCTCAACTTGTTCTTCGTGTTGACGACTTCCATGGAGAAGTTACCATTGATGTCTGTCTGCGAATAAGAGACGTTACGGTTGTTGGCGTCTATCTCTACCACATTACACATCATCACGGGGCCATCGGGAGCGTTGACCGTTCCCGAGATGCGCGTCTGTGCCATCGCTGTCGTACCGATTAGGCAGCAGATGGTCAGGAGGAGGTGTTTTATCTTGATTGTTTTCATATTCCAAAAGTATTAATTCTAATAGCGTTTGTACAACGTCGTGTCGAACTTCCTCCTGAAGGCGGCGAGCTTGCGCTTGGCGTTAGCACCCGTCCAAAGGGCGTCATAGCGGTCGCTGTCGGCATGGGGGTTTAAGGGAGAACTTATCTGATGAACGACGGCAAACGAGGAGGCAGAGATGGAAGAGGCGCGTGTGGCAATCTGGTTGAACACATAATCGCGTGTCATCTTGTTGGCAAGCTTGGTACCCGATGCACTGATATCAATCGTATTGCCACGTTTGTCTTTCACTGTGAGGATTCCATTCCCACCGCTGACATACAATTTTTCACGTATACCAAGCGTGTCGGAGTTGGCTGTGGCAAACTCGCCACCCTCTACCTCTCGGTCTATATACACCGAATTATCCTGGAAATGGTAGCGGATGAAACTGTTGATCTCCTCTATCATCGCCAGTGCCTTGTCGCGTGCGGCTTGCCTCTCCTCGCTGTCCTCAGCGTCAGCCCATTGGCTATAGATGGCATATACGTCATCCCAATGAGGCAATCCACGACTGTAGGCAAGAGCCATTGCGTCGTTGTCGGGTGCATATACCGTATAATTATATGTATTAAAATAATTAATGTTATCGGTCAATCCATTTTTGGCGGCAAAGACATGGTAAGCATCCATACGCTTCTTCTTGGTCACCTGGTTGATTTCCGACAGGCGGTCGCTGGCAAAGCCCATCAACGTGTCGCCCACATCACTACTGATGAAGTTGCACACGTTCATGAATTCCGAGAACTGGCTATTCTCATTCAGCACGGAATACACAGAGCTTTGCGGAGCTTGTATCACATGGTCAATGGCGTATGCCGTTCCGTTCTTCTGGTTATAGGTCTTCTTGACAAACGAGATGGGAAGTCCATTGTCAATCTGCCCTCCACTGGACACCCTGCCGTCGCCGAAGAAAAGCTCGCCACCATGCTTGGTCTTGTAATAAGAGTTGGTACCCATCTTCTCACCCTCGCCCAACACCACGGTATGGTAATTGAGGATGTCGATGAGCTGTGTGCGGAAGTTGGCGGTTGTCACCTCGCCAAGGGAGTCGCTCACCTCACCCGTAGTAGGGTTGTACATCCATTGTGAGCATTTCACGTATGGGCTTTGTTTCACATAGTAGAACTTCAACACACGCGGCTGGTCATGCTTCAAGAAAGCGGGGTCAACATAATAGTTTTTAAAAGCATCGTCCGTGGGGATGAAGAATGCGTAATTGGCACTCATGGCAAGCAAGTAGGCATAGTAATTGAGGTTTAAGCCAAGGGGCGAGGAGCCTCCGTTACCATCGTTGATGGCTTGGTTAAACACTTTCATGTTGTCACTCAACAAGGCAGGAGCGGAAACGGCGATATAACGGTTAGGCGCAAACACGGTGTTGAGCATGTATGCCACACCATTGTTAGCAATCTTCACGTCATAGGAGCCATCGGCATTCTTGTTCAACACATCCGTAGAGAGACCCATGGGGTCGGAGGCATCGTCCATCACGTCACCAAACTTGCTCGGTACAGTTCCCACAAACGAACTCTTCATCAGGTTGTTGAGGAACGCCTGGACGATGTTGATGGGGATAGAGTCGATGTTCTCGTTGAGGTTCTCCTCTGTATTGTCAAGCTTACCGAATTGGTCTATCAAGAACGCCCCACTACCTCCTGGGAGGAAATATTGCTTCATCGCCTCATCCGTCGGTACGAAGATGGCTGCCAAGTCACTCAAGGCATTGGAACCAGTCTGTCCATTGGTGTAGGTGTTCCATCCTGGGTCATAATTCAACAGATACTGCACATTGGCACCATTGGGGTCAATGTTGAGGGATGATGATTGCGAGCGGCTGCTGAAATACCTCTTTTCATAGATGGAGTCGATGAGTGCGAGACCATACAACTGCGCATAGTCATTGTAGTTGTTGGTCACGAGGGAGTTGTAGAACGGTGCCGAGAAGCGATCGAGCATCCTACTGAAATAATTGCTCTCGCCATTGGTGCGAATCAACTCCGCCAAGTTGCCCGGGGGAACGAGCACATCCTCCAACTGATGGATATATCCGTTCTGACACGTCACGTCAGGTCTGATAATCTTGTTGCGGAAGATGTAAGCGGAATTGTCGTCATCGCTGTACGGCGAACCCGTGATAACCTCGAAGTCACTGTTCTCTCCGCGAGTTGTGATGTCATTGCTTGTCATCTGCTCGGCGGTGAAATGGACCATCATGGGACTGGTAGCATCCATCACCATGTGAATGCCATTCTGAATGAATTTTTCCCAATAAGAGTTATTGGCGGGCAACTTCTCCAATGTGGAAGGCAATCCTCCTCGGATGTAGGTGATGGTGTCAATCACGTCAACACCCGTGCTGTGCTTCAGCGCAACACCTGGCGTGACACCGTTGAGCGACACATTCGACAACATCTCCACCAAGATAGCATTGTCAAGCATCGAAGAATAGAGGAGCAGCTTCTTCATTGCCTCCGTCAAGTCTTCGTACTTCGACACGCCCCACGAATTGTTTGCGTAGAACCGGGCAAACGCCTCGTCATTGGCGGGGAAGATGGTTTTTGAACCCGTCTTTGCCATTGTCTCAGCATAACCCAAGTCTTCGATGAGCCGCACGTAGTTGTCGAAAGTACCCGTGAGTACTTCTTGGTTGGGATTCTTCAACTGTTCGTAGATGCTACTGCCCAACCAACTCGGGTAGTTACCCTCGTCGTCCAAGTCGTAGTCATCCTTACAGGAAGTGAATCCACCAAAAACCGCTGCCAAGCATAAGCCAAAGAGGCACTTCTTGGTCAGTCTAAATAAGCGGTAATTCATACACTTTAAGTTTTTAGTTATAATAATTGTTCGTTAGAAATAGCGTAATCAATAGTCGTATTTAGGTTGCAAATATAATATAATTTTTTTAAAATATAGTTTTTAACACTATTTTTCTGTTAAAAAACACCCTAATCAACTGTTTTTTCTGCCTAATCCCACTTTTGCAACCGAGTTGCAAAGGATTCGCCATATTTTTGCAAAAGAAAACCAATATGACATATTATGCACGAACATGAACATCATCACGAGGGAGAGATTCATCTCTGGCAACTCGCACTATCAGCATTTTTACTCTTGGCTGGCATCATTTTCAATGCCTTACACATCGGATGGTTCCAGCCGAATTGGGTGCAATTGGCTTGGTATGCGGCGGCTTTCCTACCCGTAGGCATCAATGTGATTCAAGAAGCCGTAGAGGAAGCGGCGCACGGCGACATCTTCAGCGAGTTCATGTTGATGAGCATCGCCGCTATCGGTGCCTTTTGCATTGGCGAATATCCCGAGGCGGTGGCGGTGATGCTGCTCTATTGCATCGGCGAGATGTTGCAAGAGCAGGCCGCCGACAAGGCCCGTGACAACATCAAGAGCCTCATCGCCCTGCGACCAGACATGGCAAGGGTGCAAGTGACTGACAACCAAGGCAACACAAATTGGGTGGAAAAGAGTCCCGAGGAAGTGAAAACTGGCGATTTCATCGAGATAAAAGCAGGTGAGAGAGTTCCCCTCGATGGCATCCTATGCTCTGGGGATGCGACATTTAATACGGCTGCCCTGACGGGCGAGTCTATCCCTCGAATGATAACCAAGGGGCAGGAGGTGCTGGCGGGAATGATTCCTGACGACAGCATTGTACACCTACAAGTGTCACGCCCGGCAAGCGAGTCGGCAATCTCACGTGTTTTAAAGATGGTGGAAGATGCCGTGGAGCGCAAGGCACCTACCGAGTTATTCATCCACCGTTTCGCTAAAGTCTATACGCCCATCGTCATTGGCTTAGCGGCACTCGTGGTTATTCTTCCTTGGATATGGTCTTTGTTCAACCCATCTTTTACATTCCACTTCTCACAATGGTTGCATAGCGCACTTGTCCTGTTGGTCATCTCATGCCCCTGTGCCTTGGTTATCAGCGTACCGCTCACCTACTTCGGGGGCATCGGTGCCGCCTCACGGCGGGGTATCCTCTTCAAGGGAGGCAACGGACTGGATGCAATCAACACGATTGACACGGTGGTGTTCGACAAGACGGGAACACTTACCACGGGACAATTCGCCGTGACACACATCGAAGGACTTGACCAAGACGCACTACACAAGGTGGTTACTATCGAATCAACGAGCAACCATCCCATTGCGAAGGCGATAATCAGTGAAACGTATCGTAGGGGCGAATCAGCGTATCCGCCCGCAAAAAACCCATCCATCCAACATTCTACATCCATCCAAGGATATGGAATCTCTGCCGAAATAGACAAAGAGAATTGGCTTATCGGTACATTGCGCCTCATGGAAAGAGAAAAAATTGACTATCCGAAACAGCTTTGTGAAATCCCCGAGACCATCGTCGCTTGCGCCAAGAATGGCAAATACCTCGGATATATCCTCTTGTCAGACACTCCCAAGGACGAGGCGCAAGTTGCCATCACACGCCTCAAGGAAATGGGATTGCATACGGAAATCCTTTCGGGCGACAAACATGCGCTCGTCGAGAAAGTGGCAAGGCAACTACAAGTGGATGAGGCACACGGCGACCTCCTGCCACAAGGCAAGGTGGAACACATCCAGCGACTGAAAGGACAAGGGCGGAAGGTGGCATTCGTGGGCGACGGCATCAACGACGCACCCGTCCTCGCCCTCAGCGATGTGGGGCTTGCCATGGGCGCTTTGGGGGCGGACATGGCGATTGAGACGGCGGATGTGGTTATCCAGACCGACCAACCAACGAAAGTGGCGGAGGCCATCGACATCAGTAAACGTACACGGCGCATCGTCAAACAGAACATCTCGCTCGCCATCGGCATTAAGGTATTGGTCATGATTCTCGGCATCCTGGGCATTGCCAATCTCTGGGAGGCGGTCTTCGCCGATACGGGCGTGGCACTCTTGGCAGTACTTAACTCCCTGCGAATTTTGTCAAGATAAATGACAAAACACCCCCTCCATAACTCCCGTTTTTTCCACCAATAAACCTTTTGGGCGAAAAAACGGGCTTTTTTCTGCATTTTGTAACTTCTTGAAACACAACAATATAGCAAAAATAGTCATTTCCCACCATCCGTAAAAGCCGCATTTTAACATTATTTAGGCGGCACCCACCGATGATGGATAGGGCTTTTTCCATCGATCAAAGTGGTATCTATTGACCACTAATGCCACACAAAAAAAGTTAAATTCATAACTTTGCCCCAAATCACCCATTTCTCGCCCTCCATCCAATGCCAAATCCACCCCTTCCACTTCTATTTCATGAGAAAAACCAAACACAATTTTGTCAAGGTTTTTGACTGAAATTAATAACAACGCAGCCCCTAAAAATACAAAAAGTTCAAGCATGAAGACTATATTTTTTCACGCATCAAAGAAAGTTTACAAAATAAATTCGTAACTTTGCACAATAGAAAAGTCTAACCTCAAATCATGTATCAAGAATGCAAGGCAAATACTATCTTACAGAAGACCAAGTAAGAGACCAAGCCAAAAGATTATTAGGATTGGAAGATACAGAGACAGCCCGTGCTGGCGTAGGGCAAATCACGACTTTCAACCAATTAGGTTTCAAGGGTATCAATGACAAACCCGACGGATGGTATTTGCCCCATGAGACCAATTTCACGGCATTGATTTTGGAGACAAAAGCTGAAAACCATCCTTTCGGAGAGAGAGACCGTCAAGAGTTATTGAAGAATTGCAGAATTTGCAAAAGGAAATACGCCCACGTTGTAGGTATATTATATAATGGGGAAGACGTTGAGGTTTATAAAGGGGATGAAAAGGTTTCTATTGGCAACGAGCTGTTAAACAAGGAGGCATATATAGGGTTGTTCCACCAAAACACCATTGACAAAAAGACCATTTATCAATTAACCAAAAAGATAAACGATGCCCTGCATTTTGAATTTGGCATCAAAAACCTATACCATCGCATGATATTCACGTCATGCACACTGGTTGCCAAGCGATTCGGTGCCATGTTGATACATGACATGAAATGGGAACTATTCCAAGCATCCATCAAGACAACATTGGTCAATTCCCTACAAGAAAACTTGGAAAAGAATGCTAAATTGCAAATATTGATTGATACCTATTCAAATATCCAAGTCAACAAGTCCCCCCGCCAACAATCCATCAATGACTTTATCGACTATGTGTCGAAGATTTCCGATAATCTCAATTCCGACTTTTGGAGCGGTGAGGATGTGATGGCGATATTCTTCAATGAATTTACGAGGTATAAAGGCAAGTCGGAGCAAGGCCAAGTCTTCACCCCAGACCATATCACGTCATTCATGTATAGGCTCATCGACGTGGACAGGAACTCCATCGTGCTTGATGCAGCATGTGGTTCTGGCTCGTTTCTTGTCAAGGCAATGTGCAATATGATTAAGGAGACGGGAGGAGTCCGAACCAAACAGGCGCAAGAAATTAAGGATAACCAGTTGTTTGGCATTGAATTCGACAAGGAGATATACGCATTGGCTTGTGCGAACATGCTCATCCATAAGGACGGGAAGACCAACTTGACCTTGCTCGACTCACGCACGGAGGAGGCTGCCAAGTGGATTCGGTCGAAACCCATCACAAAAGTACTGATGAATCCCCCATTTGAAAACAAATACGGATGCCTTGACATTGTGCGAAATGTATTAGAAAACGTGAGCATAGGAACATCATGTGCATTCATCTTGCCAGACAACAAATTAGAAAAGAACCCATCAATAACCAAGAAGTTATTGAAAAAGAACCGACTGGAGCAAATCATCAAGCTGCCTAAAGATACCTTCCAAGGCATTGGTATGACAACATCCATTTTCGTTTTTACGGCTGGCATTTCCCAAAACGGCAAAAGCATCTTCGCCTGTCATATCGAGGAAGACGGGCTTGAAACCGTGAAGAACCAAGGGAGGCAAGACATCAAAAACCACTGGGAGGAGATAGAGGACTATTGGATGGATATCATCAGGAAACAATCTGGCAACGATACTATCCAATGGATTGAC
>JAFYZV010000241.1 GCA_017548525.1 Prevotella sp.
CAATCGTTTTGTGTGATATTTCCTTGTTGTTATCTGTTGCTTGGCTTATCAAATATTCTTTATAGTCAAACATCCCTTGTACGCTTAACGTTCTAACGCTATCGTAAACGTTTGGCGTTTCCAAGAATGCAAAGAAATCTTTTACAATGGATTTCCTTACCCTATAATACTCCGTGCCTTGTTTCTTTGCGTAGTACTTTTCAAATGCCTCCTTGATTAACTTACTTGCGGTTCGTGTCCGCTTTGGTGGGATAGCGTTTTTGTTTGCCATATCGTTTCCTTGGTTGATTGTTAGAATTTCCCTTAATTCGTTTACGTTCACTTGTTCGCCACTGCAAAGGTACGAATAAAAACTCATTCTAACATCATTTAGAACGTTATTAACTTGCATAGCGTTTTCAATGGCTTGGCTTGTCATATTGGTTTGCACCTTTGCCATCTGTTTCCTTCCATCCCATTCCCAAGCGTTCACCTTACAGCCAATGGCAATCTTTGTTTGTTTGCCATCTAACTTGATTACTGCGTAGACGTTTGTCGCTGCACTCACTTTCTTGGGTTCACGTAGGTTAAAGTTCAACGTGACTTGATTAACGTTTCTTAATGCTTCCATACTGCAAATTGTTTAAAGATTTAACATTTGCAGCCTCCCAAACGTTCTTTTTTATGGTGCTTTTTCTTTCCTTTTGAGAAGGTAAGATTTTCGTAAGTGATTGATAATCATATACTTTGTGTTTTTATGTCGTATATGCGGCAAATATGAATAAAGAATGATATCACTTGCACTCGTGCATGCAGCTGTCACGTATAGTGACGGACACATGCACGAATGTTGGAAGCGTTACAAGATTTGCTTATAGAGGGCAACGATGTCATCACGAGTTACCTCGCGTGGGTTGCCTGGTGTACAAACGTCAGCAATGGCTTGGTCTGCCAATGCGTCGATGTCCTTCTCCGTAATGCCCAATTCTGTGAGATGTTCGGGGATTCCCACACGACGACTGAGGTCGGCGATAGCCTCACATGCAGCATCAGCAGCCTCATCTACCGTCATACCATCCTTATATACACCACAAGCCTTGGCAATATCAACATATTTCGCCTTAGCAGCAGGAGCATTGAAACGCATTACTGTGGGCAATAACATGGCGCAAGCCACTCCGTGTGGAATGTCAAAGAGTGCTGACAATGGGTGAGCCATACCGTGATCGACACCAAGACCCACATTCGAGAATGCCATGCCAGCCACATATTGTGCTACAGCCATACCGTCACGCCCTACGGGATTAGTGGGTTCATCCACTGCGATGGGTAAGTATCTGTAAATCATCTCGATTGCCTTGATTTCAAACATGTCGGAGAGTTCCCATGCTGCCTTGGTAATCAATCCCTCGATGGCATGGGTCATAGCATCCATACCCGTTGCAGCCGTCAAACTCTTGGGCAGGGAGTACATCAATTCAGCATCGATGATGGCTACGCAGGGAATATCATTCGGATCCACGCACACCATTTTTGCCTGCCGAGTCTCGTCGATAATCACATAGTTGATAGTTGTCTCGGCAGCCGTTCCAGCAGTAGTTGGCAGGGCTATGATGGGCAGTGACTTGTTCTTTGTGTCTGCTACACCTTCCAAGGAAACGATGTCCGCAAATTCTGGGTTACGAATAACGATACCAATACCTTTTGCTGTGTCCATGGCGGAGCCTCCACCAATGGCAACGATGAAGTCAGCCTCTGCCTTTTTGCAAGCCTCAATACCATCCTTCACATTTGTCACCGTAGGATTGGGTTTCACGTCGCTGAAGATTTCGTAGGCGATACCTGACTCGTCCATCACGTCAGTCACTTGTTTGGCGACACCAAACTTAATAAGACCTTTGTCTGTTACCACCAAAGCTTTCTTGAATCCAAGGCGTGCCACTACGCTAGGCAACTCCTTACGTGCGCCTGGTCCGAAGTAAGAAACTTCGTTTAAGATAAATCTGTTTGCCATTTGATAAAAATGATTAGGTTATAACAATGTAAAAATAAATATAATGCCTTATTCCAAAATCAGATTTAATAACGTTACGGCATCCGTGATATTGATTTCACCGTCACAATTAACGTCTGCCGCTATGAGATCAATCCCAGTCTCGTCATTTGTCAACAGATAGTTCACCAAACACACCACATCCGTGATGTTTACCAAACCATCCATATTGACATCGCCAACAAGAGCTGTGGCACCATCCGAGAAATACATTTTAGTCAAGTCTGTCAACGAAAGAATCTTGTCACCATCGACATTAGTTGCCAACAATTGCCCATTCTCAAACGTGATAAATAACGATTCCACGGAAAGAGACTTGGTTGTACCGTCGGCCGTCTCGAATGTCAAGTAAGGAAAATCGTAACACCATGCACTTTGCAACAAGCCCCATAGTGCTACACATACCATTAAAGTTTTCTTTTTCATCATTGATTTTATCTTTATTGATTATTGATTAAGTTCACAAGGATGGTAACATCCGTGATGTTTACTGACCCATCGTCGTTAAGGTCATCAATTGCAAGATCGATGTCAACGGTTTCGGTAGACAGCACCTTGTCAACGAGGCAGACAACATCCGTGATATTCACGTAACCATCCAAATTGATGTCACCGAAGAGGTAGGATCCACGGGCGATACTAATACATCTTCCACCAGTAGGTGCTGTTGAGACAACAGGTATGGATACTATATTGGCGATATAGGCATGGTAATTACCTAAATCGAAGTTATCAGCATTCTCTACGATATTCCACATATTGTCGGAAAGGACGTAACATCCATTCCCCACCAATCCCACGTTGCTCTTAAATACACCCACAAGACCGTTGCTTCCACTGCCCACGGAAGAGATGACATCTCCACTCGTACCATAGAAATTTGCAGTCTCATTCTCCGTATAGAATAGGTAAGGAACGCCAGGTACTAACTCCGTCACCTCCGATAAATAGAGCTGAGTGCGACGTGGGTTAATACCACTCACCTCATAGAGCGTTACGCCATTGCCCGCCTTGGCGGCAAACGGCAGACATACTGTTCCCCATTGTCCGTCCATTTCCGTGCGACGATAGACTGGAGTGTAATAGAGTTTGAAGTCCGTGGCACACCACCATCCCTCGCGGTTATCGGAATAGACGGGATTACTTGTCTCTTTTCCCTCCTTGGAACCGATGAATCCGATAGTCAACGAGCCGCCATCTTCCACCCAAACAGGCTTTGTGGCAAGTGTTTCCCATACATCATCATTGGTAATTCCTGGTGAATCAAAACGCTCAAATGTCAAATTGGGCGTTGTCTCGGTTACGCTTGTCCCCGTGATATATCCATGTTGGTCTGTTACGCAGAATGGTTGGGTCGTAGCGACACAAGACATGCTGTAATATCCCATCGGCAGATTAGAAAGTGTTTGTTTCACTTCCATAGTGCCAGCATTGGGAGTATTCCACCACGCATTCCAACAAGTCTTTCCCCAAATATTATTGAGACGCTGGTCACCACCCGTATAGCTACCCGCTTTCGTTGTCCATCCTGTTGATGCGACGAATGTGGGATTCTGCACAAGTGATGTCTTGTCTGCCCACACTAAGTATTCCGCAAGGGCATCCCTCAATCCTTCGAGAGCCGTCTTATATGCAGATACGGTATTGGATGCCGTGGCGGTGGCAATCGCCGTCTGCAATACGGAATAGACTGGGTGTGTCTCCTCCAAAACGGCATTTGCCAATATCATTAAAGAGTCGAGTGTTTTCTTTGTCTTCACACCGTCAAATGCCTCTTGGAGAGCTGTTGCCGCTGCTTGGTAACGGGCTTTCGCCGTCGTTGCATTGGTATGTGACATCGAATAAGCCGTGCTAATGCGACTTGTCAATTCTGTATTGATGTCGGTATATCCATTTGCAGAAGCATTCCAAGTTTTAAAGATTTCTGCCTCATTTTGCACCTGTGTAAAGCCGTCCTCGTATGCCGCACGTTCCGTAGTGCATAACTTGCGTAGAGTAAACTGGTCAAACTTAGCCGTCCCTGCCAACCAACGATACTTGATGATAAACTTCTGGTATGAGCCACTGGCAAACATTGAACTTTGCTTTGTCCAATCTGTCGAAGCAGAAAGGTTCAACACCTCTGAACTTTCCGTCGTACCATTTGACGAAAGACTACCTTTCTGCCACCCTCCTCCATTATTCTTATGCCAAACGGAGAATTGGTAATTGGTATTTGATGCAATGGAGAATGACCCTTTCAATGAACAATCACCATCCGCACCCGTATTTTCGTATGAGCGCATATAGGCACCATTATCAGGTCCTGCCACGGGTATGATTTCCATTTTTGCCTTGGCTGGCGAGCCATTGCCCGTGCCATCCGTCCATCCATTCCATCCATAGTTGAAGTCGCCATTGGAAATGATGTTTCCTCCCAAGAAATAAGTGGTGTTGTTATATGACACCCTATCGCCCACTTTGTCCTCTGTGGTGACAGACGAAAGTTCTGTGGAGTAGTGGTCGCCATTACACCTATCGACAGTATGGATGCGGAAAGTTCCTCCATCGCCACTGACAACTGCCTCATAATTATACGTGCCACTCTCCGAATAGACATCCGTCGTGGTATAAACCACCGTCCACGAGCCATTGACCAACTTCTCCACATACATTGTCTTGATGTATTCGCCATTGTCGTCCGTCCACTTGACGGTTGTCTCGCTGGCATTGTTGTCTTGCAAAACGGCATTCAAAACGGGGTTAGACAAGTTGGTGGTATAAGCCACCGTACTGGGTACATACGTGTTGTATGAGGATTTATAACCGATATTTGATGCTTTGTTGGCATAATACACACCCATCGGCGTGAGATAATTGGTACTGCTCAAGCTGGCATCGCTGGCATTGTACATGTATCTACACTCTTGAACATCATTATATACGGCATATCGCTCGATGAAATCGGTACTTTCCAGTCCATCGATGATGGGTGCAAAATGCTGTTTCTCGATGTTATAGTTGCTCGATGACGCACCGGTATTATTCCCTGGCCATCCAGTCCAGTTGGCACCATAGTTCATTTCAGTAATCCAAATTTGCCGTCCAGGGAAGAGGTTGTGCATGTCATTGAGCCAACCTTGCCACGTACTCCAGTCGTTATACCAATAGCAGTGAGTGACGATGAAATCGCAACGGTAGCCTCTCTCTTCCAACTTGTTGATGAACTTCTCCAACATACCGCCAGAGAAGTTGTTTCCCCAATTGGAAACACAGGGTGATCCGAGACGTTTGCCTGTGACAAGGAGGTCGGTCCATCGGTCAACGGCTGCGTTGACGATAGCGTCTACATCCGAGCTACCTGCGATATTTACAAGGTTTTTATATGAGTCTTCCACGGAGTTGTCAAATTCGTTATAACCCAAAGAGTTGGAACTTGCCTGGTCGGGGTTGGGCCACCACGGCTGCTGACGTATGCCTACATACTCACGGTCGGCGGAGCCAAGATCGCCATTGTCATTCCAATTATAGTACCAAGTGGTGTTGAGCAGGCTATTCAGTGTAGCCTGTCCTCCAGCCCATCCTTTCTTGGAGGTGTCGTTCCACTTGTTGATGCGAATGAAAGAGACCGTCCCATCGAGGGGCGTTCCCGCCAAGTCCACCTTGATGTTCTTGGTATCTGCCACCCATACGCGGCTATACCCCAAGCCATTCGCCTTGGCGGAGAGACACACGCTATAGCCTCGCCTCAACGTAAAGGAGTGAATGCTGTTGTCAAATGCCGTCCCTGCGAGATTGTATTTTGTTGTCGGGTCATAGCGGTTGTTAGCCGTACCTGTCCAATCATTGCCTTGGTAAACCACCAATGGATAGAACGAGTCGCCATGGGGCATGATGATGGTACCGTCACCATAAATTTTCACCTGGCAATTGGTTCCATTTACAGCCGCAGCCCCATTGATTTTTATATACGGAAGCCACGAACTAATGACTGCACTTGGTCTCACGCCAGACAAGATGACAGTAGCATTGTCATTGGCAATGTTGACGCTGCCCGATGTAGTGAACGGCGTGGACCCCGTTATCTTATAGTCAATGGCGGTGGTGATATTTACTGTATTTCTCACTTGTGATGTCGTTGTCGTGCTGTTTTGCGCATCCGACACTACCTCTGGTGCCACATAACTGGTCGAAAGTAATTCGATATTGGTCACGCTAAACCACTGATAACTACTGTTAGTCGATGCAGAAATGGTGAAAGTGACGCTCTTGGAAGACCCTGTCACACTGACAGGAATATACCGCCATTCCCATCCACGCCCTTTATTACCGTTGGCGTAAGTGTCGTTAGCAGAGAAACTGGTCACGCCAGCCGTGGTGATGCCATAGCCTACATCGCCATTGGCGGGAATGGCTGCCGTCGTGCCGTTGCCTGAAATCGTCCCCGTCACGTCAGACGCGGAGCGGCAAGCCACACGCAACACATATTCACCCACAGGCAGAGTAGTGGAATAGGTCATCGATGAGGTCCAAGAGGATGATCCCCAAGAACTACCAGGCTGTTCGTAATATGTGGATGAATTGGTGCCATCCCAATGTTGACTGGAATTGGTCACGATGTTATCGTTTGTGGGATTGCCAAGCAACATCGACGCATCGTAAGTATAATTAGCGGAAACATAGTTGTATTCCTTCACCTTCAGGCTGTTGATGGCAGCTTGTATTTGCAGTCGGTTGGCTTGTGTATAGTCATAGACGGCTTGTTCGTCGGTCACCGAAAGTCCGAAACAAGACGCATTGGACAATTCTGTTCGCAATTCAGCTTTCAAAGCCGCCAAGTCTGAAGACCCTCCCAAGGCGATGTCAAGGGCATAAAGTTCAGAGTTGGTAAGCGGTATGATGGATCCATGGCGCGGCGTGAACGCCCCATGGTTGGCACAGTCGCCCCATTTGGTGTATGAGGAGAAACCATTGCCTACCTCGCACAACTGAAAATAGGCGGGGTTCGCCGCATAACAGTCGTAGCCCAATATCCACTTGCCGTCGCTGATGCGCTTGAATACGGTCGGTCCCTCCACCGCATCGGTGGTCTGTTGGACGGTGCTGCTTGGCGTATTCCATTGACTTCCCGTAGCCGCACCACTCGCTGCGGTCAGGCTACTGCACGAGACATGGCAGATACCTCCCGCCCCTTCATTCTTGTAGAAAGCATGATAGAGGCCGTCATCGTCGTTATATACAATGGTCAGGTCGATAGTGGCAGATCCTCGGTCATAGAGATGTGTCGGCTCACCCTCTAAGTCGGTGAAGTCAGAGTTGGCATAACAGTAATATTGCATGTCGTATGCTGCAGGTGCGCTGTTGCCCGTCTTCAAGGCGAAATACACCATGTACTTGCCTACCGCACGGTCATAGATAACCTCGGGTGCCCATACATGGGTAACATTAGCCCAATCTGTCCCCGCATATTTAGTGGGGAAATGTACCGTGGAATGTGTCCAATGAACTAAGTCGGTGGACTTTGACATCACGATGCCACGGTTGCTGTCCCATCCATTGGCACTACGCATGTCTGTACACACCATGTAAAACATGCCATCCTCGCCCCGTAGCACAAACGGGTCGCGGATGTTGCCCGACACGGAGATATTGGAAAAGTCTACCACAGCATTGCCCCCGTTGATAGGGGAATAATTCAACCCGTCCGTAGAGAGCGCATAAAACAAATGCTCCTGTGTTGTGGCGTTGCCACGGAAATAAGCAAACAGATACCCCGCTACATCCTCCGCACTGCCAGTAGAAGGCATAAGCCACAAAAGGGGTATTACCAACAATTTAATCATTCGACAATTCATCTTTCAATATGAGGGTTTAGTTAAAACATATATATCATGACCACGACCATAATAACAATTTACAAAAATACAAAAATGTAATAAAATGGCAACAATTTTGATTGTTTTTCTACTCCTGAAATCAGCGAAAAGCCATTTTTTTTCAACGAATCAAACCTAGAGATTAATAAAACATCGTCACCCAATCATCCCTTTTTCATCTTTGTTTGTGTCATTTAGTTCTAATAAATGTATAAACCATTTGCAACGGAGGTATCATCTATATTTGATATATGTGGCATATACCATTTGTATTTACCCCATATACCAATCGTATATGCCGCATATATCAAATGAGATCGTATGAGTTAATGGCTATGGCTGTGGCAACACGCCCAACTCCTTGCCCACCTTGATGAACGCCGCTATGCACTTATCAAGTTGCTCACGGGTATGTCCAGCGGAGAGTTGCACGCGGATACGAGCCTGTCCCTTTGGCACCACGGGGTAATAGAAGCCCGTAACATAGATACCCTCTTCCTGCATCTTTGCCGCATATACTTGCGATAGTTTGGCATCATAGAGCATCACGGCACAGATAGCACTCTGTGTGGGCTTGATGTCAAAGCCCGCTGCTATCATCTTGTCGCGGAAATAGTTGACATTTTCCACCAATTTGTCGTGTAGCGCATCGCTCTCCTTGAGCATCTTAAACACTTCAAGCGACGCGCCGATGATGCAGGGAGCCAATGAGTTGGAGAACAAATAGGGACGGCTGCGTTGCCTCAACAGGTCGATAATCTCCTTGCGACCCGTGGTAAAGCCGCCGAGGGCACCACCGAAAGCCTTGCCGAGCGTTCCCGTATAGATGTCAACACGCCCGTAGGTGTTGAAAAACTCGCTCACGCCATGCCCCGTCTTGCCCACGACTCCAGCCGAATGACTCTCGTCGACCATGACAAGGGCATCGTATTTCTCTGCCAAGTCACAAATCTTGTCCATCGGAGCCACGTTGCCATCCATCGAGAACACACCGTCTGTGACGACGATACGGAAGCGTTGGGCTTGTGCCTCTTGCAGACAACGTTCCAAGTCAGCCATGTCGGCATTGGCGTAACGATAGCGTTTCGCCTTGCACAGGCGCACCCCATCAATGATTGAGGCATGGTTGAGGGCATCGCTGATGATGGCATCTTCATCGGTGAGCAACGGCTCAAACACTCCTCCGTTGGCATCGAAACATGCGGCATAGAGGATGGTGTCCTCAGTCTTGAAGTAGTCGCTGATGGCTTCTTCCAACTCCTTGTGGATGTCTTGTGTGCCACAGATGAAGCGGACGCTCGACATACCAAAGCCTCGTCGGTCCATCATGCGCTTGGCACCGTCAATGAGGCGTGGGTTGTCAGACAATCCCAGATAATTGTTTGCACAAAAATTCAACACTTCCTTGCCGCCCACCTCGATGGCAGCACGTTGCGGACTTTCAATCAGACGCTCTTCCTTGTAGAGTCCAGCATCACGAATCTCAGCGAGCGTCTTGCTGAGATGTTCCTTCATTTTTCCGTACATATTGTTTAGTTGTTAGGTAATATGCCGCAAATTAACCAATAATTTTTGACATTTTCGATGTTACATTGTTATAATTGTTTAAATAATTGCATTTATAAACGCATTTTATGCGTGAAATGTCATGATTTCAAAAAAAAGGTTGTTAATTTGCATCAATAAACCTAACAACATTCTAACTAACATATCGACGATGAGAAACATTCTGGTAATTGGCTCTACGGGACAAATTGGGTCGGAGTTGACGATGGAATTAAGGAAGAGATATGGTAATGAACACGTAGTGGCGGGCTATATCCACGGGGCAGAGCCAAAAGGCGAACTACGCGAGGGCGGTCCCATCGCAGTTGCCGATGTCACAGATGGGAACCAAATCGCACAAGTGGTTCAGCAATACGATATTGACACCATCTACAACTTGGCGGCATTACTCTCTGTGGTGGCGGAATCGAAGCCACGCTTGGCATGGAAGATTGGCATCGACGGTCTTTTCAACATCCTTGAAGTGGCACGTGAGCATCATTGCGCTGTCTTTACGCCCAGCTCGATAGGCTCTTTTGGCACGGAGACTCCACACGACATGACTCCCCAAGACACCATCCAACGGCCACGCACCATCTATGGAATCTCGAAAGTGACTACCGAACTGCTCAGCGACTACTATCATTATAAATATGGTGTGGACACTCGGTCGGTTCGTTTTCCTGGCATTATTTCCTACCTTACACCTCCTGGAGGCGGCACGACCGACTATGCGGTAGACATCTTCTACCATGCTGTGCAAGGCAAGAAATTCATCTGTCCCATCGAAGCCAACACACGAATGGACATGATGTATATGCCCGATGCCCTCCGCGCAAGCATCGAACTGATGGAAGCCGACCCCTCGCGGCTCGTCCACCATAATGGTTTCAATGTCGCCGCAATGAGTTTCAGCCCTGACATGGTATATCAAGTCATCAAGAAGAGCAAACCTAACTTTGAGATGGAATATCAAATTGACCCCCTGAAGCAAAGCATCGCCGAGAGTTGGCCCGACATGATGGACGACCATTGCGCACAAGAGGAATGGGGTTGGCGGCATGAATACGACCTCATTGCCACCGCCAAGGACATGTTAGAAAAACTTTCGCTCAAATTTGGGTTGCCCCTATGACATCCATTCCTCAATTGGGAATGACATACGTCAGATTTCTCTCCCCGACATACGTCTGCAAGGCAAGGTGCAAATCCTTGCCTTTATAGTCTTCTGTGATAGGAACACTGGCATAGACGTGTGCGGAATAATATTCGGGAATAGTGGATTGGTCGTGGAATAGGCGAAGGTAGACAGATGTAGACGTGACGCTATCACAGATGAGACCTATATACTGAACGGCATCTTCATCGTCAGCTTTGCCTGTCTTGACATAGAAACAAAGGTTCAGGTATTTACCATTGGCACTCATCCAAGAGCTTTCAAAGGTGACAGGGTCGGTCTTTATACTGTCACTTGGTACATTCTCCCTCGCCTTCAACACGGAAACACGCACCATGGAGATAGGGACATTGGCATCTTTTTCCCTATTGTAATATAACAAGGCACGATATAGGCTATCAGCAACGGTCGCCCAACTTGCATTGGCATGAGGTGTAAGGAAGAGCGTTTCGCCATCATCATTCACGGCATAGTCAACCTCTTTCTCGGCAGAAGTATGGGCTTCCACGAAGTCTGCCCGTAAATAAGAGTATTTTCCATCGCCCGTTTCATAACTTTCCGTCTCACACGACAGGAACAAGACCATCAACAAAGCCAAAATAGGATAGCCTCGATGGAAAAAACAGTACCTCGTGAACATCTTTGTCAATCGTTTTTGATTGCCTCTAAATGATTCCTCGCAGGGTTGGCATACATCGTCAAGATGCGCTCACGCAAATAATCCTCGTCCTTATTGGGGACATCCACCTTTGCTATTCTATTGTCAAGATATTGCAAGAAGGATGCCTTTTCCTCCTTGGAATAACAGTTGGCATGTTCGTTAACACCCTCCAAGAGGTCGAGAGCAATATAATTATTGGGATAGAGTCGGTAATGACGGTGTATTTCCCTATCGATATGTTGCGCTATGGCGGTGAATAGTTCTGTCTTTGGCATAGATGGGTCTAACGTTTGCAGCCATCCGTCGATACATGGGGCGCAATAATAATGAATGCGACCCTTATATCCCATGATGCCTGTCTGCATACTCACCACATCATCCTGCGCACTCTTCTTCCATCCAGGAACGTCGCGCTTCAACTGGAACTCGGAAGCTTTGAGGAAGTCACAGGGGTCAAACTCGTAAGAGATGGCTAACGGAACAATATGGAGTTGTGCCAGACGATCAATGACAATCCCCTCGCCGCCCATTGCCATCATCTTGAGGACAGACTCCTGGGTGCGGTCGTCTGAGTCTTTCGCCCTTCCCTCGCGTTGTGCTATCCAGATGTTCTCGTTTTTCTCGGCAATGGCATAGTGCATATAGTCGGCAAGGACTTTGCTCGCCATCAACATTTGCCGCATGGGGAGTCCACGTTGTACGATGAACGACTTATTGATACGCACCAGATCTTTCACCCAAGGCAACGACAAGAGGTTATCGCCAATGGCAATCTCACAAGTCGTGGAAAATCCTGAATCAATAAGCAATTTGTCCAAGAGGGCGGAGTCGAGCACAATGTCACGATGGTTGGAAACGAAAGTATATCGCCTCGACACGTCAATATGACTCACGTCCATGTCACATCCTGTGCTGGCTTTTGCCAACAATTGCCCTAAAAAAGGGTAGCAAAAAGTTTTCTGGAACTCCAGCGTACTCCTACACGCCCGCATTTTCTGGGCAATAGCCTCAAAGGGTACTTGTGGGTAAAGATAATTGATTACCGTCTGAAACTGTGGATTGGCAAGCAAACGGTCATACACCTCGGGCAACTCATCGGAATTGAAAGGACGGATATCATCAAATTGGCTCATAGGCTTGATGGATATGTGTTGTCGTTGTCAGAACTGATTTTCCACGATGTCGGTCAACACATCTTTGATGTCAAGGCCGGCTGCTCGCACTTGCTGGGGAATGAAACTTGTGGGAGTCATGCCAGGAGTGGTATTGATTTCCAACATATTTATCTTGTCAGTACCATCAGCATTCTTCGTAACGATGTAATCGATACGGATGATGCCATTGCAATGCAGCAAGTCATAGATGCGACTGGTCTCATCCTGCAGCGCCTTGGTCAACTCGGGAGAGATGCGTGCAGGGGTAATCTCTTGCACTTGCCCATTGTATTTGGCATCATAATCAAAGAATTCATTGCTCGTCACCACTTCGGTCACTGGGAATACCACCGACTTGTTCTTTGTCTTGTAGCATCCTACAGTTAATTCAATACCATCGAGGAATGACTCTATCATCACATCCTCGCATTCCATGAACGCATTACGGAGGGCGGGAGCGAGTTGGTCAGCGTTTTTCACCTTCGACACGCCAAAGCTACTACCATCAGCAACGGGCTTGACGAAGCAAGGCATCCCAATCTGAGCCTCGATTTCTTCCTCCGTATATTTGTTTTCCTCACCACGACGAAGTAAGATGCTCTTGGCGACATTCACGCCAAATCCTCGTAAGTAATTATTCAAGGCATATTTGTCAAATGTCAAAGCCTCCACCAAGACATTACTTGTAGAATAAGGCATGTGCAATAAGTCTAAATACCCCTGCATGATACCGTTTTCGCCTGGAGTTCCGTGAATCGTGATGTATGCGTAATCAAACCAAATGGTTTTTCCATCCTTCTTGAAAGAAAAGTCGTTTTTGTCGATACTCGCGATTTCGCCATTGGCAAATGCCACATGCCAGTCGAGACCTTTCACGTCAACGATAAAAACATTGTATCGCTCCTTGTCTAAAAAGGAGTATAACCCCTGTGCCGAACGTAGTGACACATCATGTTCTGAGGAGTCGCCACCACATACGATGGCTATGTTTCTTTTCATCATATTAAGTATTTAGTGATTCACACATTAATTATTATATATATCTTCAGATGTCTGAAATCCATGGATATAGCCTCGCCACTTCTCGATGACGGCATTCATGTCATTGGGTAAAGGCGAGGTGAAGTCCATCTGCTTACCCGTGACGGGATGCTTGAAACCCAACGTCTGGGCGTGAAGTACCTGTCGTGGGCATAGTTTGAAACAGTTTTGGATAAAAGCTTTATATGTACTGCTACGTTGACCGCGCAGGATTTCGTCGCCACCATATCTCTCGTCGAAGAAAAGAGGATGACCGATGTGTTTCATGTGGGCTCGTATCTGGTGGGTTCTACCCGTCTCAAGAATGCACTCTATCAATGTGGTATAGCCAAACCGCTCCACCACACGGTAATGGGTGACAGCGGGCTTACCAATCTCTGAGTCGGGCGGAAATACCGCCATGCGCAAACGATCCTTTGGGTCACGGGCAATATTGCCCTCTATACGCCCGCTGTCCTCGGTGAAATTACACCATACCAAAGCAAGATAGTTACGGTGGGTGGTCTTATTGAAGAACTGCACACCCAGTTTAGACTTTGCCTCGGGGGTCTTGGCAACCACCAAAAGTCCACTCGTGTCCTTATCGATACGATGCACCAACCCCACCTCGGGATCATTAGGGTCAAACTTGGGATTGTCTTTCAGGTGCCAAGCAACAGCGTTGATAAGTGTTCCGTGGAAATTTCCAGCCCCTGGATGAACCACCATGCCCGCCTCCTTGTTGACAACCATCAATTCCTCATCTTCGTATACAATGTCAAGAGGGATGTTTTCGGGAACGATGCTGTTGTCATGGCGTGGCCTATTGAGCATCAAGGTGATGACATCATTCGGTCGCACCTTATAATTACTCTTCACGGGAATGTCATTGACATGAATGAAGCCCGCATCAGCAGCTTTCTGGATGCGGTTGCGACTGGAATGTTGCTGATGCTCCTGCAAGAACTTGTCTATGCGTAAGGGCGACTGACCAGGATCCACCACGATACGAAAATGCTCGTAAAGCGACTGCTCGTCATCCAATTCGTCAGCCCAATCGACTTGCCCGTCCCTCTCCTCTTTCATATCAGCTCATTCTTCCTTTTTTGTCGAGGGAGTCTTCTCTGACGGCTCAGATGACCGCTCTGGCACCTCCTCGAAGTCATCCAAGTCCATCAAGTCACTCTCGTCAATGACTATGGGGTCGATATAGTTGACTGAGTCGGATGCGTCACGCAACCCATTGCCCACTTGGATATACACAGAATCTTCCACGGACACCTTGTCGCCCGCCGCCACGTTCTTTCCATTCACCAAGATGCCATATACCCAGTCTTTCTCACCTGGAATAAACTTGGGCATTCCCACTTTGAAACCCATGGATGAAAGCTTCGCCATCGCCTCGCGAAGGGAACTGTTGTCAATGATGTCTGGCATGGTAAGGGTGGGTGTCTTCAAGGCATTGACGGTAAGATATACCAAATGGCCAGACTTCACACGCTCTCCCGCCTCGGGCGATTGCTCCAACACACACCCTGGGGGCAATGATTTGACATAGCCTGTGTCACTCACATGAACGACCAAGCCAACATGTTCAAAGATGTTCTGGGCATCTTTGAGGCTCTTGTTCTTGACATTCGGAATTGTGATGGATTCCCCATGATGCGTGTAAATATCCAACCCGTATTTCACACCGATGCAAATCAACACCACTATTAATGCCATGGCAATGAGATTAGCCCATAAATAACCACTGGTAATCTTCCTAAAGAACTCTGATGCTTTCATTCTTTTCCGTTATTACTTCGCAAAGGTAACAAAAATCTCACATATACACAAAAAGCAACAAAGAAATCATCTCTTTGCTGCTTTTTATCTGCGCTACTCGCGAGAGATAGAACCCACGACAATTATTTTCCGTGATGCTCATCTGATACCGTCAGTTTCTTGCGACCCTTGGCACGACGGGAAGCCAACACGCGACGACCATTCTTCGTCGACATCCTCTCACGGAAGCCATGCTTGTGAGCCCTTCTCTTGTTGTGGGGCTGAAATGTTCTTTTCATTGTCTTATTGTTGTTTTGATTGTTATTTGCTGATAAGAAAAGTCACATGCGGACAATTCGGGATGCAAAAGTACGCATAATTTTTGAAATAACAAAGAATTATGTGTTTTTTAAGCTTGAAAACGTGTTTTTTTACAATTTATTTGTATCTTTGCAACGCTTTTCAAAGGAGACTTACGGTTAAAATGATATATTCAATAAACAAAAACGACAATGATTAAATCACAAGACATCAAGAAAGGAACTTGCATCCGCATGGATGGCAAGCTGTATTTCTGCATCGATTTCCTACATGTTAAACCAGGCAAAGGTAACACTATCATGCGCACGACGTTGAAAGACGTGGTGAGTGGCAGGGTGTTGGAGAAACGTTTCAACATCGGCGAGGCACTTGAGGACGTACGTGTGGAACGCCGCCCCTATCAGTATCTTTACCAAGAGGGTGAGGACTTCATCTTTATGAACCAAGAAACATACGACCAGATCCCCATCGCCAAGGAGCTGATTACTGGCGTTAACTTCATGAAAGAGAGCGACATCGTGGAAGTAGTGAGCGACGCTGACACCAATACCATTCTCTATGCAGAGATGCCAGTGAAAACCAACCTCCGCATCACCCACTCCGAACCAGGTGTTAAGGGCGATACCGCAACCAATGCTACCAAGCCTGCAACATTGGAAACAGGCGTAGAGATTCGTGTTCCGTTGTTTATCAATGAAGGCGATTTGGTGCAGGTAGATACCCGCGATGGCAGCTATCTACAACGTGTGAAGGAGTAAGTTTTGTCTCAACGTGAGTCAACAAACCTCGAATAACGAGAAAAGGCATCAACACATTGCAACTTTATTGTTCGTCATTACGTCAAAACAATAACGAACAATAAAGGATTACAGGACTATGTCTTATTCACCATTGGCAATTGGCAGTAGATAGATTGTGCTTTAATAAACACGATTATCTATTGTCAATTGCCTTTTTTCAATGTATGCATCATGAAATATTCCATCATCGTACCTGTTTTCAATCGCCCTGACGAAGTGGAAGAGTTACTTCAAAGTCTTGTTGCTCAAACTATCAACGATTTTGAAGTCATCATCGTGGAAGACGGCTCAAGCATTCCATGCGAAGAAGTATGCCGTAAGTACGAGCAGGAACTTCAATTGAGGTATTTCATGAAACCCAATAGTGGTCCTGGACAAAGTAGGAATTATGGCGCAGAACGTGCAGACGGCGATTATTTGCTTATCTTGGATTCTGATGTCGTATTGCCAAAGGATTATCTGAAAGCCATTGAAGATGAACTAAACGCTCATCCATGTGAGGCATTTGGCGGCCCTGATGCTTCTCATCCATCGTTCACGCCTGTTCAGAAAGCCATTTCTTACTCGATGACTTCTTTTTTCACAACGGGTGGCATTCGTGGAGGTAAGGCTAAGTTGGATAAATTCTACCCTCGTTCATTCAACATGGGCATACGCCGAGATGTTTATCTTGCACTTGGCGGATTCTCTAAGATGCGCTTTGGCGAAGATATTGACTTCTCATATCGCATTTGTGAGGCTGGTTACAAACCTCGTCTGTTTTCTCAAGCATGGGTTTGGCACAAGAGGCGCACCGATTTCCGCAAGTTTTTCCGTCAGGTTTTCAATTCTGGCATTGCCCGCATCAATCTTGCGAAACGCCATCCCGGAACCTTGAAACTCGTACACCTACTTCCTGCGGTTTTCACGGTGGGTGTCATCTGTTTGTTCCTGCTCATCCTGAATGGTATTGAACTCTATGCCGAAGGCGAATGGTTGGATGCTCACGGACTTCGTCCCACTGACAACATGCACCAAGGAGTGGGCTTGGTTTCCTGTGTGTTGGGCCTGTTCCCTCTACTTCTTTATTCGCTCATCATCTTCGTCCACTCCTCCATCAAAAACCGCAGCCTTTGGGTGGGGTTGCTTTCTGTTCCTGCCGCCTTCGTGCAACTGATGGGTTACGGTTTCGGATTCATCAAGGCATGGTGGAAACGCATCATCCTAAAACAAGACGAATTTACTGCATTCGAGAAAAACTTTTACCAATAGAACCTTCAAGTCATTAAACCAGTAATACATTTAACACCTTAAAGACTCTCATCCCCCATTTAAGGGAATCACTATGGAAAACAAATTAAGTATCAACCAATGGGCTGAACAAGACCGCCCACGAGAGAAATTGCGCGACAAGGGGGCAGAAATCCTTTCTAACGCAGAATTGCTCGCCATCTTAATCGGTTCAGGATCTTCACGCGAGTCGGCAGTGGAACTGATGAAGCGGGTATTGAGCGACTGCCATAACAACCTCAACACGCTCGGAAAGAAAACAATCCAAGAACTATGCACCTACAAAGGAATCGGCGAAGCCAAGGCCATCAGCATCCTTGCGGCTTGCGAATTAGGGAAAAGGCGGCAATTGGAAACGGCGGAACAACGGAAAGACCTCGGCTCAGCTCTCGCCGTTTACGAGTATATGCTCCCCTTGATGAAAGACTTGGACGTGGAAGAGGCGTGGGTTGTATTGATGAACCAAAACTACAAACTCATCCGTGCCCAACGCATCAGCCATGGGGGAATTACTGAAACAGCCGTGGACGTGCGTATCATCATGAAGGAAGCACTCCTATGCAACGCCACCATCCTTGCACTCTGCCATAACCATCCCTCAAACAGCGTCAAACCGAGCGGCGATGACGACCGACTGACCCAACGGGTGAAGAAGGCTTGCGAGACCATGCGCATCTATTTTCTCGACCATGTCATCGTTTGCGATGGCAGCTATTACAGCTATCACGAAAATGGAAGGTTATAAAGCTTAGCTTCCACCAAAGCATAACGATAAAAATCTGCTCTCTTTTCGCTGTTCGTTAGGAGATAATGAGTTGGTTAAAGAGCGGCTTTCAGTCCTCGGATGACAGCGGAGGTGAAGCCCGCATGTTCCATCTCGTTGAGTCCACGGATAGTCACACCGCCAGGGGTAGTGACTTTGTCGATGGCGGACTCGGGATGCTCGCCCGTCGCTTGCAGGAGTTCGACGGCTCCCTTGACGGTTTGCAGCACAATTTTCTCTGCGTCTTTCGCCTTGAAGCCTAATTCCACACCCCCTTCCACGGCGGCGCGGACATAGCGCATGGCGTAGGCGATGCCGCAAGAGGCGAGGGTGGTTCCCGCTGGGAGTAGCCGTTCCTCGGTGATAATGCTACTTCCGAGTTCATCAAAGATGCCCTTGATGGTAGCTGTCTGCGTGGTTGTCGCACCAATGGGTACGATAAATGTCATGGATTGTTTCTCGGCGATAGCGATGTTGGGGATGGTGAGGAAGAAGGGCAATGTGCCTTCCTCGCCCTTATCCATCCAATCAGTTACTTGTATAGACTTGATGCCCGCTGCCACCAATACCAATGACTGGCGACTATAATTGAGTGCGTCTTTGATACTTGTCAATACTTTTTCCACCAACCACGGCTTCACCACCACCATCACAATGTCTGCGCCTTTGACGGCGAGGTTGTTGTCGGTGGTGATGCTCACGCCTTTCTGTGCGAAATGGTCGAGGATGGGTTGATAGGGGTCGCTGATAGTGATGTCTGTGGGCTGATAGGTGTTTGTCTTGAGCAGTCCTTCGACGATGGCGCCGCCCATGGCACCTGCTCCTATGACTGATATTTTCATGATGGGGTTGATAGGATTAATGGGTTAAATGGGGTTGATGGGGGAGGTGAGAACCTTTTGTAATTTCTGTAGGAAGGTGTCTGCCTCGGCACGGGATAGGCAGAGAGGGGGTAGTAGGCGCAGGGTGTTGGTACCCGTGCATCCCGTGAAGCAGTGTTCATGGTAGATGAGTTGCTGTCGCACCTCGCTCTGAGGGATGTCGAGGTCTATGCCAATCATCAAGCCACGACCGCGCACGTCCGTGATATGGCTATTGGGACGGCTCTTCATCTCATGGAGCTTTTCCATCAGATAATCGCCTATGATGCGGGCATTATCCACGAGGTTATCTTTTTTCATCACGTCGAGCACGGCGATGGCGGCGGCACATGCGAGGTGGTTACCGCCGAAAGTGGTTCCCAATTGCCCGAACACCGGCTTGAACTCGGGCGAAATCAGTACCGCCCCCATGGGGAAGCCGTTGCCGATGCCCTTTGCCACGGAGATGAGGTCGGGTTTGATTCCGAGCCATTGGTGTGCAAAAAACTTACCGCTGCGCCCATATCCACATTGTATCTCGTCGCAAATAAGCACCGTGCCATGTCTCTTGCAAGCCGCTTGCAGCCCTTGTGCGAACTCGGGTGTAGCCAGACGGATGCTGCCTACGCCTTGGATGCACTCCAAGATAACGGCACAGACATCGCCCTTTGCCAGTTCCTGCTCCCAAGCCTGTAGGTCATTGAGGGGCAGATAGGTCACATGTCCGTTGTCATTGATGGGTGCGATGATCTTGGGATTATTTGTCACCTCCACCGCCAATGAGGTACGCCCGTGGAAAGCCTTTTGTGCCGAAAGCACACGTGTACGTCCGTTGTGGAACGATGCCAGCTTGAGGCAGTTTTCGTTGGCTTCTGCGCCGCTGTTTATAAGAAACAGTTGGTAGTCGTCATATCTACTGATGCGCCCCAGCTTTTCGGCGAGGTGTATTTGCAGCGAGTTGATGACCGAGTTGCTGTAGAACCCCAATTGTCCCACTTGCTTACTCACTTGCTCCACATAGTGTGGGTGTGAATGTCCGATACTGATGACGGCATGTCCGCCGTATAGGTCGAGGTACTCGTTCCCCTTGTCATCCCACACGTGACAGCCTTGGCCTTTGACGATGTTGATGTTGAATAATGGATATACGTTATATAAGTTCATAGTTTATAGTTCACAGTTCATAGTTCATTGTTGATGGAGTGGTGTTAGAAAGCTGATGGCTTGAGGCGAAGTCCTGTCGTCTCGTCGATGCCAAACATGATGTTCATGTTTTGTAGGGCTTGTCCCACGGCACCCTTTAGGAGGTTGTCGATGCAGGAGGTGATAAGGATTTTGCCATCGAACACATCCACATGGACGAGGCACTTATTGGTATTGACCACCTGCTTGAGGTCTATCGCCTTGTCTATATAGTGCGTGAAGGCTGCCTCGCGGTAGAAGTCCTTGTATGTTGTGGCAATGTCACAACATACGGAACGGTCGCTTGGGAGCTTGACAACGCTTGTGGCGAAGATGCCCCGGGCGAAATCGCCGCGATACGGGATGAAGTCTATGGAGGCATCAAGGTGGCCTTGCACCTGACGGAGGCTTTGCTTGATTTCCGGCACATGCTGGTGTTTGAATGCTTTATAGATGCTCATGTTACCCATGCGCCATGAGAAGTGGGTCGTTGTCGACGGCTTCTGTCCTGCCCCAGTGGAACCAGTGATGGCGTTCACAGCTACATCTTGATTGATGAGATTCATGCTGGCGGCGGGGAGGAGTCCCAATTGGATGCACGTGGCGAAACATCCAGGGTTGGCGACGTGTTGTGCCGTGGCTATCTGTGCCTTGTTGATTTCGGGCAGACCATATACGAAGTCATGTCTTTCGGGTGTAGGGTGCTGTGTGGCGACGGTCTCTGTGCCTTTCAGGCGAAAGTCTTGTGCAAGGTCGATGATTTTTACCCGCTCGGGGATGTCATGTTCGCGGAGGAACGCCTCGCTCTTCCCATGTCCGAAACAGAAGAAGACCACGTCCACCTCGTCAAAAGGAAGTTGGTCCGTGAAATGTAAATGGGTCTCGCCATACAATCCTTCATGCACGTCGGTAATGGCGTTTCCCGCGTTGCTCTCGCTATGTACGAATACGATTTGGGCGCAGGGATGATTCACGAGCAGACGTATGAGTTCGCCCGCCGTATATCCTGCGCCTCCAAGAATGCCTATTTTAATCATTATCCTTGTTATGGTTTGGGTGGCATCACAATCCACAGGATGATGTAGAGGGGGATGCCGCTGAACGCCGTGAAGAACGTAAGCAGGGTATATCCTACACGCATGATGGTCGGGTCGATGTCAAAATAGTCAGCCAAACCCGAGCAAACGCCACCGATGATGCGGTCATACGACCGATAAAGTTTCTTTCCTGTTGACATAATCTATAACCTTTTAAGTTTCACTTGCATTTATTTGACGAAACGAGAGGGCAAAAGGTTGCAAGTGAAACGTTTTTCCTTTCATGGCTTACCGTTCCTCATCGGGATGGATGCCATAAAATACCCGCAACGGGGTGCTGGAAACCTTGATGAATCCCTTTGCCTCGTCGGCTGTCCAGCCCGTCTGCGTCTCGCCGTACTCGCCGAGTTTCGACTTGGTGAGGTCGTCATTGGAGTCGATGCCCACCGTCTCGAATCCGTAGGGACGCAACTTGAGGATAGCGGTGCCATTGACATGTCGCTGGCTACTCGTGAGCATCGCCTCGATGTCGGGCATCACAGGCTCAAGATATTGGCTCTCATGGAGGAACATGCCGTACCAGTTGGCGAGTTGGTCTTTCCAATACTGTTGCCATTTGCTCAATGTTGACTTCTCCAAGAGGCGGTGTGCCTCGATGATGAGCTTAGGAGCCGCAGCCTCGAACCCCACACGTCCCTTGATGCCGATGATGGTATCGCCGACGTTGCAGTCGCGCCCGATAGCATACGATGCGCCAATCTCCTCAATTTTCTGGATGGCTTTCACCTTGTCGTCGAATCTTTCACCGTTGACGGCTGCAATCTCGCCCTTCTCGAAGGTAATCTTCAGCATTGTCTCTTGTTCCTTGGCAGTGACGTGTTTGAGGTATGCTTCCTCGGGCAGGCCTTGTGTCGGGTCGAGCAATTCGCCGCCACAGATGCTGGTACCCCATATTCCCACATTGTAGGAATACTTCAGTTTGGTGAAGTCGGCAAAGAACCCATGCTCGTTGAGGTAATCGACTTCCTCCTTGCGAGTGAGCTTCTTGTCACGGGTGAGCGTGATGATCTCCACACCGGGAGCCATCACGAGGAACGTCATGTCGAAACGTATCTGGTCGTTACCCGCCCCTGTGGAACCGTGGGCGATGGCATCTGCGCCAATCTCCTTGGCATAGCGGGCGATGGCGATGGCTTGGAAGATTCGCTCGCTGCTCACGCTGATGGGGTAGCAATTATTGCGTAGCACGTTGCCGAAAATCATATACTTCAGCGACTTGGCGTAATATTCCTGCGTCACGTCGAGCGTTGCGTACTTCACTGCGCCCAGTTTATAGGCATTTTCCTCATTCTTCTTCAGTTGCTCCTCGCTGAACCCGCCCGTGTTGGCACATGCGGCATACACCTCATAGCCATCGTTGGTGAGTTTCATCACGGTATAAGAGGTGTCGAGACCTCCCGAGAATGCAACAACAACTTTCTTTTTCATTTGCGTTTATCTATTAGTTTGATTCTTTCAATGACTTCTTTTGGCAATTTCGCAGGTAGTTGGTCTTCGGGGTCGAAGAGCATGGCGGTGCAGATGCAGTACTTGCGGTTGGTGCGGTGAAGCACGTCTTTGTTGATGCAACCCTCGCATCCGCGCCAAAAAGCCTCATCGTCCGTCAGGTCGGCAAACGTGACTGGCTTGTAACCCAACTGGCTGTTCATCGTCATCACTGCCGCCCCGCTGGTGAGGCTGAATATCTTGGCGTGGGGCCACCGTATCCGCGCTAATGTGAAAGTCACGTTCTTGATGCGTTTGGAGATGCCCTTCCCACGGTAGTCGGGATGCACGATGAGTCCCGATGTGGTGACATATTCCTTGTTGCCCCATGTCTCGATGTAGCTGAACCCGGCAAACTTCTCTCCGTCGAGGGCAATGACGGCCTTTGCCTCTCTCATCTTCGTGGTGAGGTAGTCGTGTGTTCGCTTTGCGATTCCTGTGCCTCTCACCTTCGCGGCATCTTCTATTGTTTTCAGTATGGTATCGACATATTTCTCATGTGAGGGGTCGGCGACCATGACTTGAATCTCTTCCATTTTTTTGTGTCGTTATGTTTCTTGTTCGTAAATGATGTTAGTCGTCTATGATGGTGGGGATAATCCCGCCCAATGATTCCATAATCTCGTTGGGGTGGGTGCCATCCTTGATGACGATGAAGATAGTGTCGTCGCCCGCAATGGTGCCCAGGATTTCGGGGATATGGGAGTTGTCGATGTTATAGGCGATTGCACTTGCATAGCCTGGTCGTGTCTTGATGACGCCCATGTTGCCCGAGAAGTTGAGCGAGATGAACCCCGGAGTCTCCAGCATGTCACGCGCCGTGGCGTGTTTATGCACCCGTTTGTACATCGTCTCATTGGGCAACACATAGACATATTTGCCGTTCATGCTGGCAGCCTTGGCGACTTTCAGTTGTTTGAGGTCACGGCTTAATGTTGCCTGTGTCAATGTGAAACCCTCGTTCTGTAAGGCTTGCAGCACCTCTTCCTGGCTACCTAATTCCTTGCTTGAGATAAGCATCTTGAGGGTTTCGATACGGCTGTTCTTGACTTTCATTATGTATAAATATTCAATTTGCGGCTGCAAAAGTACCATTTTTCACGCACACAGCCAAATGTTTTTGCATAAAAATGTAATTTTCCCTTGCAAAAAGTCAACGTTTGTTATGAGATAATGTACCAAAACGGTAACATCTCGTGCCAATTTTTGTTGAAAAATACAGACAAAACGACACTCAGAAAATGATGCGAAATAGAGTTGTCCAGGATAACTGAGTAGTCCGAAATGTCCAAAAAATCCAGTTTTTCTGGGCGGAAGCGGCAATTTAACATCTCTTGTGTGGCAGTCATCAGATATAACTGCCGCTATAGACCCCCGAAAAAGGGGCTTTTTGGGGGTATAACTGCCGCACAAAAAAAGTTAAAATGCCATATCTATAGACCATAAATACTGTCTCCTTTTGCTATAACCTTGATAATCAACAAATTACAGAAATCGCCAAAAACGGCGTTTTTTTCGCCTTTGTGTGTGTTAATTGGAAAAGAAGCCCGCCATTTTCGCCTATTTTGTGACTATTTCTTGACATTTTACGGGTTTGTGGGGTGTCCCAAATGAACGTGAAAGTGTTTAATTAGTTAAATTATTTGCAAAAAAAGTTTTTATTTAGAAAAATTGATTATCTTTGCGGATATTCTAATAATTTTTGGCTAATCATGAAGATAATCTTAACGGTTTGTGCCTTTTTGGTTTCAGTATTGTCCTTGGAGGCACAGCACGTTTATGATGCGATAGATTTTGGGGCGAAGGGCAATGGCGTTGACGATGACGCGACATCTATCCAGGCAGCCATCGACCGATGCTCACAAGAGGGTGGAGGAACCGTGTTGTTGCGTGGGCAACATGTTTTTGTTTGCGGTCCCTTGCAATTGAAATCCCATGTGAACTTGCATTTGGAATCTACCGCCGTGTTGAAAGCCAATCCCGACGAGAGGATTTATCATCTGAGTGCCTTCGGGAAGAACGAGGGCGAGGGCATGATGTGGATTTTTGCCAACCATGCAGAGAATATCTCCATTACGGGAAAGGGTACTATCCACGGCAACGGCATCGCCTTCATGGGAGCGGAACTCGATGATTCATACGAGTTGAAACCCGTCACCACGTTTGATCCACGCCCCCATGTGCTGACACTGACCGATGTGAAAAACCTCACCATCCGCGACGTGACTATTAAGGAAGGGGCTTATTGGACGGTGCATCTCATCGGGTGCGACGGTGCCGTGATAGACGGCATCAACCTCCTCAACAACCTCAAGATACGCAATGGCGACGGGATAGACCTCGACCATTCCAAGAATGTGCGAATCGCCAATTGCTATATCACGAGCGGGGATGACTGCATCTGCCTGAAGAATAGGCGCGAGTTTGAGCAGTATGGCTCTTGCCGCGACATCACGGTGACCAATTGCGTGATGACATCCCGCTCTTGCGCCATCAAGATTGGTAGCGAGAACATGGACTCCATTTATAACGTGATGTTCGACAACTGCATCATCACCGCCTCGAACCGAGGATTGGGTATCCAGAATCGTGACGAGGGGACGGTGACAGATGTCACCTTCTCCAATATCCAGATGGACTGCCGCCTGTGGTCGGATGTGTGGTGGGGCAAGGCGGAGCCTATCTATGTTACCAGCTATCCACGTGCCAATGGCAACCACAAGGATGCCAACTGGCGATTCCCCAAGGGGCAGATCGAGGGCAGATGTGGCGAGGTGGCTCGCATACGGTTCAATAACATCACTGCCACAAGCGAGAACGGCTGTTTCATCGGTGGCGACACGCAGGACAAAGTACACCATATATATATAAATAATGTGTACTTGACGATGCGCAAGACTACCCCATACGAGGGCGGTGTGTACGACAAGCGACCTTGCAAGGGCGAGGGCTTTGTCACAGGCAAGGTACACGGCATCTATGTCGATACGGCAAGTGACATCCTGGTTGATGGGTTGTATGTGGATTGGGGACAAGGGACATTCCCCAAGCGTGGCTTCGCCCATTGGGAAAAATATTGCCAACGCTTTGTCATCAAGAATGAAATCGACGGCCTTTAGGGCTTTGCATATAAGAAAACAATGAAAGATCATTTTAATTATCATTATTTTAATCAATAACAATTATGCTAAAAGTACGATTCTTTAATTCAAAGAGACTCACGAAGGCGATGCTTTCGATGGCTCTCCTTGTGAGCAGTACAGTGGCAATGGCGCAAAACCAAGTGACAGGAGTCATCCGCGACACGCAGGGTGAACCCCTTGTTGGCGTGAGCGTTGTTGAGGCTGGAACTCAGAATGGTGTCGTGACGGACATCGATGGGCGTTACACGATCAATGTGAAGCCCGGTGCGAGGCTGAATGTCTCATACGTGGGATTCGAGCCGCAGACCATCACGGCGGGCCAGAGCATCACGTTGCAAGAAGACAACCAATTGCTGAACGAGGTGGTGGTGGTAGGTTATGGCACCATGCAACGTAAAGATGTGACCTCTTCCATTACGACAGTGCAGGCCAAGGACCTGAACCAGGGTGTGTTTACAGACCCAGGCCAGATGCTTCAGGGAAAGGTTCCTGGCTTGGTAGTCTCTTCTACAGCCGACCCTAACGGCTCTCCAACCATCACTCTCCGTGGTGCTTCTACACTCCGCACAGGAGCCATGTCACCTTACTATGTAGTGGACGGAATTCCTGGTGTTGACATCTCTATCGTTGCCCCTGATGATATTGAGAGCATTGACGTGCTTCGTGATGCTACCGCTACTGCTATCTACGGTTCAAAAGCTGCCAATGGTGTGATCATCATTACTACCAAAAAAGGTGGTGAAGAAAAAACCAACGTGTCTTACAATGGTTATGTAGCTTTTGACAACATCCTCAAGACATACGACGTGTGTACCGCCGATGAGCTTCGCCAGTATGCAAAGAATAATGGTGTAACACTGAAGGATGGTGGTGCAAATGTTGACTGGCAGGACGAAGTGCTCCGCACAGGTATTAGCCATAACCATAATGTAAGTATTAGTGGAGGAAATGGTATTACCAACTATATGATTAGTGGTAACCTCATGAAGCGTGAGGGTGTCATCAAGATGACAGGTATGGATCGTTTCAATGTGCGTTCACTCGTTTCAACAAAGTTGTTGAAAGATCACCTTACTTTGTCAATGGGCATCAACTCCATGTATGGTAAGCATTTTGGTGTTCCTACAGGCAATGAGGGCGCATCTGTGCTTGATGCCATGAACTACTATTCTCCAACAAACGCTATCAAGAATGCAGATGGTTCTTGGACGGTTGGGGCTGGCTCAAAGAACTACAACCCACTTGCCCTGATGGAGGAAAATAAATCTGAGACTATCTGGAAACGCAACCAGTTTATTGGTAAGACCGCACTTGAGCTTTGGAAGGGATTCTTCTGGAATGTGAATTATTCTTGGAGCAATTACCAGAGTACATATAGCGGATACAATACCCGTAAGTCTCAACTCGAGGGTATCGGCAACAAGAATGGTCAGACTTCCCGTAATACCTATTTCGGTCGTGAGCAGACGTTCGAGACCTATCTGAACTACGACTTCAAAGTGGGCAAGAGCAAATGGGGGCTGATGGCTGGTTATTCTTGGGAAGAGAAGAAGAATAATGATGGTTTCGGTGCGACTGTAGAAGGATACTACAACGATGACTTGTCATGGGATTATATGTCGGGTGCAAATATTATCCAGAATATTAATTCTGTTCAGAGCGGTAATATAGATCGTATTCGTAACATCTCATTCTATGGTCGTGTCAACTACTCATTCAACAGTCGCTATATGTTGCAGGCTACCGTACGTCGGGATGGTTCTTCTGTATTCGGCAAGAACAATCGTTGGGGTACATTCCCATCAGTTTCTGTAGCTTGGAACATTACAGAAGAGGGCTTTATGAAAAACCAGAATGTATTTGACAACTTGAAACTCCGTGCTGGTTATGGTATTTCTGGTAATGCCATGGGATTTGATCCGTACTCTTCGTATCCTGCCTACGGTGCTACCGGTTTATTCCAGTATGATAATAAGTGGTATCGTACGTTTGGAGCTACAAAGAATGCTAACCCTGATCTGAAGTGGGAGTCAACTGGTATGTTGAACATTGGTCTTGATTTTGCATTCTTGAGAGGACGCATCAATGGTACAATCGAGGTTTACCACAAGAAGACCAAGGATCTGATTTGGAGCTATCCTGTTCCTACAACAAAATATATCTATGGTTGGTTGGATGTAAACGTGGGTGAGATGACCAATAAGGGTATCGAGTTCACTTTGAATATGGTTCCTGTGCAAACCAAGAACTTCACTTGGAACACCACTATTAACCTCTCACATAACAAGAATGTTGTTGATAAGATGCAGAACGAACAGTTCCAAACCACTCTTCTCACACAGGGTGACCCGATGGTGGCAGGTGTTTCTGCCAACGGATGGACCCAGCGTATCATGGAGGGCGAGTCTATCGGTACATTCTATACCTATCAGTATGCTGGGACCGTGAACGGACGTTCTGAGTATTATGTGCTTGACGAGAACGGCAACCGTACAGGCGAGACCACTAATAACCCTGGTATTAAAGACCGTTCTATAACTGGTTGTGCACAACCCAAGCTCAATGCTGGTTGGAACAACAATATTTCTTGGAAGAACTGGAACCTGAATGCATTCATCACGGGTGTCTTCGGCAATGATGTTTACAACGGACCACGTGCTCACTACACAAGTGCACAAATGTTCTCTGATGGTAAGAATGTGTTGAAAGATTTCCTCTCATTCCCAGCTGGTGATGCTTCTGGATCACTCCCATCTGACCGCTTCATTGAGAAGGGAACTTACGTTCGTCTGCAATCTCTTACTTTGAGCTATACTTTCCGTAACTGTTTCAACGACTGGTTACAGGATTTGACACTCTATGGTACAGCTAACAACCTGCTCACCATCACTGATTATAAGGGACTTGACCCAGAGGTTAATCTTGGTGGACTTGATCCTGGCGTGGACTATCGCTGGAGTCGTTATCCTCACACACGTTCCTTCATGGTTGGTGTAAAGATCAACTTCGGTGGTGGAAAGAAGAAAAAGGCTATACCTACAACACAGTATGTTGAGAGAGAAGTCATCAAGGAAGTTCCTGTTGTTAAGGAAGTTGTTAAGGAAGTAGTAAAAGAAGTTCCTGGCAAGAATACGGATTCTTTCGTTCAGAGTACATACGTTGTAACGTTCCCGGTGAACTCCTCTGAGATTCAGAACGTACGTGAGCTCGAAGGTATCCAGAAGGGTGCTAACGTAGAGGTCGTGGCTTATGCTTCACCAGAGGGAGACGCTGATGCAAACCAGAAACTCTCACAGGAGCGTGCTGATGCCGTTGCCAAGTATCTTCAAGACAAGGGCGTGAATGTAACACGTATTGTGGCTAAGGGTGCTGATACAAATCATGCAAACCGTATTGCTATCGTAACCGTAAAGTAAATATCATTTAATCAGATTTGAAGATTATGAAACTAAATAAATTAATTCTCACAGCTGGCTTGTTTGCCGTAGCGCTTACCAGTTGTACAGATTTGGATATCAAACCTAGTTCTTTATACACAGAAAAGCCAGATGAGAACTCAGGTGTTGATCCCATGATTGTGGTAGAGGCAAAGATGTCCGATGTCTATTTCCACCTGGCAGGTACTTTCGGCAGACGTTATATGGAAGCACAGTGCCTGGCTTCTGACGAGTTCACTTGTCTTGCTTTCGATGGAGGCTATTATGACGATGGAACTTACGCTCATCAAGCTCTCCATAACAGCTTTGCAACCGATGCTTCACTCGACTGGTACTCTGAGGTGACTTCTGGTATCACTAAGGCTAACACGATTCTTGAGGAACTGGGTAGTAGTGCTTCGGCACAAATGAAAGCTCCTGCTCGTGCTATGCGTGCTTTTTTCACTTGGATTTTGATGGACAGCTTTGGCGATACTCCTATCCTTGAGAAAGTTCCAGATGAAGGCGAGGTCATTCCCCGTTCTCCACGTAAGGAAGTGGCAGAGTGGATTGAGAGTGAGCTCACCGAGATCATCCCTTACCTCACCGAGGACGTGACTGAGAATACATACGGCAAACCAACCCGTTGGATGGCATCGGCACTCCTTGCCAAGCTTTATATTAACTGGGCAGTCTATACGGCTGAGTCTGTAGATCAGTATGATGCTGCAACTGCTGCCAATCCGAAGCTCGACGATTGTATTGCTATTTGTGACGAAATTATTAGTAGTGGCAAGTTCAATCTTGGTTCTGTTGATTATCTACATAAGTTCTCATACGACAATAGCTGGAAGGTGGAAGACTTTATCTATGCTGTGCCTTACGATGCCATCAATCGTCAGGGATTCCAGTATGCCCGTCCTCGCTCGTTCAAGCAGTTGAAGAACATGTTGCCTAATGTCTATGGCTCAACCGATAAGTTCACACAGTCGTTTGGTGGCAACATCGTCGTGACACCTGAGTTTGCCAGATTGTTCAGCTTAGATGGTGACATCCGTAATCTCAGCATCTTGCGTGGTGATGTTTACAATCGTGACCCGAAAACTTTGAAGCCTACTACTGAACCATTTATGTATAATGGCAAGCAAGTACACTTCACCGAGACCATTACCCTTATCAAGCAGGACAACACCATCGACGTAGGTAACGACGACAATGCTATCCAGCAGGGTTGCCACTCCATCAAGTGGTTCATTGTTCCTGAAGATTACAACAATGGTCGTAACCAGTCTAACGACCTTCCTATCTTCCGTTTTGCCGACATCCTTCTCATGAAGGCTGAGGCCCTAGCACGTCTTGGACAAAGTGGTGCCAAGGATCTCTTCAACCAAATCCGCGCATACGCTGGTGCTCCTCAGATTTCTGCCGAGCCTTCACTCGAGGAAATCTATCAAGAGCGTGGCCGTGAGTTCTTCGATGAGAACTGGCGTCGTAACGACATGGTTCGTTTCGGACACTTCGAGGATGAGTTCTTCCCGCACTACAATGGATTCCCCGATGCCAATTTTGACAAGCGTCATCGTATCTTCCCTGTAGAACAGGAGATGCTTGACTTGAATCCTGGTTGGACCCAGAACGATGGCTATTAAATGCGAACAATAGCAATCGCTCAGACATAATAATAAAAATGGGAACGACTTTTTGTCTGTTCCCATTTTTTGTTGTATCTTTGCATATAACAATTGTTGCTTGAATGAGAAGACTCTTGCTGGTAAGCTTTTGCCTGTTGTCATCGATAGCAATAGCGCAAACGGTGTGGCAATATGTTGATCCCAAGATAGGAAGTGTCGGCGTTGGGCGAACCTTTCCAGGGCCTTGTATGCCGTTTGGGATGTCGAAACCTGGTCCTGACTGCGGTGTGTTGCCCAATGCAGGATGGGCGACAATGCCAATACCCGTGTTAGGATTCTCGCAGACCCATGTCAGTGGCACGGGTGGAGGACAGAAATATGGTAACATCCTGATACAGCCATTCCTTGCGGACGACATGTCAGAAGAAGACTTCTTGCCCAAGTCAGCCTCCCGACTGTCGGAAGAAATCTCGTTAGGCTTTTATGCCACGACCTACGACAATGGCATCCGCACGGAGATTACGACTTCTGAACGGTGTTCGTTCTATCAATTCCATTATCCCAAGACCGCAACGGGAAATCATCTTTTCGTTGATTGCACCCATTATTTAGGCAAGGACACCGTACCCGACCTTCGTGAACGGCAGCAATTTGTTGGCGCAGGTCTCGATGTGACATCCCCTACAGAGGTCTTGGGTTTTACTCGTATTCGAGGAGGATGGAACAACGGTGATGCCTATACGGTCTATTTCGCCTTGCAAAGCGATAAGCCTTTCATTTCTGAAGTTGACAAAAGCAGCCAACGGGCACGGCTCACATTTCAAGATTCTTGTGTGAATGTCAAGATTGGTATCTCGTCTGTCAGTTCTTGGCAAGCCCGAAAGAACATGATAGATAGAGGCTTTGACCAACAACTTGACCATCTCCGTAAGACATGGGAAGGTCTTTTGTCAAAGGTGCAAATATTTGGAACGGAGCAACAGAAACGTATGTTCTACACCGCTCTTTACCACACGATGCTCATGCCTGTGGACAAAACGGGTGAGAATCCTAAATGGACAGATACTCCCTATTATGATGACTACTATGCGATATGGGACACGTACCGCACTTCCACACCCCTCCTGACTCTCCTCTGTCCTGACCGTGAGGTGGAGATTGTCAACTCATTATTAAATATATATATGCGCGAGGGTTATATGCCCGATGCGCGGAGCGGCGACTGCAACGGACGGACACAGGGTGGGTCGAATGCGGAGGTCGTCATTGCTGACGCTTTCGTGAAAAACCTACAAGGAATTGATTACAAAAAAGCATTGGAAGCGATGCTCAAGGATGCCACCGTTCCCCCTGGAGGCCATGAAGAGAAGGAGGGTAGGGGTGGATTGCTTGAATATAATACCCTCGGTTATATCCCTTACGGCATTGATCGTGCGGGCAATCGCACCATTGAATATGCTTTTGATGACTATTGCATTGCCGTGTTGGCGCAAGGTTTGGGCTATTCGGACATAGCCGAAGAGTATATGCAAAAGTCGAAAAATTGGCATAACCTATGGCGCAAGGACTATGAATGGGATGGTATGAAGGGTTTTGTCATGCCCAAGGATGCCAATGGGCAATGGCTCGACAGTGTGCCATGGGGGCATTCCAAGGTGTTCCATCCGCAGATTCCCTATACGCCAGTCACCAAGGTTGCCCCATGGTATCTGCCTTGGTGGTCCACGTTCTTCTATGAGGCGACCTCTGAGGAATACTCCCTCAACATCCCCCACGATGTGCCAGGGTTGATAGATGCCTGTGGGGGCAATGATGCCTTTAGGCAACGCCTTGACCTTTTCTTTGAAAAAGGGTATTACAACGTGCAGAACGAACCATCGTTTCTCACTCCCTGCCTCTATCATTGGATAAGTAGACCCGACCTCAGTACGCAGCGCATCCACCAAATCATCCGCGACAATTACTCCGATGCACCCGACGGTCTTCCTGGTAATGATGATTCGGGCGCGATGTCATCATGGTATGCGTTCCATGCCATGGGACTCTATCCCAACGCGGGACATGACTACTATCTGCTTAACGTACCCCTCTTGTCCGAATACACGATAACCCTGCCCAATGGTAAGCGACTCCACGTCACCAAGAAAGGCAAGGGCGATGGTTTCAAGCAAGTTATCTGGAATGGCGAGCTACTACCTCAAGCCCGCCTTACACACGAGCAATTGATGCAAGGAGGCACCCTCCTTTTTCTCACCAAGCCCACCCCTCCCATCAGTTCCATTCATCCCATTAGTCCCATCAATCCTATCTTCCCCCAAACAGCCAACCCCTCTCTCTCCATCAATTACACCCTCAATCGCCAATTCCGCACTTGGTCGCTCTCATTCTCTTGGCAGAATGACACGTTACATGTATTATGTAAACAGACCCAATACAACATCTCTCGACAAAAAGTGCAACATGCCACGGACTTCTGTTGGCTCTCACCACAGACAGATGGCACGGTTTATCACCAAGTGAAGGGTACATTCGCCTTCATTTCCACCGATGCCTTGGCGCAATTGAAGGAAAACGGAGTGTTCCTATATGATGGCATTACATGGCGAAAGGTGGATGAAAATGACGGCATCATCCATGTCCGTGCCGACATCGACCGTACTGAGATGTGGGTACGCGATAACTCCTCGCTCCCACTTGTCATAGAGATGAGAAACAATCCTTTGGGAATCGACTGGAAAATACAAGGTTATGAAGAATAGAATATACACCCTGTTCGTTGTTTTCTTATATGTGGTATTGGCATTGGCGCAAGAGAATGCCGTTTCATCCAAGACTCCTGAACAATTAGGTGGTGTCTACTACGCCTACCCCGTCCCGTCTGGGTTGGCACTGCCAACACCTCCCGACGGCTACACCCCCTTCTATATCTCCCACTATGGTCGCCACGGCTCGCGGTGGTTGCCCGACGATGCCCGTTATGAATGGGTGAACGGGCTTTTCGAAGATGTGGAAAACCTTACCAAGTTGGGCAAGCGTGTCCGCAAGCAATTGCGCAAGATATGGAAAAACGCACAGGGGAACGGTGGCAAGCTCACGCCCTTGGGTGCGAAGCAACATCGGGGGATTGCCCAACGGATGATGTCTCGCTATCCCAATTTATTCAATGATGACATACAAGTGATAGCACGGTCCAGTACTGTGGATAGATGCCGCAAGAGCATGTTGGCGTTTACCGACGAGATACGTCGGCTACATCCCGATATGCAGATGTCTGTCGAGACCAATCCCCACGATATGCAATGGCTCGTGAACAACACCAAGGAGGTGAAAGACTTGGAAAAACGCACCAAGGTTCGCCCCCGTCTCTCGCCCGAGAGGTTCATGCGGTCATTGTTTAAAGACCCTAACAAGGTTTTTGATGTTCCCGAAGACCAACAAAGACCTATGGCATTGAAACTCTTGTCGGAATTGTTTACCATCGCCACCGACATGCAAGACATCCCTCTCCGCATCTATCTCTTCAACCTTTTCACAAGGGAGGAGATGGAAGCCGTATATGAGAGCAACAACCGACGCATGACCATCTGCAACGGCAACCTGCCACAGGGCGAGGGCATCCCTGCCCGTGCCGCTATCACGCTGTGGCAACAAATCGAGGATGAGGCAGAGAAGGCGATTCAGCAGTATACCCATCCCACCGCCCAAGAGGGTAAGCGGGTAGGGGCTTTCCTCCGTTTTGGTCACGATACGAATCTCTATCGTTTGCTCTCTCTCTTGGAAGTGTCATCAGTCAATCATGAAAAAACTGTTTTCGACAGGGATTCACAATCAAACGATTCTTCATTTTTCATTCTCCATTCTTCATTCCCTTACGACCACATGGATGAGATCCTGCCCATGGCAGCCAATCTCCAAATCATCTTTTATCATGCCAACACTCAGCAAGATGATTCTGTCATCGTGCAATTTCTCCATAATGAGGTTCCCATTTCCCTCCCCCTTATTAACCCCATTCATCCCATAAACTCCACCTCTCCCTACTACCGCTGGTCAGACATCAAGGCATATATGTCCCGCCGCATCCACTATCTCGAACATCTTCGCCAATTGAATGCCATCAATACCATGGTAGGCACGGAACAAGCCAATACTCTTTCGGCGGGGCTTTTTGGCAAAGGGTCAGAGGAGCATGGGCAGACTTTGCCCGCTGTCCTCGCCCCTAACGGACAGAATTTCTGGACTCCACAGACCCAGGACACCGAACAAAAGTGTATTTCACCATATTATTATAAGGACTCCTTGTTGCAAGGGTTTCGCAATAGCCATTGGATAGTCGGCGGTTGTACGCAAGATTACGGTTCGTTCACCGTGGCAACGCTCGGCGACTCCTTGCGGACGCTGCCCACGGAGAGGGCTACCCGTTTCTCCCACGATGATGAGATTTCGCATCCACATTACTATGCCGTCACCTTGCCTGATGAACATTTGACTGCCGAACTGACGTCAACGAGCCATGCGGCGATGCTTCGTGTCACGCCCCTCTACGACGGGAAAGTACATATCATCATCCAACCCAACAGCGACGAGGGACAGGGCTTTGTCGCCGTTGATACCCTCGCCCATCTCGTCTATGGTTACAATCCCGTGCATCGCATCTATCAGGGGTGGGGCGAGGAGGCTGGCTTCTCGGGTCATTTCGTCCTCCGATACGAGGGAAAGCCCGTGGACTTCGGCGCATTTGATGGTGACACGCTTTTCCCTAAACGCCCTCTCGTGATACAACGGCCATCACCATCCGACCTCACCGCCACGCACCATCCCGTCATCGCCTCGCCCGTCGGCATCTACCTGACGTTCCATGGCGAGGAGGAGCAACCGCTCACGTTAGTCATGGCATCGTCGCTTATCAGTAAAGAGGGTGCCCTGCACAACATGGACGTTGAGGCAAAGGGAAAAACTTTCGCCCAGATGCAGGGCGACCTTGCCAACCAATGGATTCATCGGTTGCATACCATTGACGTAGAGGATGCCGATACAGCCCGTGTCAACCAACTCTACGGTGCATTATATCGTGCCTCGTTCCTCCCCCGCGAGTTCTCTGACGCTGGAGGGTTGGCATATACTGATTACTCTATGTGGGATACCTATCGTGCCGTCCATCCCCTATACAACATCATTGCACCCTCTTTGTCGGGACGGATGATGCAGTCGCTCGTCGATATGTATGAGCGAGGCGGTTGGCTACCCATCTTCCCCTGCTGGAACAGCTATACGGTCGCGATGATTGGCGACCATTGCGCCGCTACGCTTGCCGATGCTTACGTCAAGGGAATACGTGGATTTGATGCAGGGAAAGCATACGAGGCGATGCGCAAGAATGCCTTTGAGACACCAGCCAACATCAAAGACTACCGAAATGGCATGGGGAGGCGAGCCCTCACATCGTACCTCAAATATGGCTATATCCCATTGGAGGATGGCGTGAAGGATGCTTTCCACACCGAGGAGCAGACATCGAGGACACTCGAATATGCCTTCGACGACTTCGCCGTAGCACAGATGGCGAAAGCTTTGGGGTATGAGGACGATTACCAGACACTCATGCGGCGAAGCCAGAATTGGCGTAATGTCATCAATCCTTATACAGGATGGGCTGATGGGCGACATGCCGACGGCTCGTGGGAGGGCAATACCGACATCATCCATCGCAAGCCATACATTACCGAGGGTGCAACTTGTCACTATACATGGTATGTGCCGCATGACATTGAAGGGTTATTTGAGGTGATTAGGAGTTCAGGAGCTCCTGAACTCCATAACTTCGTGGCACTTCGTCTTGACAGTATGTTTACCCAAGGGCGATACTGGCATGGCAACGAACCGTGTCACCAGATACCATATATGTTCAACCACGCCAACCGCCCCGACCTCACGCAGAAATGGGTGCGCCATATCCTCGATACCGAATACAACGACACACCTGGTGGTCTCTCGGGTAATGACGATGCTGGGCAGATGTCCGCCTGGTATGTATTCTCTGCTATCGGCTTTTATCCTGTTTGCCCTGCCACACCGTATTACGAGATAGGATCACCCACATTCAGGAAGGTGACATTTAATTTGGAGAACGGCAATCATTTCACCATCGAGGCGGCGAATGCCGATAAGGAGAACGTCTACGTCCAAAGCGTGACATTGAATGGCTCTCCTCTATCCACGCCCCGCATCACCCATGACCAAATTCTCAATGGCTCAACTCTCCGATTCGTCATGAAGAACCCATCCCTCCCATCCACCCCATTAGACCCATTAACCCCATAAAACCATCATAATATGATTCAATTAGGACAGACACACACCAGCGTGTTGACCGTGGAGGAAGTCCACACCGCCGCCCATATCGGGTCGGGCGACATGAATGTGTTGGCGACACCCATCATGCTCGCTCTCATGGAGAATGCCGCCATGCTCGCCGTAGACCAGGAATTGCCACCCGAGCAAACCACCGTCGGTGCATTCATCCAAAGCACTCACCTCAAGCCAACACCCGTTGGCTTCGAAGTTATCGCCACGGCACAGGTGACGAATATCGACGGTCGGAAGCTACAATTCCATGTTGTAGCCATGCAAGATGATACCATTATCGGCGAGGGAGAACACACCCGCTACATTGTAGACCGCGACCGATTCTTGGCAAAAATGTAATTTGAGATATTGGTTTTTGTCAATTATTTATCACAAAATTGGCCTCCAAGAATGCCATCGAAATCAACAAAGGTGTACTTGGATGCAAAAACCGCCATTTTTGGCGGTTTTTGTAATATGTTGATTATCAGTGCTATAGCAAAATGAGGCAGAATTTGTGGTCTATAGATACGGCAATTTAACTTTTTTTGTGCGGCAGTTATACCCCCAGAAAGCCCCTTTTTCGGGGGTCTATAGCGGCAGTTATATCTGATGACTGCCGCATAAGAGATGTTAAATTGCCGTTTCCGCCCCCAAAAACTGGATTTTCTGGACATTTTGGACTATCAAGTTATCTCAGGCAATTCTATTTCGCATCATTTCCCGAATGTCATTTTGTAAGAATTTTTCAACATAATTAAGCCGTATTTGGAATAGGGTCGGATGTAGGTAACACGGATATAACGAATATCAGATGAAAACGACGGTATGTGGTGTGTCGGGTTGAAAATAAGGAAAATATTTGTAAAATTTGCGAAATAGTTGTATCTTTGCAACTTGAAATCTTCAAATATGGTCAATGTTGTTATTTGCTTGACTATACGTTGTTTAGGAAAGTGATGAAAGAGATGAGAAAATGGATGCTTGCCGCCATTCTGTTTTTTTGCGGTATCAATTTACATGCACAGACAACGGATCGTTTCATGTCTATGGACTCTATCGAATTGAAGAAGCCTGAGATGACATGGAAGCCTTCCAAACCTCTTGTGAAACCTTATAAAGTGATGGATGACCTGACCTTCGTGGGCGTTCCGCTCTTCACGGCGGGTATCATCGCCAAGAGCGAGAAAGCCGCCTTTCGTCAGAATGACGGCACGAAACATGTGTTGTTGACAGACTTCAAGACAGGCATCGACGACTACACGCAGTTCTTTGGACCCGCCATGACCGTCGGGTTGAAGTTGGCTGGAGTGGAAGGTCGCTCCAACTGGGGGCGGTTGCTGGTTAGTGCGGGTCTGTCGTATGGTATCATGGCGGGTTTTGTGAATGGCATCAAATACACTGCCAAGGAGATGCGTCCCGACGGATCGACCGCCAACTCATGGCCTTCGGGTCACACTGCAACCGCCTTTGTGGGTGCCACCATCTTGCACAAGGAATATGGACTCACCCGCTCTCCATGGTATTCTGTGGCAGGTTACGGTATGGCTACGGCGACAGGCGTGATGCGCGTACTCAACAACCGCCACTGGATTAGCGACGTGCTTTCTGGTGCGGGCATCGGAATCATGTCGGGTGAACTCGCATATGCCTTGAGTGATGTCATCTTCAAGGATAAGGGGCTGTTGCGTGGCGATATTTCCAGTGAGCGTAGCATTATTGAGCATCCCTCGTTTTTCAGTGTTTCAATGGGCTTGGGCTTTGGTTCGAAGGACATAGACTTCGGTACAGAAACCCAAGACGATGATGATGACTTTCACGTGGAGTTCCGTTCTTCTACGGCGGTAGCTGCCGAGGGTGCCTACTTCCTTAACAAGTATATAGGCGTGGGTGGTCGCTTGCGTGTGAATAGTGCGCCAATCAATGGCTGGGACCGCGTACTCGACTTCGCCAATCGTGACGTGAAAGACCTTTTTGCGGAACTTGCTGGTGATGCAGACCTCTCGGATCTCAATGGCATTATCACCAACACGATGGAAAGCAAGCCCACATTCACCATCGAGAGCGACCACCTGACAGAGTTTGCCGCCGACCTTGGTGTCTATTTCAACTACCCGCTGTCCAACCGTTTTGCCCTCGGCTCGAAGTTATTGGTTGGTCGCAGTATCATGCAAGAGCTGAACCTTGCGGCTCGCTATCAAGGACAGGTGAAAGACTTTGTCATTGATTTTGAAAACGATGAGACCAAGTTTGTGGACACAGGGGACAGATACGACACGTCATGGGATTACTTTACATTGAGTGCCAACAACACCATGAAATTCGGCACGGGCATCTCGTTGACATACGCCTACAAGAACAACTTTGCCTGGAAGGTGTTTTTCGACTATGACTTATCGCGGAAGACCTACACATTGGAGTACAACCCGACACAATTCATGCATGAGGCCATGCCGTCGCTATATTCCATGATGGAACTTTTCGAAGTTGTCGATCCGCCAACCTATGCTGAATTTAAGGAAACCTTTGACCCTGTCACGATGTCTATCAAGAAGAATCGCCACACGTTCATCCTTGGAGGCTCGTTCGTCATATCGTTTTGAATGGAAAGCGTGAGGGGAACGATACTATTGATAATGGCATTGTTGATGAGTCTATCACAACCCGCCGCTGCAGGCAATGACGGACCATTGAAACCTGTTGTCGGTTTCTTACGCAAGGTAGGTACTTTTATAGACTCAATGTCGGTGAGCGGTGTTGACCGCCGCTACATTGGATCCCCAGAAAAGCCTTGGCAAGTTATTCTCAAAGGAAATATCAGTCAGACAGACTTAAAGATGAGGTCAATGGTTGATTTCAATGACATTTTTCCTGATATGTCTGTCTATTGGCTTTGGGAGCCACATATCATGACCGTTCCCTCCACATACGTAGGACTATGGGCTGGCTATCGGGGCTATGGACTTGGTTACTCTATCAACGTAGGAGGTGACAAGGGAACCAATCTTACTTTCGGAGCCATGGGCGGCAGATACGGTTTGAACATTCGCATACACCGTTTTGAGACCGACGAGACAACCATCCGTTTCCAAGCGGATGCCTTTGGTGAGCATTACGACTTGGAAGAGTCGGGGCGATTGGATGCCCCTGTCAACGTGCGTACCCTTATCGCCGACGGTTATTATCTTTTCAATGGAAAGCATTTCTCATACGCGGCGGCTTATGACCAGTCGGTTATCCAGCTTCACTCCGCTGGCTCGTTGTTGGTAGGGGGAATGTACTATTACTCCCACATGAACTACTCGCAGCCTCGCAATGCCTATTTTATCAATGTGATGAATGATATAGGGCGCGTCAAGCAATGGCAGGGGAGCATCGGGGTGGGCTATGCCTACAACTTCGTTCCTGCCAAGGGATGGTTGATTAGTGCCATGGGAATGCCCATGCTGACTTTCTACAACCGCATCAAGATATGGCATTACGATTCTAACTTGTCTGACTTTGAAGAGGACGACGAAGCCATGTACGAGAAATTCGATACAGGTGAGATTTCGAGGGAGGAGTATGATGCTTGGTGGGAACAGACACTCGACAAGATGAACGTTTGGGAGCGCGACCACAGCGCACACCACAGCAACATCAGATTTAACCATGATGCCCGTCTATCGCTCACCTATCAATGGGATCGCTATTTCTTTAACGTCTATGGGCAGTTCAACAACTTCCAATATAGTCATCAAGATGCTTCTGGCAGACTGAACGACTGGTTTGTCAATGCATCAATAGGAATCAGGTTATAATACAACACAAAGGAATATGAAAAAACTATTATTTTTCATCATTTTGACATTATCTGCCTCCACACTCTTCGCGCAGACATACAATGGTCTGCACAAGTTTGATGGAAAACACAAGAATGAGTTAACCGCCTATTTGATGGGAGGATACAATATCGTGTCCGGTACTTTCGGAGGATTTGAAGCATCATACAAACGCCATCTCACCGACCGCTGGCACGTGGGAGTTGATGCACAGGCACAGTTCGGCAAGCAACTGTTCTCCAACGACATTCAGGGTGGCTATCGATTGCCCGTCGGCTGGAGCGACTTCTATTTCGATGGTAAGTTCATGTATAACCGCTACCACCGCTGGCACACCAACGAGACCATCGGCAACCTTTCGCTGACGTGGGAGACACCCTATATTTATCTTCGTGTAGGTGAGTCGCTGATTACCTACCACACGTTACATTTCCGCTACACCGAGCCACTGACATTCACCTTCGGTTTTGGTGTCAACATCCGTCCACGCTCGAATCCTTGGAACATCGGACTCTTCTTCCGCAACTACGACGACTTTTACTATGAGAACTGGAATATCAATTGGGGATTGAACTTCTATGCCCCATTGATGAAGGACATGCAACTCTTTGGAGAGTTCAACATCCGCCCCGCTGGCAGTATGAGCCAGTTGGCAAGTAAATACGAGACATCAGGAAAGTTAGGAATTAAATACGTTTGGTGAAAATGAGAAAGTTACATTACTATATATTATTGACAATCGTTGTTGTCTTGTTTTTTAACTCGTGTGAAAAGGTGAGTCCCATTGGTGTACTCGTATCAGGTACAGGCGTAGAGGACCGCGTAAAGATGTCGTACCTTTATTTCAAGCAACACAAGGGCGAAATGAAAGTATTCGGTGCATTTGAAGACGAATACACATTCCTTGTGGGTGCAGACAGCCACATGACCACCGACACCATGCGAATGGCAGAGATGTTTCAGATAGGTATAGACAACAAGGACCTGCTCTATGCCCACTTAGGCGACATCGCCGACACCAAGGCAGAATACTATATCCATCTTGAGAACACCATCATGGATGCCAAGAAATACTATGCTGACAAGAATTACCAGAAGTATACGCTCATAGAGGATGACGAAGAGTTTACATACTATGCAGATACACTTAGCGAGGAATACTATTTTGACGTCGATGATATACCCCTGCCTTTCTTCCCCGTGGTGGGAAACCACGACATCACTCATAACGGCTGGGCACTATGGTCAAACATCTTCCATTCCTCTTTCTATGATTTTTATGTCTTTATTGGTGAGATAGACGAACAATTTGTGTTCGACCACTTTATCTTCCTTGACACAGCCAATGGCACTCTCGGAAAAGAACAGGTGGATTTGATAGAGGAAGGTGTTCTTGATGACAGAAACGAGGAACAATATGGTATCTATACACGCAACACCTTCGTATTTAGCCATACCAACATCTTCCGCCCATCATCATTGCAGTTCGCATCGACCTTCGCTCGCGAGGAGACGTTCTTCCTGTTGAACCAGTTTGTTGAGTGGAATGCCTCCATCGTATTCTGCGGCCATGTACACAAGTGGGATGACCAAGAGGTGGGGGGTGTCCGTTACATCACGCTCGATTCGATGAGCGAGAGTAACAATCCCGAGCCAGGCGATTATCTGTTGCGTGTCCACGTGAAGAGAGACGGAACGTTAACTTGGGAAAAAGTACACATGAATTATACACCTAAGAAGTAAACAACATAAAAAACAAATAAACAATAAGACAATGATGAAAAAGCAAGTAAAGCGGATTATTACTGTCATCTTGACCATTTATGGTTTCACGGCACTGACCTCGTGCATCAAAGAAGAACTCCCGAATACGGAGTGTGACATTTTGAGTGCATGGGTGGAGGGTGAGCAATATGAATCCAACTTTTTCCAAGCCAACCAGATGCGCGTAGACAACATCTCTTCCAACGAGAAGGAGATTATCTTTACCGTGCGGTCAACCTTTTCGCTTCCAAAAAGCCTCCCCGTGCATTTTGCAATTACCTCTGGCGCAACTATTGAACCAGCCAATGGGTCGGAACAAGATTTCACGGAAGGCCCTGTCACTTACACCGTCACTTCCCAAGATGGTGCGTGGAAACGTGAATACAAAGTGGTTTTCAGGGAGGCAAGCCTACCCAGCCACACATTCGGATTTGAATGGGTTGATGAAGAGATGGGTTACAATAACAGTATATATCATGTGTTCTACGAAAAAGACCAGAGTGGCAACCGCCACAACATATGGGCATCGGGAAATGCAGGTGTAACGATTGTCAATCCCGACTGGATACCAGAACGTTTCCCAACACGTTCCATCGCCGATGGCTATGTGGGTAAGGGCGTGTGTCTCAACACCCAGTATGCAGGAGACCTCGGTAAGTTGTTTGGCAAACCCATTGCTGCAGGCAACCTATTTTTGGGTAAGTTCAATGTTGACAAAGTTCTTTCCGACCCGTTAAAGACAACGGAATTTGGCATTCCCATTGACAAGGAACCCGTCAGGGTGACTGGTTACTATAAATACCAACCTGGCAAGGAGTTTACCAATGCCAAGATGGAAGTGGTGCCAGGACGTGTTGATGAGGCAAGCGTCTATGCCGTGTTTTACCGTAATGTGGATGATGATGATAATGATGTGAAACTTTATGGTGACGATGTGTTCACCAATCCAAACATTTTGAAGATAGCAGAGGTAAAATCCCTGCCCCCTACCAACGAATGGACACGGTTCGAGATGTTCTTTGAGGGCAAGGATGCCGATGACCAATTAGTAGAGTCGCGTGGTTACAATATGACGATTGTCTTCTCATCGAGCAAGGAAGGAGCGGCTTTTGAGGGTGCCATTGGCAGCACATTATATATAGATGAAGTGGAAGTTTCTTTTGAATTAGAAGATGAATAGGAGGATACAGACATGAGAAAACAGATAGCATTTATCATATTGGCAATAGTCATTATGATTCCTCGCACGGCAATGGGAGGTGATTTTCTCGAGGATTTGCAGATGAAAGCTCGCGTGGGATATAGTATCGGGGCTACGGCTCCCCTTGGTGTTCCCGCCACTATTCGCAGCATTGATTCTTATCGACTCACTCCCTCTTTCATGGCGGGATTGGATATTGCCTTCCCCCTGAAAGACAAATGGGGCGTGATGACTGGTTTGCATCTTGAGAACAAGGCCATGAATGCAGATGTTACCACGAAGGCTTATCGCATGGAATTGCGTAAAGGCAATGAGGTGATTGAAGGTCTTTTCACTGGTCATGTCAAGCAAAAGGTGACGGAATGGATGTTGACATTGCCCATCATGGGTACTTGTCAATTGGGCGGTAAAGTCCAACTAAAGGCTGGTCCATACCTCTCGTTGTTGCTTAACAAAGATTTCAGCGGTATTGCCTCCGACGGTTATCTGCGGCAAGGCGACCCCACGGGACCCAAGATTATCATAGGTGCCAAGGAAGGAGAATGGGCGACCTACGACTTCAGCGATGAGATGCGCCGTTTCCAATTCGGCATGGCGGCTGGCGTAGACTGGCAAGTACACAAGAGGCTTGGCGTATCGGCAGACCTAAGCTGGGGTCTCACGGGTATTTTCAAGAGCAGTTTCAAAACCGTAGAGCAGACGCTCTATCCCATCTATGGCACCATCGGCATTTACTACAAATTGTGATTTCCTTCAATCGTCTAAACATAGTTAAAATATGAACATAAAAATCCATACTCCCAAGTCTCTTAAGTCGGGTAGCGGAATGGCGACCACCAAGCAGTTCCTGCTGTCGCTCATAGCCACCACCATCTCCATCATACTCACTTTTGGTACTCACGCTTGGGTGGACAATCGGAAGAAGGAGGAAGCCAAGCGCGAGATGGTAATGATGATACTCTACGACCTCTCGAACTCCTTGGAACAGATACAAGGGGCAGACTCCATACTTCGCAAGGGGCTTGATCAGCAAGTCGCCATCGCTGCAAACCCCGAGTTGCTAACCCAGAATCCCTTTACGTTCACTCGATTCGTTCCCAACATCGAATATACCGAGACCGTGGAACACATTTTTTCGACGAACATCGAGACCATCAATACCATCGGCAATGTGTTTTTCGCTGAGAATGTTTCCGACTTGTACCGATTGAGGAGAAACTATAAAACGGAGATTTGCGACGAATTCCACAAAGACTTAGAGAAGTCTCAGGGCTTCAAGGATTATGACGATGCCATGAACATTGGATATGCCATGTACGTCTTCCAAAGTAGCATGATTTGTGCCGAAATGGAGGAGAAGATTACCCAGTGCAAGCAAATGATGCACATTAGCGAAAAGGCTTTGGAGACATATCACAAGAAACGCAATGACATAACGAACTCTTCCAAGGCAGACAGCACCATCAATAAGTTGACGGATGAGTTACGACACAACTACGAACGTCTGAAGAGAACAATGGAGAAAGCAAAATAATGAATGAAAACGATTAAACAATCAATTATGAACCATGTAGTTAGAATTTGGATGCTCGCCGCCATCCTCACCCTCTGCGGCGCAAAGAGTGCAAACGCACAAGTGATGAAAGCCGCTGACTTGGAAAAATATGCCAAGCAACGCTATGGTGACAAGTGGCTTGACGCTGCTGCCAACCTCGCCAGCGGATTGACGCTCGACAAGAACGAGTCGTTGACCTACCAACAAGTGATTGAAGCCCCTGGCAAGACCAAGCAGCAACTTTATGTGGCACTGAATTACTGGGCAACGGCAACTTTCCAGGACAAGACAGCGATTACCCTTAACGACAAGGAGGCGGGATGTATCATCATCACGTCTACCATCCTTGACATTGCCCGCCATATAGGTACCCTTAAGAAGTACGCAGTGAACATCACCCCCGTGATTCGCATCGATATTAAGGACGAGAGAATACGTGTCACCTACACCGTACAAAACTACGACATCCTGTCGGACATTAGTGCGGGCTGGCTGACATTTGGGCTTGGCGATGAAGACAAAGCCCTGTTCGGCGACTCGAAGCGAAAAAAGGATGACAAGACCAACGCCTTCCTCTATGATGAGCATTGGGAGATAGCCCGCCACTACCCCTTCGTGGAGAAGGATGCTCAGAAACGCACATGCGCCAAGGCTCTCGTCATGACCCATGCCTACTCCAATGCCGTGATGGACAAGATCGAAGAGGCGGTCAAGAATGGTATCGTCGGTAATGAGGATGATGATTGGTGATTGTTTTGTGAATGTTTCTAAATACACATAAGATTAATAGATGTTTAAATGCGAAAAAATGAAAAGTAAAGTATTAGGGATGCTTGCCGCCATCCTGTTTTGCGGCACACTGAATGTTCAAGCACAGTATTATGACCACAAGCATGAAGTAGGTATCAGCATCGGTGGAGGAGCGAACACGCAAATCATTGGTGGATTGGCAGACATCATGGAGGTGGCAGTTGATGAGATGGTGTCACGTGCGATAACAGCTGGACAAGTTGGAGGTCACTATTCGTATAGCGATAAATCGGAATTTCCCGCTCTCTCCGTGGAATATTATTATCGTTTGAGTAAGGTTGTCGGCATCGGTGGATTTCTCGCTTACAATGACCTGAAACGTGACATGTATATTGACTACCAAGATGCGCAAGGCAAAAAGACCAGAAGTGATAAGGTGGGCGTGGCAAAACGATCCAACTTCTCCATTATCCCAGCCGTGAAAATCGACTACCTTCGCAAGAAGAACTTCGGTATGTACACGAAGTTTGGTTTTGGATTGAGCATGATGTACGAGAAACAGAAAGACGATGAGGTGGGCGAGGTTTATAGCCATACAGATTACAATGTCAACTTTCAGGCTTCTCTCCTCGGCATCGAGGCTGGTTCCCCTAAGCTCCGTGGGTTCTTAGAGCTTGGTGTAGGTGAGCAAGGTCTCGCACTTATCGGTGCAAGATATAAGTTCTAATTATTTTTATTAACTTTATTAAATGTATAATTGATTATGAAGAAAGTTTTTTTTAGTACAATGTTCGTTTGTGCAACATTGATGTTGTCTTCCTGCTATGTACAGGAAGTGAATGTAGGTATGGCAGAGTCAGACCAAGCCATCCAAGTGGCAAAAGTGAAAAACCAGCAGTTCATCGGAGGTCTCGTCCCAAAGACACAAGACAAGGCAGAGAATTATGTGCAAGACACCAAGCATTTCCGCATGAAGACCGTGCAGACCTTCTGGGATGGATTCCTCACAGGACTCACTTTTGGAATCTACGCCCCATCCACAACGTATTATTATAAACCTGCTAAGTAAGAAAGAACATGAAAAAGTTAATAATGATCACTGCCATGATGGTGGCAACATTAAGTGTTAGCGCACAGTATGAACCGGGAACATGGTCTATCATGCCCAAAGTAGGTGTCAACGTGGCATCGATGACCAATGCGGAGAGCTTGCCTATAACGGGTGCTACCAACCTTGATAAGCAACCTTTGGGCGGAAGCCTCGTTGGTGTGGAGATGGAATACCAGTTGACAAATATGTTCAGCTTATCGGCTGGTCTCCATTTCTCGGAGCAAGGTCAGGGATGGAAGAATTTCAAGGGAACCATCGATGGCCAAAACATGGAAATCAAAGACCCCAAGTTGGATTTGGAATATTTTAACATTCCCATTCTTGCCAACGTCTATCTGTATAAGGGGCTTGCCATCAAGGCGGGTGTGCAGTTTGGCTTCTTGACCGGTGCCAACATGAAAATGACCGAAGAGAGCAAGGTGGACTTAGGCGATGGTACCAAGAGGGATATGACCATAGACACCACCCTCGAAATGAAAGACGATTGCAAGAAGACGGATATCTCCATCCCCATCGGCATTTCATACGAGTTTAACAACCACTTGGTGTTGGACGCCCGTTACAATCTTGGCTTGAGCAAGATTAACAAGGAGAGCGTTTCTGGCGAGAAAGACACCAAGAACAGCGTGTTTAGCCTAACTCTCGGTTACAAGATTGGTCTCTAAACGTCTTCTTGACAAGTCAACGAATGACGTTTGAATGTATGATAATGACAAAAATCTTCAAGAATCTAACGCGAAAACAGAATATTTACGGGCAATTTTTGAAGATTTTTGTCTTATCAAACTCCAAGGATCATATCAAGATGTATATTATTAATTTGTTGCTTTTTTTATGAAAATAAGAGTCTTTTGGATAACAACCCTACTTTTGGCGATGCTTGCCCTGCCCACCTTGGCGCAGACAAGCCTCGTGGGGCGCGTCTATAAAAACGACAATATCCTGAAAAAGGAATTAGACGACGCTACCAAGGATGCGAGCAAGAAGTTTGCCGAGGCTAAAGCTGAGGCGGTTGCCAAGAAGGAAAAGGAGAAGGGACGCAAGCTCACTGCCGCCGAGACTGCCGAGATCGACAAGGAAATCAAGAAAGCACAGGCAACGTTGGAAGCACTGAAGAAGGGCATGAAGACCTCCATCAGTTTTACTTTCAAGACCGCAGACCATGCGGTGATGAGCGTGGACATGTCGATTAGCGATGATGCCATGAAAGCCGCTGGCATCGGATGGCTCAAGCGAAAGGCGATGAAGGCGGCGATGGCCATTGCTCCCTCGTCGCAAAAAGTGTCGTATGTCATCCAAGGCGACCTCGTCATCTGTAGCGATGGCAAGGAGAAGGACACCCTGCGCCTGAGCAAGGACAGGCAGTTCATCTATGGTAAGATGGACGAGAAGACACCCTTCACCCTCAAACGCACGAAATGAGAGACTTTAACGATACGAACAAACGATCAAGATGAAGAAATTATTTTGGATGGCACTCGCCATCATCACGACCATCGGTGCCAAGGCACAGTATCGCGAAGGCACTTGGTCGCTACAACCCAAACTCGGTATGGTGTTATCCACCTTGACCAATATGCCCAAACTTAGTGCCACGGAAGATGTGGATCTTGACAAGACCTTCTTCTTTGGCTACCAGATTGGTGCGGAAGTGGAGTACCAAATGACCGACAACTTCAGCCTCGCCGCAGGCGTCAACTATACGTCGCAGGGCAGCAACTGGAAGGATTACAAGAGCCCTGCCATCTCCGTTGACGACTGTAAGATTGATTTGGGTTATGTCAACCTGCCCGTACTCGCCAATTACTATCTCCTCGATGGACTCGCCGTCAAGGCGGGAGTGCAGTTGGGCGTGATGGTCAACGCCAAGTTCAAGGGCATCATTGAGGTGGCAGACCCCGTCGGGCGAATCCCTTTGCTGCTCGACGATAACTATATGGACGACTGCAACAAGTTGGATGTTTCTATCCCCATTGGCTTGTCGTATGAGTTTGACAACCATGCTGTTGTCGAAACCCGCTACAACCTCGGCTTGACACATATCAACAAAACAGACCTTCTCGGCGAGAAGGGCATGAACAACTGCGTACTCGTCATCTCCTTCGGATATAAGATGAAACTTTAAGGTCACCTATGGCCCTCACGGCACTCTACGATATTGAGACGTTCATCCACCGAATCACCAGTCTTTAATGCTCACGTGGGCATTCGCCGTCAGTAGGTGTATGGTTCACGTTTCGTATATGTCGCATATGTTATTTGCGTTTACCGCAACTCCAAGTTACATTCCATACGTATATGGTTTACTAATGATAGGATGGGGTGGTTAAGTCATGCCTCTATGCGTCTCTGATGGTTAAAACAAACGAAAGATTTGAGTATTTCAGAGATTTGTTTTACTTTTGCATTCGATGTTGGGTTGTTCTCTCCCGTAAGCTTTGAGGCTGGTACATCACAGTCTTGCGCCATGGTGGTGTAAGGTATGGGCGAGCAGGATATTTATCCAGTGAGTGAAAGGTAAGAAGAGAAAAGTGAAAAATGAATATAAATCAGACGAAGAACATGAAGAAGTTTTTATCAATGGCAGTAGTCGCCATGATGACTACCATGAGTGTTTATGCACAGGACGAGACTGTACAAGTGTATTTTGAACTCAACCAGTTGCCCAAGCTGATTGACATCATGCCCGAACCACCCGCCTTCGACAGCCCGGAGTTTGCCAACGACGTGGTGCGCTATGGCTGGGGCAAGCAGCAACGACAAGACCCCGACCGTGTGGCACTCGCCATCGCCGATGCCGAATGGGACGACCATGCCAAGCTCTTCCTGCAATGGAAGGATGCCTTCGGACTGGAAATCAACGAGACCAACACACCAGAGATATGGAAATTGTTGGAGACAAGCCTTGCCACCACCGACCCGATGCGCAAGGAGACCAAGGCTTATTATCATCGTCAGCGTCCCTTTGAGCGATTCGATGACTCAATGCCGTCACATGAGGAGGACGATTTGCGCGGCGAGGGCAGCTACCCCTCAGGGCATAGCCTACGCGGATGGGGTATCTCTCTGCTCCTGGCACAGATAGCTCCACAGCGCGCAGAAGCAATCTTCAGCCGAGGTTGGGACTATTGCAACAGCCGCGTTATCGTGGGAGCACACTGGCAGAGCGATGTCGATGCCAGCCGCACGGCAGCCAGCATCGGCTTCTGTGCACTACAGGGGAGCGAGGCATTCATCGCCCAGATGAAGAAGGCTCAGGCAGAATATGCCGAGAAGACCCAGCAGCCCGTAGGTGTCAAAGCCTCTGTCATCGAGCATCCCGCTACCCGTGCCCACCGTCTTGATGGCATTTCCGCCGAAGAGACTTCCCACGGCATCGTCATTGAAGGCGATCAGAAGGTGGTGAGGAAATAAAGATAAATTACGGGATTATTTTGGATGTTTCGGGAATAGTTCGTATTTTTGTGGCGTTATGACAGATGTTGATACCTGCCACACACAAAATATGTATGAGTAAACATAAAATAATGTAATATATTATTATAATGAAGAAATCAGTATTAACTCTCATCATGGCAGTAATGATAACTGCCAATGTCTCCGCACAATGTGGAGAAAGCCAGTGGACATTTAACACGCGGGCTTGGACAACCAATTACTGGACATCGCTCATCTTCACAGCGGCGGAACAGCTCGTCAAGAATTTCGCCTTTGATGGCAACGAGTGTGACTCGTTGTGGGGTGAACGGCTGCTGCCCGACCCTGACTTGGTGTTCCCCATCGGCATGGGCAAAAAGGGGTTTGATGACCCATACAAGATCTTTGGTCCCTACCACCGTGCTTTTGGCAACCCCATCAAGCACATTGGAGACTATGGTATCGGTATGGATGTGTCGTTCCATCCGTCTGTCGTCGGTTTCTATGCTGGCGCGTATTTCAAGAGTCAAGAGATTGTTTTTAAGGAAACCAATACCAACTTGCGTGGTTTCTATTTCCAGCCACGGGCAGGACTGGTTATTGGCAAACCCAGTGGAACGTTTGAAGCGGGCGTTTTTTATGACGTGTTGACAGGATGCGGTGGTACCATGGTAGGCAAGGATAAGGATATGCTGAAGGGTGGACTGGGTTTGGACTTCGCACTCTCGTCTTCCGATAGGAGTGAAAAGACGAAGTATCTGTTGCAATTCTCCATGCCGCTACACAACTTCCTCAATCCTGACAACTCCAATCCTGCTGTGAATGGGAAGAAACGCAAGGTGGGTTATATCATGCTCACGCAGCGTGTGCGCTTGTAAAAATCTATTTTTGTTGTAAACATGAAACAGAAGGAAATTATCTCCGCAGCCCTCATCGCATTGAGCATCTTTGCCTTGGGCTGGTTTATCAAGGCGGGCATCGACAACATTGTCAACAAGGACCGCAAGGTGAACGTGAAGGGATTGGCGGAGCAGGAAGTGGAAGCCGACAAGGTGACGTGGCCCATCGTGTCGAAAGAGGTGGGTAACGACTTGGGAGGACTCTACGAGAGCATTGGTAGCACACAGGCGAAGATCAAGGCGTTCCTGTTGCGTAGCGGTATCAAGGAGCAGGAACTATCGATCAATCCCCCGTCGGTGGTGGACATGACCGCCCGCGAGTATGGCGACAGAAACATGCCGTACCGCTATATCGTCACGTCTGTCATCACCGTCACATCCAAGAATGTCAAGCAGGTGCGAGAGATTATCGCTCGGCAAGGCGACTTGCTCAAAGAGGGAGTAGCCGTCGTGGATGGTGGATACGAGAACCCCATCAAGTATGAATACGTCTCTTTCATGGAGATGAAGCCCAAAATGATGCAGGAGGCTATCGAGAATGCCGAGAAAACTGCCCAGCAGTTCGCCGAAAACTCTCACTCGAAACTCAACAAGATTGTCAGTGCAGACCAAGGACAATTCTCCATCGATGACCGCGATTCCAATACGCCGTGGATTAAGAAAGTGAGAGTGGTGACAACAGTTACCTATTCCCTGAAAGATTGAGTCAGCTACATACGCAAAGAGAGCCATTATCCCAGTGGCTCTCTTTGATTTGTTTCTATGTGTCTTGTACTTGTGTATAACGCCTTTGAACATAAAACGCTCATAGGCAACAGTTACTAAGCTGTTAAACACGCTAATGAACCAATGAAGATATGGGAAATAGCCTTTAATTATTAAATCCTTGACGAAGATTAATAAAACTTCGACGTGGATTATATAATCTTTGGCGTAGATTATTAAAACTTCGTCGAAGATTTAATAATTTATCATTGCCATCCTGCAAAAGCCCCATTAATCATGGAAACAAACAGCAGAAATTATTGAAGTGAATCCCAAAAGTTTAACTAAATACGTTTGGGGTTCACTTCTAAAGGATATAAACGCTGTGTGCGATTGATTAGTTGTTTTATCTACTCATGTCGAAGCCCATACGGATGCCGTCATAGTTTTGGCTGATTTCGCCAATGGTGGAGAGGGTTGAGTTTCCACTGATGGCGGCAATGGTCTGCAAGATGTTGAGCAATTTCTTCGACTCGAAGAGGACGCTCAAGCCTACAGAGGTTTTCTTGGCGTAGGCGGGGATGGTGAAGAGCAGGGTCTTCAGCGTGATTTGGCAGGTGCTCTCGTCGTAGGTGTAAGTACCGCTGATGGACTTGCCATCGACCTTCCCGGCAAAGGAACCGTCTTGGTTGAACTGTAGGAAGGTGTTCGACTTGGAGATACCCAACGAGTTGTAATAGGTTGCCAGCTTCTCCCTTGCGGTGGTGGCGGCAACTTCGCCACCTGCCTTGGCAAGAAGGTTCTCGGATGTGAATGCCACACCTGGCTGTGCGTAATTCCAAGTGCCGATGAGTTCGGCTTGCGTGGGTTTGTCGAGACCGATGACGCTGGTGAGAACGTTGCCGATGGTCTGTCCATTGGTGACAGCTCCAAGGATACTGCCAAGGATGTCAC
>JAFYZV010000242.1 GCA_017548525.1 Prevotella sp.
AATTATTGTGTATCTTTGCACAAATTTATGGTGGATGATTAGTAAGGCAAAGGTGAAATATATCCGCTCGTTGGAACGGAAGAAGGGGCGCATGGAGGCGGGAGCTTTCGTGGCGGAAGGTCCGAAGGTAGTAGGCGACCTCTTGCAAGTAATGCCTGCACAATTGGTTTTCGCTACCGAGGAATGGTTGAATCGTCATTCGCCCAATGCTGAAGAAATCATCCCCGTTACCGCTGATGAGCTTCGCAAAGTCAGTTTCTTGCAACATCCGCAAGAAGTATTGGCTGTATTTCCTTTCCGTGATAATTATTGGGGCGAATCTGTATATCAATCCGTAAATGATGATAGGGAAATAGCGGAAGGATTTGCAGATTCGCCTCTACTATACCTTGCGCTCGATGGCATTCAAGACCCAGGCAACCTCGGCATTATTATCCGTATAGCCGATTGGTTTGGCATCGAACACGTTGTCTGTAGCCTCACTACAGTTGATGTATTCAACCCCAAGGTGGTGCAAGCCACGATGGGAAGTATTGCGCACGTACATATATATTATAGAGACTTAGCGGAATGGCTTGACACATTGCCTCAGAACTTTCCCATCTATGGAACGTTCCTTGATGGCGAGGACATCTATGGGCAACCACTCACTCCCCACGGCGTTATCGTGATGGGTAACGAGGGCAACGGTATTACACCTGATATTGCCACGAAAGTCAACCGCCGATTGCTGATTCCTCGTTTCGGCGGAGTGGGGAAAACTTCTGCCGAAAGTCTTAATGTGTCGATAGCAACCGCTATTACTTGCGCTGAGTTTCGTCGTCGTACAATGTAAAAAAATAAATGAACAAATAAAATATGGATATTGAATTGATTAAATCGCGCAATGTTTCCAAGTGTGTGAGCGCGGCATTTAACTTGTTTAATAGCAACATCAAACGGATTGTTACTGCCCTATGGCTTCCCCTCCTCGTTTTTTCGTTAGTGGCATCTGCATTCCTGACGGTGTCCTTCTTCGTTTTTGGTTTTAAAGGGGAGACAGCGTCGACATTGTGGATAGTCTACGGCATGATGTTGGTCATGTTAGCTTCATACGTATGGTTCTTGTCATCCCTCTTCAATCTGCTCAATGGCCAGGGGATGAAGCGCAATCTGATGAAAATGATCAAGGTGTTTTTGGCTTATATTGCCTTAATAGTTGTGTTTGGCATTATTATTTCAGCAATGGTGGTTGTCCCAAACTTGGTGGGTGATGGTGTTGATAAGTCACACGTCTTAACCATGGTGTTTGGTTTAATTTTAGTCTTTACCCTCTTGTTCTTGGTATTGATGCTTCCCTTTACCTATTCCTTCATGGCATATATGATGGAGGAGGGTTCGTTCCGAAAGACATTCTTCCCTGCTTATAAGGTGGGATTCAAGCATTGGGGCTTTCTCTTTGTCGTCATGTTTGTGGTGGGACTTATTTCCATGGTGGTATCGTGTGTGCTGACCATGCCTCTGTTTATTCTCAACATCGTGCAAATGTTGTCGTTCCGGGGAATGGCTTGGGGCGACCCGTCGGGGCTTCCCTCATACTTCCCTTGGTTCTTCTTTGTGACAGCCACCATCCTCTATGCCCTTATGTCGATATTCTCCGTATGGATTTACATGGTCATGTATTACACATACGGTTCCATCAAGCGTAATGAAATCGACCGCAACAATAAGAAAAACATCCAAGAACAATGAAGAAAATATTGTTTATTGACCGTGATGGTACCCTAATCCATGAACCAGAGGATGAGCAAATTGATGATTTTGGGAAACTGAAGTTCGTGGAGGGTGTGTTTCGTAATCTGTCTTTCATTCGCCAGCATCTTGACTTCCGCTTTGTCATGGTGTCCAACCAAGATGGGTTAGGGACGCCATCGTTTCCCGAAGAGACATTTTGGCCAGTTCATAACTTTATCCTCCAGACCTTGGAAGGGGAGGGTATAACCTTTGACGACCAACTCATTGACCGCCATTTCCCCGAGGATAACTCGCCGATGCGGAAGCCTGGAATAGGTATGTTGACGGCATATCTTGATAATCCAGAATATGATTTGGCTGGTAGTTACGTCATTGGTGACCGCGATACTGACCGTCAATTGGCGGAGAATATTGGTTGCAAGGCACTCATCCTTGGGCAAGACGGCATGACATGGGACAAGATAGCTGAAATCCTTTTCGCTGGTGAACGGGTTGCGGAGGTGAGACGCTCAACGAAGGAAACAGACATCCATGTGCGAATAGACCTTGATGGGTCGGGAAAATGTGACATCTCGACTGGATTGGGATTCTTTGACCACATGCTTGAACAGATTGGTAAGCATGGGCAGATGAACTTGACGATTCACACGCATGGCGATCTCTTCGTGGACGAACACCATACTATCGAGGATACGGCAATAGCGTTGGGTGAATGTATCCTCAAAGCCCTTGGCGACAAGCGTGGTATAGAACGTTACGGATATTGTCTCCCTATGGATGACTGCCTATGCCAAGTGGCTCTTGATTTTGGAGGCAGACCTTGGTTGGTATGGGATGCAGAGTTCCATCGTGAGAAGGTGGGCGATATGCCGACGGAGATGTTCCTTCATTTCTTCAAGAGTCTCTCCGATGCCGCTCGCATGAACTTGAACATCAAGGCTGTGGGTGACAATGAACACCATAAGATAGAGGGCGTCTTCAAGGCATTGGCACGTGCCTTGAAGATGGCAGTAAAACGTGACATATACCATTACGAGCTGCCTTCCACCAAGGGAGCGTTGTAAACGAATTGACCATTGACCATTCGAATGTGCTTTGCAATAATGTTCAATGGTCAACATTCAATGTTCAATAAAAAAGAACGTGCATTTGTCCCATATCAGCCTACTATTCATCACATATTCTTGCAAAAAATCCCAAAAGTAATGAGGGATTTGCAACATTTCATGTCTTTGCTTCGTCAAACTGACAGAATAGCATAAGAACATTTAGCGATAGAATAGTTATGACAAGAAAAACAACAATAATGAGGCTGATGACCCTCTTGGCTATGATGATGATGACAGTAGTGGCTATTGCCAAGACACAAGATTTGGAGGGAAAAGTAGTTGACGAGAAGGGTGAGCCGCTGGCCTTCGTGAATGTTGTGCTGTTGTCGTTGCCCGACTCAGCCTTCATCCAAGGTGCGGTGACAGATGAACAAGGTGTATTTAAAATTGTGACGGATAAAAATGATGGTCTGTTGAAGGTGACGAGTGTAGGCTATGAAACCATATATGTAAAGGCTGCTAACGGGTTGACTATCCAGATGAAAGACGACGCGAAGATGCTCGGAGAAGTGGTGGTGAAAGGTCAATTGCCAAAGACATTTGCCAAAGGTGATGCCATGCGTACCACCGTGGCAGGAACCATTTTAGAGAATGCGGGCTCGGTGAATGATGCCCTGTCAAGGATTCCGTCGTTGGAGGCTGAGCGTAACGGTGGCGTGAAGGTATTGGGACGTGGCGATGCAGAAGTATATATCAATGGTCGAAAAGTGCAAGACATAAGCGAACTCTCTCGTTTGCGTGCCGACCAAATACAACATGTTGATGTGATACAGAATCCTGGTGCCCGCTATGCTGCATCGACGAAGGCCGTCGTCCGAATCATGCTGAAAAAGGCGCAAGGCGAGGGCTTTAGTTTCCGCGATAACGCTGGTTATCTCTACCAGTATGGTAGCACATATACCAACAACCTCGATATGAACTACCGTACGGGTGGTCTTGACATCACCGCCTCGTTCTGGGCAGGAAAAGAAGGGCATTACAAAGGTCTGCAAGACAACGACCTGCTCTATTACATTGGTCCAGACCGCATCGATGGCTTAACCACTCAGGAGACAACGCACGACTGGTATGGCTTTTCGCCACAACTTCAAATCAACTACATGGTAGACGAGAACCATAGCTTTGGTGCTTTCTACAAATACGACCGTCGTCCCAGCGGTGAACTGAAGAGTTTCTTCTGTACCGACTCTTACGAGAACGGAAAATATATAGAGCGTTCCGAAAGCAACATCTGGCAAGACGAATCATTCAATAAGCACATCTTCAACGCCTATTATAATGGGAAGGTGGGATTGTTGGGCATCGACCTCAATGTGGATGGTCTCTTTGACGACACCAAGGCTCCTGGTAGCACGACCGAACAAACCACAGACGTTCAGTCTGTTATTGTACCACAGCAACAAACAATTCGCAAGATGGAGAGCAACACGATCAGCGGAAACAAATTCTGGGCTTCGAAGCTCATCTTCTCCTATCCCGTGCTGAAAGGCAATCTCTCCGTTGGCGGCGAGTATTCCTATAACCATCGGACTGATGCCTACGACTTCACTTCTACGGAGTCTATTCCTGTAAAGACTACAGATACAGAAATCAACGAAAAATCCACGGCTGCCTTTGTGGAGTATGGACGACCTTTCGGCAAGGTGTTTATGCAAGCAGGACTACGTTATGAGCACCTGAAAAACGACTACTTCAACTTTGGCGTTCGCGAGGATGAGGTCTGTCGTGACTATGGCGACTGGTTCCCCACAGCAGTTATCACGGCTCCAATAGGCAAGTTACAATTCTCACTCTCGTATCGTCGTGACATCGAGCGTCCAAACTACAGCAACCTCACCAGTTCTACCATTTATCTGAATCGTTATGCGTTTCAGAGCGGTAACCCATACCTGAAGCCAACCTACACCCATAGCCTCGTATTGAATGCTGGCTACAAGTGGGCCAACCTCACGCTGAACTATGGACGTATCAAGGATGTTGTGACCATGAGTACCGAACCCTTCCCCGGCAGCGAAGACCCACTCATCAGCCTCGTGCGACCCATCAATAGCGCAGAAGACTACGACCAGTTCGCCGTCAGCCTCTCAGCCCGCCCAACCATCGGCTGTTGGCATCCCATGTGGTATGTCTACTCCGTCTTCCAAAACTACAAGTCGCTGACCGCCAACGGATCCATGCTCACGCTCAACCGCCCTTACATGACGCTCGTCTGGCAGAATGACATCGAGTTGCCGAAGGACTACCGCCTCAATGTCAGCGCACAGTGGGCTTCGCACGGCGACTACAACAACTACCGCATCATCGCTAACCGCTTCAACACCAGTATCGGCATCCAGCGCGACTTCAACCTGCGCAACCTTGGAACCTTGACAGCTGACTTGCGCTGCAACGACATCTTCAACACCGACAAGACCGATGTCATCATCTTCGGCATCCGCGAGATCACCACCAAGAACCCAGCGCGTCGTACCTTCTCACTCGACCTCACATGGAAATTCAACGAGGCTCGCAGCAAGTACCGTGGCTCTGGGGCTGGCGAGAAACAAAAGGCAAGAATGTAATGAGATTTCCTAACTTCAACAACAGGGTTTTTACTTGCCAGGCATGGAGAAGGTGATGGGCTGATTGATCTTTACCCTTACAGTATTACCGTTAAGCCGACCAGGTTTCCATTTGGGCATCTTGCGAATGACTCGGGCACCCTCCTTGGCAAACATCAAGGCAAATTGTTCCTTCAGTTCTTTCTGACGTGCATCGGTCTCTTCACCGAACTTGGTGGTATTGAATCTCTCTATCTTGCAGTCGTGTGCAGAGATGTCTGTCAGCGTTCCGTCTTTATCGATGAAGAATGACATGACAACACTGCCTTCCACACCATAATCCTTTGCCACGTCGGGATATATCACGTTCTTAGATAAGAATTTCATCAATGCCTTTTGACCGCCAGGGAACATGGGATTGCTTATAGAAAAATCCTAAATAGTGCCATTTTGACTATTTAGGATTTTGCTTTGTGACCCGTTTGGGGCTCGAACCCAAGACCCCAACATTAAAAGTGTTGTGCTCTACCAACTGAGCTAACGAGTCTCCCCTAATAACATTTAGTTGAAAAAAGCGGTGCAAAGGTAGCACGATTTTTTCAAACGGGCAAATTATTCGCTATTTTTTTCTTCTATTTCTTGATTTTCATGTTCTTTCGTGACATATCGTTGCCAATAGGCAATGATGAGTGTAGTGAGGGGCAAGGCGATGATGAGGCCGATGAAACCTAACAATGCACCCCATACGGAGAGCGAGAGGAGGAGGATGGCGGGGTTGAGTCCCATGGCTTTCCCCATGATCTTGGGTGTCACGAACATGTCGCAAATCACTTGCACGACGGCGAAGACCAATACCGCCAGTCCAAAGATGACCCAGAAGTTCTGTCCTGTGTCTGCCGCTTTGAGCAAGGCGAGGAAAGCCGTGGGTATCAATGCGAAGGTGTGGAGATATGGCACGAGGTCGAGAATGCCGATGAGAATACCTAGTCCAATCGCCATCGGGAAGCCGATGATGGTAAACCCGATGCAGAAGAGGATGCCCATGCAGAGTGCCACGAGTCCTTGTCCTCGGATGTAATTGTTCAACTCGCGCTCCACGTCTCCCATGAGTTCCTTCCAGAAGGGACGGCTTTTCTTGGGGAAAATCTTGATCCAATTGCTTGTCAGGAACTCATAGTCGAGCAGGATGAAGAACATATATAATAAGGTAATGAACGAGGCGATGATGCTGATGATGACACTTGCCGTCTGTCCCACGAAGGAGAACAGCTTGGGCATTGCCGTTTTCAAGGCATCGGTGAAGTCGCTGCTCTTAAAGAAACTCTCTATTTTCGACTGGTTTTCCTGTAGCCATTGTCGGATATATTCAGAGATACTATTGGTGTTGGTTGCCGAATTGATGTAACTTGTCGCCACGTCGCCGAGTTTCTGGAATTGCTCAATCATCGGCGGGATAATCAGCCATACCACCAAGGAGACGACTGCCAGCACGGCAATCATGGTTATGATGATGGACAACACACGGCTTTTGACGTGCATCCGATATTGCACAAACTTCACCAAAGGGTGGAGGAGATACGCCAACAGCCAAGCTATGAAGAATGGGAGCAACACCCCGCTCAACTTGTTGACTATCAGGAATACCACCAATAGCAGCAGGGCAATCCCCCCCCAGCGGATCAGCTTGTCGAAAGTAATCTTATTCTCCATTTTCCTTTCTCTCTTCGGTTAAGGATTTTTGGTAACAGTCGCGGCACAATGGTTCGTATTCCATCTTCTCGCCAAGCAACACGCGCTTGTCGTTTTGCACCAACCGATGGCTGATATATGCCAGCGACCCGCACTTAACGCAGATGGCGTGGACTTTTGTCACGTCATCGGCGATGGCGCAGAGGGCGGGCATAGGGCCGAAAGGCACTCCCTTGAAGTCCATGTCCAATCCTGCCACGATGACCCTCACGCCACGATTGGCAAGCTCGTTGCACACATCCACTAAGCCATTGTCGAGAAACTGCGCCTCGTCAATGCCCACCACGTCGATGTCAGAGGATAGCAACAGGATGGTAGACGATGTCTCGATGGGAGTCGACGGGATGGCTGTCTGGTCATGACTCACCACGTTGACATCCGAATAGCGTGTGTCGATGGATGGCTTGAATATCTCCACTTTCTGCTTGGCGAATTTTGCGCGTTTCATTCTTCGAATCAACTCCTCGGTCTTTCCCGAGAACATCGACCCGCACACCACTTCTATTCTGCCGGGACGGTGTGGTTCCCCCTGTAAGTTTGCATTCATAATGATGCAAAAATACAAAGACGTTTTAAAAATTGCAAAGAAATAAGCCTTTTTTTTGTTCGTGAAGATTATTTAACTATATTTGCGAAGTCTTATGGGTACATTGTATGTAGTTCCAACCCCTGTGGGCAATATGGAGGACATGACACTCCGTGCCATCCGCATATTGAGGGAAGCCGACTTGGTTTTGGCGGAAGATACGCGCACTTCTGGTATCTTGCTCAAACATTTCGACATATCCCAACATCTGATGTCACATCACAAATTCAACGAACATGGTACTTCCGCAAGCATCGTGGAGAGGCTAAAGGCGGGGCAGAACGTCGCCTTAATCAGCGATGCTGGCACACCAGGCATTAGCGACCCAGGCTTCTTCTTGGTGCGCGAGGCGATAGCCGCTGGCGTGGAGGTGCAAACCTTGCCTGGTGCGACGGCATGTATTCCCGCCCTTGTGTCGTCGGGCTTGCCCTGCGACCGTTTCTGTTTCGAGGGCTTCCTTCCGCAGAAGAAGGGGCGACAGACGCATTTGGAGTCCCTGCGAGACGAGAGGCGCACCATGGTGTTCTATGAGTCGCCTTATCGGTTGGTGAAGACACTCCAGCTGTTTGCCGCCATCTTTGGCAATGATCGACAGGTGAGCGTGTGCCGTGAGATTTCCAAAGTGCATGAAGAGAGTGTCCGTGGCTCCCTTGAGGAGGTCATCCACCATTTCACGGAAAAGCCCCCGAAGGGCGAGATTGTCATTGTGGTGGCAGGGAAGATGAAAGAGAAAAATCCAAAAATAATATGATTATGAGAAAATTAGCATGTTTTGCATCGGCATTGATGATGCTGCTATTCATTGGTTGTAAGGAAGAAAAGAGGACACCCGTGGTGCCTGACACGTCGGTTACCGACTCCTTGCAGAAGATTATCGTACAGAAAGACAACGAGATCAACGACATGATGTCCACCTTGAACCAAATCCAAGAGGGCATTCGTGAAATCTCCGAGGCGGAGAACCGTGTGAATATCGTTAAGAATGGGGAGCGTTCGGACAAGGCACAGCAAATACGGGAGAACATCGCATTCATCTCTAACACGATGAAACAC
>JAFYZV010000243.1 GCA_017548525.1 Prevotella sp.
GGTTGCTGGGGATTGACGAGCCTTGACTTAAGCAACTTCGACACACAAAACGTGACGAACATGAATTCAATGTTTACTAATTGCAACAAATTGACAAGCCTTGACATAAGCAACTTCGACACACAAAATGTAACCAACATGGGCGGCATGTTCATGTTTTGCAGCGGATTGACGAGCCTCGACTTGAGCAACTTCGACACTAAAAACGTGACGGGGATGACTTTCATGTTCTACGAATGCAGCGGATTGACAAGCCTTGACTTAAGTAACTTTGACACACAAAACGTGACAAAGATGGGTATCATGTTCTACGAATGCAGCGGATTGACGAGCCTCAATGTGGGAAACTTCGACACAAAAAACGTGACGGACATGGGCGGCATGTTCCAAAATTGCAGCGGATTGACGAGCCTCGACATAAGCAACTTTGACACACAAAACGTGACTAACATGAATTCAATGTTTTCTGGTTGCAACGGATTGGCTATTCTTGACTTAAGCAATTTTGACATGACAAACGTAACATCTTCATCAAATATGTTAAGAGATTGTTCTGCTCTTAAATCTTTATATATTTCCGCATCTATGGAAAATATTGCATCAAATGCTTGTGAAGGTGTTGGAACGGAGACAAATCCTTGCTACATTAATGTTCCCGATGGTTTTAACTTTGGCGTAGACACCTCTGGTGACTATTTCGTATGGAAAGGTGGAAATTTTACATTGGGTAAGCAGGAAGAAGGCATCGAGGTGAACGAGGAGAATTTCCCCGACGGCAACTTCCGTAGCTTTATCCTTTCCCAGTGGTATGGCGAGGACGGATGGCTGTACCAGCGTGAAATCAAAGGCATAACGAGCATGGATGTTTCCAACCAAGGTGTTGCCGACCTGACTGGCATCAAGTATTTCACGGAATTGAAGAAACTGAATGTCAGCGACAACCAGCTTGTGAGCCTCGACCTCTCTATAAATGCCAAGATAGACACCTTGAACTGCGACAACAACCAATTGGCAAGTCTCGACCTTTCCGCCAACACAGCATTGGCAAAGTTGCGTTGTGCCGGTAACCAACTGATGTGCATCACCTTGGCAGAAGGATGTGACCCTGGCACATATTATGAAGGTGAGAACATCGTCGTCATTGGCTCTGGTGCCTCCCATGAGCAATATTTGGAGAAGCCCGTTAAGATGTTGGCAAGCGGGAAGTATGGAATTAAGGTGCCGTCCGACTTTGACTTCGCTCGTTTGAGCCAATTCGTGGTAGATGGCGAAACCTATTATCGAGGTGGATATTCCGACTTCCCCATCACAATGAATAGTGATAGGTATATCGTATTCCCGTCAGCAGATGACCCAAGCAGGATCAGTTACACATACGCATTCCCATCCGAACCCAGTTACTTATATCCATACAAGGACAATCGTCTGGTGGTATATGTAAACGTGACGGAGATTACAGACAAGCCCGTGGCGTTGCTTGGCGACGTGAACAACGACGGCGTCGTTTCAATCTCTGATGCCGTGTGCATCATCAGTTGGTTGCAAGAGAACACGCTTCCCGTATTCATCGAGGGTGCAGCAGATTACAACAAGGACGGCAGCATCACCGTGTCGGATGCCATCGCCATCATCCAGGCATTGCTCAATGAGGAGGTAAGTCCCGTCATCCCTGACATCCCAGACGATGATATTTCACACCTTTACCCCACGGCAAGCGCAAAGGGCATTGATGTGGAACTCCTCAATGCCCCACAATACACCGCATTCACCATGGATGTGACACTGCCAAACGATATGTCCATTGAAGACATCACATTGGATGAAACCCGTGCGCCACATCACCAACTGGCATCCAAACGCCTTGCCAATGGTAAGTATAGGGTCATCGCCTACTCGCCAACCCTTGAAGGGTTCAACGGCAAAGATGGAACGTTGCTCACGATCAAGACAAACGGGAAGAGTATGGGCATGGTGAACATCGACAACATCCACTTCGTTGACATGAACGCACAGGAACATGCCCTCCACAATGCCAACGGCAACGTTACGGGTATCAACCAAGCCGAGGCGGGAACAAATGTTTATGCCGAAGGAAAAACCATCGTCGTGGATGCAGACCAAGACGAACTGCTCAAGGTCTATACCGCCACGGGCTTGCTCTACAAGACGCTCGACGTGAAGGCAGGACATAACCGCTTTGGCGACAATGCCACGGGCATCTACATCGTCAATGGAAAGAAGATCAACATCAGATAACCCAATTTAAATACAAATATCAATTATGCAAAGAAAGTTATTCATAACAATGCTGGCATTCCTCGCTTACGTGGGGAATGCTTCCGCCGACAAGTTGAGCATCGCCGACGTGACCGTGGAGCAGGGCGGACAGGCCACGGTGGTGTTGAACTATGAGTTTGCCGAGCCGTATTATGGCTGGCAGATAGACATGCAATTGCCCAACGGCATCACCGTGGGCAAACGCACATTGAGTGATGCCTTGGACGAGGCGGGCTTCTCCGTCTCCTATTCCAAGCTGGCATCGGGCAAGAGCCGTTTTCTTGGCTACACGTTAGATGCTGCCCAGATTCCTACGGGCAACGACGAGTTGTTCCACTTCGTTGTCAAGGCAGACGCGAACATGGAGCTTGGCACGTATGAGGTGACTGTGCCCTACGTGGAGTTCACCAACTCCGCAGGACAAGCTACAATCTTGGAGAGTGTGACTTTCAATCTTACCGTGGTGGAGAAGCCATTACCCATCGACGAGGTACACTTTCCCGATGCCCCCTTCCGCCAATGGGTTCTCGACAATGCGGACGAGGACAAGGACGGCAAGCTGACTAAAGATGAGATTCGCCGCATCAAGGTCATAGATGCCCACGACCAAGGCATCAGGGACATCACGGGTATTGAGCATTTCGTCTACGTGGAGGAGGTGTATCTCTACAACAACTACATCCGTGAGGTTGACTTTACGTATAATGTGCGATTGCGCAAGGTGCATGTGTACAACAACGAGATTACGAAGGTGAACGTGAAGTACAATGTGGAGTTAGAGGAGTTCTACATCTATAACAACTACATCACCACCATCGACGTGACAAAGAACATCAAGCTGAAGCGTTTCCATATTTATAACAACTACATTACGCAAATCAACTTGATATACAACGTAGAATTGGTGGACTTGTACATCTACAACAACCGCATCACGACGATTGACTTGACAAAGAACGTGAAGTTGGTAAGGTTGCATATCTATAACAACTACATCACGCAGATTAATTTGCGGTATAACGTGGAGTTGGTGGACCTGTACATCTACAACAACCGACTGACGTATATTGACCTGACGTATAATGTCAAGTTGGTGAGATTGCACATCTACAACAACTACCTGACAGAGATTAACTTGCGGTATAACGTGGAGTTGGTGGACTTATATATCTACAACAACCGACTGACAACGATTGACTTGACGTATAACATCAAATTGGTAAGGTTGCATATCTACAACAACTACCTGACGGAAATCAACGTGACCTATAACGTCTTGTTGGAAGACTTGTATGTATATAATAATGTGTTGACGACCATCGACTTGACGAAGAACGTAAAGCTGGTACGCCTCCACATCTATAACAACAAGTTGACGGAAATCAACCTGACGTATAATGTCTTGTTGGAAGACCTGTATATCTATAACAACAAGCTGACCATCATCGACTTGACGAAAAACGTGAAGCTCGTTAGGGTGTACATCTACAACAACGAACTGACATGGATTCGGTTGGCGGTGAATGTTGACATCATCGAAGCCATCCTCAGTGCGCAGAAATTGGTGCGCGAGGCTATCAGCATTGACGGGGGCTATTACAAGTTTGTCGTGGTGAACGGCATTGACCTGACGAAGGTAAGCAACCTCACCATCAACGGCATAGCAGTAAGTGTCAGCTCCACCTATCTGACAGAAGACGGCTATTGGGTGTTCCCATTCGCTGGCACTCCTTCCACAATGAGCTATACATACGACTCGGAGAATGGCGGTGCTGGTGGCATGGATGTCAATATCCGCTTTGGCGGCATGGATGCAGACGGCACGGAGAGATTGAATGTTACTACTGACTATGGCTTCATCACCTATTGCTCGGAGAACGGGCTTGACTTTACGGACAGCGAGAACGTGAAGGCTTACATCATTGCCAGCTACGATGGCGACATCGTTTACCTCTCCCGAGTTACAGAGGTACCACCCGCTACGGGATTGATCCTGAAAGCCGAAGCTGGAGAATATGAGATTCCATTTGCAATAACAGACGACAGCTATGTGGTTAATATGCTCGTTGGCGTGAACCAACCCACGGTCATTGAGCCAACGGAGGGAATATATACCAATTTCATCCTTGGTGATGGTAATAGGGGCTTGGGCTTCTATCGCGTGAAGGAAGAGGGTACGATAGCTGCACACCGAGCTTATCTCCAACTGCCCACGGCGAAGATTGAGAATGGTGCCAAGTATTTCAAGTTGATGTTTGATGATGGTACGACATCCATTCAAGGTGTTCAGACACAAAATGAAAATGGAGCATACTACGATCTGCAAGGTCGCCGCTATGAGAATAAACCCACCATGCGTGGTGTGTATATCATGAATGGCAAGAAAGTGGTAGTGAAGTAATGAAACTCTTAGACAATGGTAACCATGGACGAGAAGAATCGACACTACGACAAGCCGCATGTCACCGTTCTTGACATGTGGAGCGACGAGATGATGAAAGACTTCGTACCATACTCGGAGACCGAGGTCATTGATGGGCCTATCGTAGATACCGATCCAGACGATGGCTTGAATCCTGGTGTGGCATTGGGAAAAGGCAATAGCGTTTGGGACGAGTAAATGGTAATTAAGTAATAGTAAATGTTTTGTGTTGGGTGTTTAGGGAAGTATACTAAACACCCAACATTGTGAATTATTGCACTAACGTCTTAGCCCACTCTGGGATATCATCTGTATAATGTTTATATATCTTGCCATCACGTGTGCGATAGAGTAAGTGTGGCAAGTGGTTGTCAATGGAATTGTCATAGATATATGCACGGTCAACAAAGGAGATGGCTTTTGCGGCATTGAGCATTGACTTATAATATCGGCTTATGACTTTTGAAATGGGTACTTCGTGTCCACCATTAAGATAACGTTGGGCGATACGGGCAATGTTGATGGTGGGGTCGGATGTACACACATAGAAAAAGCGAATGAAGAATCCTGCATCTTTTGCCTTGTGTAAAAACTCTAACTTTTCGGAAGAAGAAAAAACAGTTTCAAATACGAAGTCGTGTCCTTTCTCTAAACATTCATAACGTAGTTGAGTTGCATATTCGGCAGCTTTAAGTATAGATTCTCTTGAATTCCAGTCACCAAATATTTCTTGTGCAATGATGTCAGGGTTGATGTATAGACTATCTGTTGTCCATTCATTATTAAGCAACTGGACCGTCGTAGTTGTTTTGCCTGAACCATTTGGACCAGCCACAACACAGAGAGTTGGGTTCCTTTCTTTCATATCGCTGTGTTTGATTTCCATGCCTTTATATCATTGGCAACTTCTTGTAGTCTTCTCCGTTTCTCTTCTTCAGCCTTGGCACTCGATTCCTGTGCAGCCTTGAGTACATCTTGCATCAATTCCAGAAGCATTTCGTCTGTTGGCTCTTCGGTGGATGTCAAGCGATATTGTTTGTATATTTCTTTCATTACATATTTGTATATTAAGTCCTTATTCTTTAAGTAGATAATCCTTAAAGTCTTGGAACGTCTTTGTCATGGGGACGCTTTCTTTCTTCCCACGCATAAAGGCGGCGAGACGCTCGGGAATAGTGACATCGGCATGGGTGATGTCATCTACGGTCTCCTTGAATTTCGCAGGATGTGCCGTCTCGCAGAAAACGCCACACTCACCTTCCATGAGTCCTTCCTGCAAAGCGCGGTAGCCGCAGGTGCCATGGGGATCGAGGATGTAACCTGTCTGTTGGTAACATGCCAACATTGTTTCCCTAATTTGCTCGTCGCTATAAGTCGCCCCGTCTATCAATGACGTTACAGTAGCATGGGAGCCGCCATACAAATCATAGATACGGGCAAAGTTGCTGGGGTCGCCTACATCCATGGCATTCGCCAGCGTCTGCTTGCTGGGTTGCGGGTGGTATTCGCCCGTCTGTAGGTACTGATAAAAGATGTCGTTGGCATTGTTGGCGGCGATGAACCGCTTGATGGGCAGTCCCATACGATGTCCAAAGAGGGCGGCGGTGATATTTCCGAAGTTGCCGCTTGGCACACACATCACCATGTTGTCAGCCCTTCCCATTTTTTTCATCTGCGCGTAAGCATTGAAATAATAAAACGCCTGCGGCAGGAACCGCGCCACATTGATGGAATTGGCAGATGTGAGTTTCATGTGGCGATTCAACTCCTCATCCATAAAGGCATTCTTCACCAATGCCTGGCAATCGTCAAACACGCCATCCACCTCAATGGCGGTGATGTTTTGTCCAAGGGTGGTGAACTGGCTCTCTTGTATCTTGCTCACTTTTCCCTTGGGATAAAGCACATAGACATGGATACCGTCAACGCCAAGGAAGCCATTGGCAACGGCAGACCCCGTGTCGCCCGATGTCGCCACAAGCACATTCACCTGTTCGTTGCCCTCCTGACGAATAAAGTATTGCAACAGACGAGCCATGAACCGTGCGCCTACATCCTTGAAAGCCAGCGTTGGACCATGGAAAAGTTCCAAAGCATAGATGTTGTCCTTCACTTGGACAACAGGTGTCTCAAACGATAGCGTGTCATAGACGATGTTCCTCAAAGCTTCCGCCTCCACGTCCTCGCCAAAGAACGCATCGGCAACCACATATGACAAATCCTGGAACGACATGTCTTGGATATGGTCAAAGAAATCCTGCGGCAACGTCTTGATTTGTTCGGGCATATACAGTCCTCTGTCTTCTGCCAATCCTTTCACGACAGCCTTATGGAGGCTTGCCAAAGGTGCTTGCTTGTTTGTGCTATAATATTGCATGATTATTTAATGTTCATGATTGTTTGCATAAATTCTTGTAGTTTCAACAGACCGAAACCTCCCGTAACGCAAGCCGTCTCGTCGTATTGTTGCACATCGTCGGGGGTAATCCCACGATGCCATACCACGAAGGGTACAGGCTCGCTGACATGAATCCGCAATTCCACGGGAGTAGGGTGGTCGGGCAAGACAGTGATACAAATAGGCTCCTCGCATTGGCAAACATACTCATAGATAGGCTTGACGATACGGCTATCCAAATATTCGATGGTCTTCACCTTCAACTCCACGTCGCCGTCATGCCCAGCCTCATCGCTTGCTTCCACGTGTACAAATACGAAATCGTCGGTTTTCAATGCCTCAATGGCAACCTGTGCCTTTCCTTCATAATTGGTGTTGGCAAGTCCCGTGGCACCATCCACCTCGATGGCACGTAGTCCAGCATAATGCCCGATGCCCTTGATGAGGTCAACCGCTGTGATGACAGCACCTCGTTTGATTTGTGGATATGTCTGTGTGAGAGGTGTCATGGAAGGGCGATAGCCGCCACTCCATGGCCAGATGGAATTGGCTTGCAGCTTCCCATTTTTGGCTCGTTGCCTGTTGATAGGATGTTTTTCCAACAAAGCTTGCGATTCCAATATCAGTTGGTTGATTAGGTCCGCCGTCTCTTGTGCCGATTCGTCGTCTCCGCTTGCCTTCACCAACAATGGTTTCCATTCCTCATTAGGATGGTCATGGGGTGGGGCGCATTTGATGTTTTTGTCCCCACCCTTGATGATGAGCAGATGTCGGTATTGGATGCCGGCGATGAAACGCACCTTGTCATTGCCCAGATGTTCATTCAGGTAGTCAATGAGCTGGCGAGCTTCTTCCGTCTGGAGGTTGCCGCCATTGTGGGTGATGATTTTTCCATCCTGCAAGGAGATGATGTTGCAACGCAGGGCGAGATCATCGGAAGCCATCTCATAGCCAATGGAAGCCGCCTCAAGCGGACCGCGACCCTCATATACTTGGTTGAGGTCATAGCCAAGGATAGCAGTGTTTGCCACTTCCGACCCTGGTGGGAAACCCTCTGGCACGGTGATTAAGCGTCCGCAACGACCGTCTTTTGCCAATAAGTCCATATAGGGAGTCTGGGCATACTGCAACGGTGTTCTGCCTCCCAACCGCTCGACTGGGTGGTCTGCCATACCGTCACCTAATATAATGATGTGTTTCATGTGGTATAAGTTAGATGTTGGCTATCGACATGATATTGGCAAACACGCCCGCTGCCGTGACGCTCGCCCCTGCGCCATAGCCTTGGATGAGCATCGGGAACTCCTTGTATCGCTCGGTGGTGAGCATCACGATGTTATTACTCCCTTGGAGGTTGTAGAAGGGATGTCCCATCTCTATCTCTTGCAGGGCAACACTGGTCTTGCCATTTTCCATCTTGGCGACAAACCGCCAGCGTTTATGCTCGGCATTCAACTTCTCCAAGCGTTGGTTGAAGTCTGCATCCAACTGGGGGAGATTCTTCCAGAAGTCATCTATAGAGCCTTCAAAATAGGAGTCGGGTACGAAGAGATGTTTCTCCACGTCGGCTTGTTCCACTTGATAGCCTGCCTCGCGGGTCAAGATGACAAGCTTACGGATGACATCCTTTCCGCTCAGGTCGATGCGTGGGTCGGGTTCACTATATCCTTCCTCCTTCGCCATGCGGACGGCTTTGGAGAATGGGGTAGTGGGAGAGAGTACATTGAAGATAAAATTCAGGGTGCCACTCAATACCGCCTCAATCTTCAGAATCTTATCCCCCGAATTGCGAAGGTCGTTAATCGTGCCGATGATAGGGAGACCCGCGCCAACGTTTGTCTCAAAACGGAACTTCACGCCACGTGTCAAGGCTGTCTGCTTGAGCGTCAAGTATTCGTCGTATGAGGAAGAGGCGGCAATCTTGTTGGCGGCAATCACGCTGATATTGTGTTCGAGGAACGTCTGGTACAGGTCTGAAATGTCCTTGCTGGCGGTGCAATCCACGAAGACACTGTTGAAGATATTCATGCTGATGATGCTCTCTCGCAACTTCTTGACATCACACGTCGAGGCATTCAACGCCTCTTGGTAGTTGTCGAGGTCGATGCCGTCACGCGAGAAGATGCCATGTTGGGAGGTAGCGATGCCCACGACGTTCAGTTTCAACCTGCTATGGCGTTTCAGTTCCTCGTATTGGGAACGAATTTGCTCGATGAGTTTGCTACCCACAGTACCCACACCGCAGATAAAAAGATTAAGGACTTTGTATTCCGAAAGGAAGAAAGAGTCGTGCAACACGTTGAGCGACTTGCGGAGGAAACGGCCATCCACCACGAAAGAGATATTGGTCTCCGATGCTCCTTGCGCACAGGCGATGACGCTGATGCCGCTTCGTCCCAACGTGCCAAACAACTTACCGGCAATGCCAGGCGTGTGTTTCATGTTCTCACCCACAATGGCAATCGTGGCAAGACCGCTCTCCGCCATCATCGGGAACATGGCACCCGTCTCTATCTCCTTGGCAAACTCCTCGTTAAGCACCTTGATGGCCTCGTCGGCATCCTCATCCCTCACGCCGATGGAGGTCGAGTTCTCCGACGATGCTTGCGATACGAGGAACACGGAGATGCCATTGTCTGCCAGCGTGGTGAAGATTCGGCGGTTCACACCAATCACACCCACCATCGAAAGACCTGTCACGGTAATCAAGGTAGAACCGCTAATGCTGGAGATACCCTTGATGGGCTTGCGGTCATTGTCTATCTTGTCCTTGATAATCGTCCCCGTACCCTCTGGGTTGAAGGTGTTTTTCACCATGATGGGGATGTTCTTGACGCAGACAGGGTAGATGGTAGGGGGGTAAATCACCTTCGCGCCGAAGTTGCAAAGCTCCATCGCCTCGACATAACTCAACTCATTGATGGTGTAGGCTGTCTTGATGATACGTGGGTCGGCGGTCATGAAACCATCCACATCCGTCCAAATCTCTAAGATGTCAGCGTCCAAGGCGGCAGCGATGATGGCGGCTGTATAGTCGCTTCCGCCACGACCGAGGTTGGTTGTCTCATTGGTATCGCGGTCCCTACTGATAAAACCAGGGACGACAGAGATGTTTGGCAACGCTGCGAATGCCTCTCTCACCAGTTGGTAGGTGAGCTCGCTATCAAGCGTATTCTTGCCATTCTTGCGCTCTGTGCGGATGAAATCGCGGGCGTTTCTACGAACAGCACCATCAATCAATGCCGTTACGATATACGAACTCAATCGCTCGCCATAGCTCACGATGGCATCCATCGTTTTCTGGCTCAAGTCATGTATCAGGAAGACACCGTAGAAAATGCTATGCAACTGGTCAAACAACATGTCTATCGTTGACAACAATTCTTCTTTCTTGCTGTCTTTGATAACCTTGTTGACCATCTCGTGGTGGCGTTTGACCATGTCTTCAAATTCGATTTTCCATGATTCATCGCCTTGTCGAGCCAACTCCGATGTAGATAGTAGTTTGTCCGTGATTCCGCCCAAGGCACTTACAACGACGATAATGCTTTGCGTACTTGCGGCTTCTTCAACGATTCTCTTTAAGTTCAATATACTTTGAACCGAGCCAACCGAAGTACCGCCAAATTTTAAAACTTTCATTGATAAATCCGATGTAATTCCTTTATCTTATCCTAATATCACCCCCGAAATTTCATACTTCAATAGGGGACTTTCTTTTATTACGCTGCAAAATTACTATTTTTTTGTCTTTTTTCATTCTTACTATCCTTATTTTTGGCAATAATTGATTTCATAAACAACAATTTATCATAATGCCGATTATGTGAAAATATCCCAAAAGTACGTTTGATACATCAAACGGGCTTGGTAAAGGTTAAAGAAAGAATATGAATTTGGTTATTATGAAAAATATGGATAATTTTGCAGACGTAATCGAAAATAGAATTAACAATACTCTCATCAATATGAAACGAATCATAACAAGCATCTTCGCCTTGTTTGTCGTCATCAACATGATGGCACAAGTGCCACAGGAATTGCAAGTGAAAGAACTGGTGTTGAGCAACGGGATGACCGTCTGGCTCAACGAAGACCACACCCTGCCCAAGGTGTTTGGCGCGGTAGTCGTCAAGGCTGGTGGCAAGGACAGCCCCAATACGGGCATCGCCCACTATTTCGAGCATATCATGTTCAAGGGTACCGACCGCCTCGGCACCATCGACTATGAGAAAGAAAAGCCCTGGCTCGACTCTATCTCCGCCCAATACGACCTCTTGGCGCAAACCACAAACGCCGAGGAACGCACAGCCATCCAGCGACATATCAACGAGTTGAGCCTTCGCGCCGCCGACTACGCCATTCCCAACGAGTTCAACCGCCTCATCTCCCGTTACGGAGGCAGCGGTCTGAATGCCGCCACAAGCTACGATATGACGTTTTATCACAACTCTTTCCTGCCACAGTTTATCGAACAATGGTGCGTCTTGAACTCCGAAAGGCTCATCCATCCTGTGTTTCGCGGCTTCCAAGGGGAATTGGAAAACGTGTACGAGGAGAAGAATCGTTCCTCTGATGAAATGGGAGATGTCATGGAAACCATCATGAAAACCCTCTTCCACGACCGTCCCTACGCCTATCCCATCCTCGGTTCGACGGAAAGCCTGAAGAATCCACGCCTCTCGGAGATGGAAGCCTTCTTCAAGAAATATTATGTCGCCTCCAACATGGGACTGATCCTCTGCGGCGACATCACCTATAGCGACTCGCTGAATGCCCTCTTGGAAAAGACCTTCGGGCGCGTACAGACAGGCCCCGTACCGTCCCGGCAGACCAGTCCCATGCCAACCATCGCCGCAGGGTCTATCCAAGAACTGAAACTTCCCATTCCCATCATCGGCATGGAGGCATTGGTGTACCAAGCCCCTACGGAGTTTTCGCCCGACTATGATGCCCTTAGCCTCGCCAACAAGATCCTTTCCAACGGCAAGGCGGGACTGATAGACTCGCTCGTCAACGAACATGCCATCACCCTCGCATTGGCACATAGCCTCAGCCTCAATGATGCGGCGGGAACGGGATTGCTGATTGTACCCAAGATCCCGTTTGGTAAGTTGAAGAAAGCCGAGACCCTATGCTTTGCCCAGTTGCAAAGGCTCATGGATGGAGACTTCCCTGATGCTCAGTTAGAATCGCTCAAACAGGAGATGATGATGGAAGCGGAGGTAGATTTGGAGTCTGTCGATGCCCGTGCAGAGCGCATGATTGAGGTTTTCTCCATGGGAAAGACGTGGCGGGAATACACCGACAAGGTCCAGCGGATAGCCCATATCACCAAGCAGGATGTCGTTGCAGCGGCAAAGAAGTATTATGGTGCCAACTACGTGACATTCAAGAAGAAATACGGGATTCCCAACAAGGAGAAGCTTTCGCAGCCCGGCTACAAGCCCATCACACCAAAAAATGCCGATGCACAGTCGGCTTTGGCAAAGGAGTTGGCACAAATCCCCGTGCGAGAACAAGAGGTGCGCCTCATCGATTTCGACCGTGATGCCACCACGATGCCCCTTTCCCCACACGCCACCTTATTATATAATAACAATCCCATCAACGACATCTTCTCCTTCTCCCTGCGTTATAAGGACGGAACGTTGCATTCGCCACGGTTGGAGTCATTGGCGGGCTACCTCCAACAGGTAGGTACCGACTCGCTGAAGAAGCAACAGCTCGAACAGGCTTGGCAACAGATGGGCGTGACGATGGACATCGAGGCGGACAGGCAATATTTCTCGTTCAACCTTCAGGGGCGCGACAGCCAGCTAATGCCCGCCCTACGACTGCTCTCCCACTTCCTTCGCGCCGCCAAGGGCGACACCGAAGCCCTCAAGGAGATGAAGTCGGTGCTGAGCATTGACCGCAAGGGGTTCGGCAAGCAGAAGGATAACGTTCTCCTACCTGCCATGGAGAAGGTGTTGTTTGGCAACCGCTCCTCCTGCCTCAACCAATTGTCGGTGAAAGAAATGAAAAGTCTCACCGACAACGACCTCATGCAAGCCTTCCAAGAGCTACAGGCATACGACTGCGAACTGCTCTATTGCGGTAGGCAACCCATCGAGACGGTCGCCGCCATGGCACGTCAGACCCTGCCTATCGACCTATGTAGCCGCGCCATGGTGGATGTACACCGCACCATCTTGCGTTACGACCAGCCGACAGTTTATTTCTACAACGTCCCCAAGTCACGCCAGAGCTATGTCATCAGCTATGATGCCATCGACCCATTGCCCACCGAGCGGCAACGCACCGTGCAAAGGGTATGGGGAAGGTACTTCGGTGGCGGCATGTCATCGGTCCTTTTCCAGAACGTCAGGGAATACCAGTCGCTCGCCTATTCCACAAGCGGTAGAAGTTCCATCCCCTCTCTCGCCAAATATCCCAATGACCCATTGGCGTATTTCACCATCACGGGTACACAGACAGATAAGACCTTGCGGGCGTGTCACACCATCGACTCGCTGTTGCGCCACATGCCGATGAAGGAGGAAAACCTGTCTGCCACCCGCCAGGAGTTGCTCAACAACATCCATAACGCCTTCCCGACCTTCCGCGAGATGGCTTCCACCATCGCCAACTACCGTAACCTGGGTTATACAGCCGACCCCAACGAGCCGCTTGCCCGCCTCGTTCCCGAGGTCTCTTCACAGGCTGTGCGCGAGTTCCATGACAAGAACATCGCCAACAACACCCGCATCTGGATTGTCATTGGCGACAAGAAAAAACTGGATCTCAAGCAATTGGCGACATTCGGGAATATCGTCGAATGGAAAAAGGAGGATATCTATCGGTAAACGAGAACCCATGGAAACATCATTTTAGGGTAACCTCCCCTACCCTCTTTTGTCAATTATTTTCAACAAAACGGGCCTTCATTTGAGCCCGTTTTGTGTTTCGCCCATCATTTGGACGAAAATAAGCCCGTTTTTGGCATTTTTCGCAAGTAGCTGATTATCAACGACATCCTCTTCTTCCCATCAATTTCGCCCCTCCTAAATATGCATAACTCTTGCATAAATACGTCATTTTAACATCTTTTGGGCGGCATCCATCAGTTACAAAGGCGGCATTCGAAAAAACCGTATGGGGCATCTGTGGTGGATAAATGCCACACAAAAGATGTTAAATTCATGCCTCCGCCACTTTTCACCCATATTTCCACCTCCGATTACCCATAAATCCGACCCTCTCCATTCTATTTTAACATTTTTCTATACACCACTTTTGTCCACTTTTTTCATCAAAATTTGGATGGTCTTTTATATCCGGAATGAGAGAATGAGAGATTATTTCCCACATTCTGAAATGGGATTCCAAAATTATTTCGTATATTTGCAACATCATTCAGAATAGAACGTACAATATGGCAACACTTATTTTACAAGTACCCGACGAGAGCCTTGTCTCGAAAGTGAGACAGGCCTGCAAGATGCTGGTGGGGGTGACATCGGTGAAGGTACAGAAAGAGAAAAAGACCAAGAAACGCGACATCACCAAACGACATGCAACTCACGCTCCTGTTCCTGCAAACGGAAACGCATTCTGACCTCTTTTAAGAAATCCCAAATCTATCAATGATCAACACTTACAATTATGATTGAGACATTAAAAATTAGCGACATCTATATGGATTTACTTGGGTCATTACCCAACGAAGATAAATTAGACCTCATTTCTAAACTGGTAAAGTCCATGAAGAAAGCCGTCACGCCAAAAGCGGAGGCAAAAAACATCTTCGCCCATTTTTCCAATGATTGGGGAGAAGACATGCCTACAGAAGAGTTTGCTGACATGTTACGCTAAGAGAAATAACCTATTGGAAATGAAAAGCAGACGATGGACGTGAAGGAATATATCGCCGCCATCGGCAGGAAATATGCGCAAGGCAACGCCACGGAGCATACTTACAGGGGTTGCTTGGAGGCGTTGCTGCAAGAAATGCTGCCGCAGATGGCAGTCACCAACGAGCCGAAACGGGTGAGATGCGGCGCACCCGACTACATCATCACGCGCCCCGACGGCCAGCCCGTCTGCTACATCGAGGCGAAAGACATTGGCGACACAGACCTCGACGGGCGCAATCCGCACATCCACCGCGAGCAGTTCGACCGCTACAAGGCTTCGCTCGACCGTGTCATCTTCACCGATTACCTCGACTTCCATTTCTATGCGAAAGGGCAATGGGTGGAGAATGTACGCATCGGCGAGGTGCAAGGCGACAAGGTAGTGCCGCTCAAGGATAATGCCGAGCGGTTCCATTCCGCCATCCTCCGATTCACACAGGCCGACCCGCAGCCCGTCACCACCGCCGCGCAGCTTGCCTCGCTCATGGCTGCCAAGGCACGTCTGCTCGCATCCATCATCGAGCGAGCCCTCGACGATGACGAGGAGAACTACGACAACGACAACCTCCAAGGGCAATATGAGGCATTTCGCGACGTGCTGATACACGAGCTCTCCACCGCCGACTTCGCCGACATATACGCACAGACCATCGCCTACGGCCTGTTCGCCGCCCGCCTACACGACCCCACGCCCGACAATTTCTCACGGCAGGAGGCGGCAACGCTCATCCCAAAAACAAATCCCTTCCTGCGGCAGGTATTCAACAACCTCGCCGGCAGCGACCTCGACGGGCGCATCACGTGGGTGGTGGAGGATCTCGTGGGCATCTTCCGCGCCGCCAACGTGGCAAAAGTCATGGAGGACTATGGCAGCGACAGGCGGCACCACGACCCGATGATCCACTTCTATGAGGACTTCCTCTCGCAGTACGACCCGCGTCTGCGACGGGCGAAGGGTGTGTGGTACACGCCGCAGCCCGTGGTGGGCTTTATCGTCCGCGCCGTGGACGAACTGCTGCAACGCGAGTTCGGGCTGGTGGAGGGGCTTGCCGACTACAGCATGGTGGAGGCAAAGGTCAGCGTGGAGCAGACCCGCGACCGCCGCACCACCGACCGTATGCGACACGCCAAGCGGCTCTTCCACCGCGTGCAGATACTCGACCCCGCCACTGGCACGGGTACATTCCTCGCCGAAGTGGTCAACCAAGTGTACGACCGATACCGCGACCAGCAGGGCATCTGGCAGCAATACGTGGAGAGGCACCTCCTGCCGCGCCTCAACGGATTCGAGATCCTCATGGCATCGTATGCCGTGGCGCACATCAAGCTCGACATGCTCCTGCAAGAGACGGGCTACCGACACGCGGAAAACGCCAACCGCCTCCGAGTTTACCTCACCAACTCCTTGGAAGAGTGCAACCGAGAACCACGAACACTCTTCGCCCGATGGCTCTCCAACGAGGCTAACGAGGCAAATGTCATCAAAAGGGACAAGCCCGTGATGGTCATGATTGGCAATCCGCCATACCATGGGGCAAGTGCAAACAAGGGCGAATGGATCATGAAGCTCATGTCAGACTACAAGAAAGAGCCAGGGGGAAAGCAACCTCTCAATGAGAGAAACCCCAAATGGCTGAATGACGACTACGTGAAATTCATCCGTCTCGCACAAGACTACATAGAGAGAAACGGCGAGGGAATCATTGGTTTCATCAACCCACACGGCTTTTTGGATAACCCTACGTTTAGGGGAATGCGGTGGAACCTCCTCAAGACATTCGATAAAATATACACTATCGACCTCCATGGCAATAGCAAGAAACGGGAAAAATGCCCCGACGGCAGCAAGGATGAGAATGTTTTTGACATCATGCAGGGGGTAAGCATCAACTTGTTTGTTAAGACTGGCAGGAAAGAAAAGGAGCAGTTGGGACTCGTATATCATGCAGACCTCTTTGGCACAAGGGAGCATAAGTATGAAAGCCTTGACCAAGCAACCCTTGAAAGCATACCATACAAAGAAATCAAACCTAAAGCCCCTATGTATTTCTTCGTACCAAAAGACTTTGAATTGGAGGAGGAATATAACAAGGGATTTAAAATTGACGAGTTATTTAATGTTTGTCTGCTTGGTCCTAATTCACATCGAGATGACTTTGCCATTGCATTCACCAAAGAAGAAGCGGCTGCACGGATTGCCAATTTCACAAACAAGTCTATCTCGGACAATGAAATAAGGGAGAAATACCAATTAAAAGACACTCGCGATTGGAACATTCACGATGCACGAAATCTGACTGATGGAACGGAAATGCCCGTCAAATGTATTTACAGAGTATTTGATTTTCGTTATATGCTATATGGTAAATACGCTTTCGACTATCATCGACCACAACTTAACGAGCAATTGCTCAATGATAATTTCGCCCTTATTGTTAATAGGCAGAATAGGTTATCATTCTCTACCTTCGTCGCGAAAGTTCCATTAGGGCAACATTGTATTCTTGATCCTCGTGAAGGAAGTTATGCCATGCCTCTATATTTATATAATGAGGATGATGGAGAGTTATTCAAAAACGATTCTTCATCGAAGAAAAAACTAAATCTAAATCCCACCATCTTACGAAAAATAGAAGAAGGATTGTCGTTAAGAAAGGACTATTTTGCAAAAAATCCAATTCAATGTCAATCCCTTTTCGACTATATCTATGCCGTTTTGCACAGCCCGTCGTATAGGAAACGGTACGAAGAGTTCCTGAAGATTGACTTCCCCCGCATCCCCTACCCCACGGACTTGGGCGAGTTCCGCCGCCTCGCAGACATCGGCGCACAGCTCCGACGGCTGCACCTCATGGAGGGACTGCCCACCCGCACAGGCATCACCTTCCCCGTTGCTGGCACAAACCAAGTGGACCGCTGTCAATGGGATGGCGGTAGGGTGTACATCAACGACACCCAATACTTCGACGGAGTGACAGAACAGACCTTCCAGCACTACATCGGCGGCTACCAACCCGCGCAGAAATGGCTGAAAGACCGACGGGGGCGCACCCTCGACTTCGACGACGTGCGCCACTACGAGCGCATCATCTACGCCCTCGATTCCACTTGCAGCCTGATGTCTCTCATCTAAAAATATTCACGACAATCTTCATCTTTCCGAAAATAATGTATATATTTGCAATCGAATAGACCAAGCTAACAATCATGACCACCCAGATGATTACACAGGCCATCGCCGATTATTTCAAGACGCAGCCCGTTTTGAAGGCGTGGATTTTTGGCTCTTTTGCCCGTGGTGAGGAAACCGAGACAAGCGATGTGGACATTATGATTGTCCCCGACAAGATGGTTGGTTTGTTCAAGTTGAGTGGTATGCACCTTGATTTGCAAGACTTGTTGCACATGCCTGTA
>JAFYZV010000244.1 GCA_017548525.1 Prevotella sp.
CATTGATGGAAGCCGCTGCTCCTTACATGAGCGCAGAGCTTGGTTTTGACGAGGGCGAATATGCTCCCTACAACAATGTGGAGGCTATCTTGCTCGGTCTTGAAATCGCAGGTCTCGATGAAGAGAAAGTTCAGAACCATGAGTACACCAAGGAGTATATCCAAGGACTTACCGAAGCTGTCCTTGCACTCGAAGTAGTACCCAACGAAACAGAGGTGAACGCCATCTATGACGGCGAATTTGCTAACACGGAAGCCAACGTCACATCTGGCGACATCAATCTCCCAGGTTGGACCAAGGTACAAGGTATCCGCCTCTTGGTGAAGGATGAAGCTAATGACCCAGGTATTGCCTATACCGATGGAAAGGCTGCATTGTTCTCATGGGGTGGCACAACGCTGACCTACGGTGAGCAAACTGGTTACACATTGCCTTTGAACGAAGGTGAAGTTTATAAATTGACTTTCAAGATTGCTGGATGGCGCGACGGCGACCTGCCCAACTATGTTTCCGTAACTCTTGACGACGAAACAAAGGTTATCGACCCACAGGTAACTGGCAGAATCAATGACGTTGAAGGTAACCCATTCAAAGAGGTGAAGTTCTATTTCACAGCCTCCTCAGACGTGGATGATTCTATCCTGAAGATCTTTGCCAACAAACACTTCGCTATCGCTGACCTCAACTTGATGTTGGCAGATAAGACCGACCTCGTGCTTCTCAGCACCGACACCGAAGCTCCCGAGGAGCAATTTGCTGGTACTGTCACGACCGACCGTATCTTGCTTGAGGGCTTGAACACCATCGTTCTCCCATTCGAGACAACGAAGGAAGAGATTGGCGCAGCCACCGTGCTTGAATATACAGGTACAACTATTGAGGCTGACGGTTTGACACTCAACTTTACTGAAGTAGAATCACTCAGTGCTAACGTTCCTTACGCTGTGATGATGGCAGCTGATGCCACAGAGCCTCTCACATTCGTAAACAAGGAAGTTGTTCCCGCAGAGGAACTCATCGTGGAAGACGAGAACTTCAGCTTCGTGGGTACATATACAGACATCGCAAAGGGTAATGATGTCGTGAAGAGCGGCGACTATGTAGCTGGCGCACAGGCATTCAAGAAGGCTAAGGGTGGCAACCGCCTGGCAGCTTTCCGCGCTTACCTGAAGAAGGCAGAAGAGGCTCCAGAGGCCAAGATTGCCTTTAACTTCAACGGTACCATCGTGGACGGTATCGAGGCTGTCGAACTCCTCAACAACATCAACGAGGGCATCTACAACCTCAATGGCCAGAGAATCGAGAAGGCACAGAAGGGCGTGAACATCGTCAACGGCAAGAAAGTGCTGGTGAAGTAATAACAGCCTTCATTAACTAAAAATTCCTTGATTATGAAAAAGAATAATTATGTGAAACCCAGGACAGCGCAAATGGACGCTGGCATCGAGAACTTCATCATGGGTAGCCTCGTCAACAACGGCGATGGAACTTGGTCGCAAGTAATTAATCCCAACGATGATGATGAAACAGAAGAAGATCCTCGTTCTAAATTTGGCTTCTGGGATCTCTAATCAGCATTCTCTTCATAAAATAAAAACTTTCAATCGGGGCGAGCCACACAGTATGGCTCGCCCCCTTTTATCACTTATATAGATTATGTACATGCGTACTTAATTATTATGACAACCAAAAGACATGCTCTCTGGCAATTATAAAGGGTTTATGTAAAGCTCGTCCGTCTTGGAACACACCATGAACTATTCAAAAGATAAAAAAGCTAAATACCATTTGATAAAAGTACTTAAAATATTTTGACAATTCAAAATAATGATGTAAATTTGCAACATCAATTGATTTTTACACTTTTATAACGTTATTCTTTTATTAAAGGATTATTTTTTTACTAACAAATTTATAAACTTTATGAAACATTTACGACTATTCTTGGTTGCTATTGCAACCGTGTTCGGCTTGGGTGCTAACGCACAGAGCTGGACAGCAGAGGAAGTTGCAGCGGGCGATTTCGTTCTCTACAACGTAGGTTCTGCAAAGTTCTTAACAAGAGGCAACGGCTGGGGTACACAGGCCAGCGTTGATGCTAACAGTGCACTGACGTTGACTCTTGAGGAGTACAACGGTGCCTACAAGCTCCGTACAAATATTCAAGGCTCGGGCAATGGTCTAGAACGCCTCGTTGATCCAGTTATCTACACAGACCAGTCCCACAGCAAGAATTCCACTTGGACTTTTACGAAGGTTACCGATGCCAGCAATGGTCCTGTTTATACCATCGTATCCGCTGAAAACCATAATGGTGGTGCCGGCTCATATATGACAGCCAGTGCAGACAACACCATCGTAGGTCCCGCCGAAGCAGTAACTGACGACTACGGCCGCTGGCAGCTTCTCAAGTCATATATTACAAATTCCATGCCCGTAAATGACGCTACTGGCTGGACGCTTTCCCATAGCGCAACCTTCGATGGTGGTCAGGTCTGCGCCGAGTATTGGAATAAAAGTGGTGCCACTATCAAACAGACTTTGAGCAACCTGCCCGCTGGTTCCTACGAACTTATCGCTGTTGCCTTCACCCGCACTGGCATGACGGCTACCCTCAATGCAGGCAGCAACACCATGAGCATCGCTACCGCCAGCACAAGCGAGGCTAACAATCGTAGTCAAGCCAACACTTGGTTCAACAACGGCAATGGCGTGAACAAGCTTGAGTTCACCCACGCCGGAGGCAACCTCGAGATTGGCCTGACTGCCGACAACACCACAGGCGACCACTGGTTGGTATGGCGCTCTTTCGTTCTCATCTACAAAGGTCTTGACCTCTCTGAATTGAAAGCAGCTCTCCAGGCTATGATAGATGCTGTTCCTGCTCTCGAAGGCACAACGACAGCTGCTGCATATAATGCTGCCAAGAACTATGCTGATGGCATTGATATGGATGCTCTGACTACTGAAGAGGCTATTAGTACGGCTTCAACAGAATTGTCCGCTCTTGTTGACGCAGCCAAGTCTCTCCAGGCTCCTTATAGCCGCTACAACGATGTGAAAGCTGCATGTGTTGCCATTAATGGTGATTTGGATACCACAGATGCAGATGCCGAGGCTGATGCCGCCACTACTGAAGAAGGAATTGAGGCTGCCGTTGCTTCTGTACGTGCCGCTCTCCTTGCCACAATCCCCAATTTGACGATTGCTGAAGGTGAATATATTGACCTGACCAATGCCATCATCGACAACCCAACCGTTAGCGAGAACGTTGACTATTGGAATTCAGACAATGTTGTTCGTGCGGAAAGTTGGGGTACTGGTCCTACCACTAACTTTGGCGAGACAGAGTTCTATCAGAGCACATTTGACTTCAACCAAAGTATCTATGGTCTCCCGAACGGAACATACGAATTTGGAGTAAGCGGATTCCACCGTGCTGGAACCTATCAGACATACTTCTATGCTGGCGAAGACAGGATCTTGCTTCCTGGCGAAAGCAGTGATGTTGTCAATAGCATGGCTGATGCAAAGACCTACTTCGACAATGGCAATGGTCTCGTAGCCTTGAAGTTCGTGCTTGAAAATGCAAGCAACGACATCAAGATTGGTATCTTGAACCAAGACACTGGAACTGACCGTTGGACCATCTTCCGTAACTTCACCTTGAAGTATTTTGGTTCACAAATCGATCTCACAGAATATCAGAACAGATGGGCAGAGGCTGTTGCCGCCGCTGAGGCTGCACTTGCCGATGGTGCCAACGCTAACGTGACGGGTGATGAACTCTCCGCTATCCTCGCTGCCAAGGATGATACTCCCGAGCAGACCAAGGCAAGCTATATCGAGAAGACCGAAGCCTTGATTGCTGCAACAGAGGCATTCATCGCTGCTGCTCCTTCATACGACGCTTACTTGGCAGAGAAGGCTATTGCCGAGATGATTGGTGTTGAGCCAGGAGAAGATCCTACAACTGCTGAAGCTGCCGCCGCTGGCGTGAACAACCTGAAGGTTGCAGAGTTCAACTATGTAGATACAGAATATCCTTACGACTATGAGCCCGTCATCGGTACATTCGGTGATTGGACCGCTACCGCTACCGTTGGTGAAAATCATGATCCTGCTTCACCTAACTACTTGAGCAATGAGCACTGGAGTGGCACAACCCACGCTTACTATGAGCAAGCTTCTAATGGTTGGGGTAATGCTGGTGGTTGGACTATCCAATATGAGAAGACCGCTAAGTTGCCAGCTGGTGACTACATGCTGAAGGTTGCTGCTCGTTCTTCTGCAGGTACCACAAGTTTGGTATCTTGTACAGCTACCACGAACACCGTTACATTGCCTAACAATGGCGCATACACCAAGGGTATCGACCTTGATGGTAATGCCGCATTCGAGGGAGACAACTTTGCACGTGATGGCGTAGGTTTCGGTTGGGAATGGAGATTCCTCCCCTTCACCTTGACAGAGGAAACAGAAGTAACGATGACATTCTATGCTGAGGCTACTTCTCAATACCAATGGATGTCTATCGCCGACGGTACATTGCTCTCGAAGCAAGAGATTCAGAACATCGTTGAAATCGCTGGCACAGACGAGGCTGCTCCCGAGGCTCAGGTTGCATCACAAGTGCTTACCGACCGCAAGTTGCTTGCTGGTTTGAACACCGTGATATTCCCATTCGAGACCACGAAGGAAGAACTCGGTGCTGCCACCGTTCTTGAATATACAGGTACTACTGAAGAGGCAGACGGCTTGACATTGAACTTCAAGGAAGTTGCCGCTGTAGACGGTGTTGTCACCTTGCAGGCTAACGTTCCTTACGCAGTGTTCGCTGACGCTGACCAAGAGGAAAACCTCACCTTCGGTGCAAAGAACATCAATCCTGGTGGTGGATGGTACAATGAGTGTGTAACAGAAGACCCGAATGGCCAATTCGACTTCAGAGGTACATATACTGAATGGAAGAAGAATGACAATAGTGCTATCGTTGCTGGTGACTATGTAGCAGGTGCTCAAGCATTCAAGAAGGCAAAGGGTGGCAACGGTCTGAAAGCTTACCGTGCATACTTGCAGAATGTAAGCGGAACAGAGGCTAAGGTTGCCTTCAACTTCGGTGGTACCATCGTTGACGGTATCGAGGCAGTTGAACTCCTGAACAACCTCTCTGGCAACATCTACAACCTCAATGGTCAGAAGCTCCAGAAGACTCAGAAGGGCATCAACATTGTCAATGGCAAGAAAGTCATGGTAAAATAATTAAACTATAATACATTTATTTAATTATGAAGAAAGTATATTTTGCACCAGAAACTACACAGACAATCGTAGTAGTTGAGAATCTTCTCCAGAATCTGAGCAACCAAGGTAGTGGCAACTGGAGTCAAGGTGGTGTTGGCGACGGCGACGACGACGATACCGAAGACGACGGTCGTGCCAAGGCAAGCGTTTGGGATTAATCCTAAAGCGAAAGAGATTTAAAGAATCTTTCTATAAGAAAGGCGGGTAGGCTCATGTAAGCCTACCCGTTTTTTATATATTGCATATTCATGAAATTGTTTGAAAAAGAAACAAACCTCGAAATTTGGTGATTAGCCCGAAAAGCATTATATTTGCAATCTAATAAACAAATGATGAAAACTATGAACACAGTATCATTAGACAATTTATGGAGCTACATACAGGGGCTGTCTTTGACAGCGAGCAATCAGCGTTGGTTAGCCAACCACCTAATTGAAGCTGCAGAGAACATGGAAAAAGGCAGAAAAGAAAAAAAAATACCATTCCCCAAAATTCCCAAGGACTATAAACCTTCACCTGAAGTGCTTGCCATGTCATTAGGTCCCCTACCTAAAGGCATTGATTTAGAAAAGGAGATTAAACAACGTTGGGAGAAATGGGAAAAATAAAAATATTTCTCGACACCAATATCCTTCTCGACCATTTAGCAAATCGAGAAGGTTTCTATGAAGATGCCGCAGCTATTATCTCTATGATAAACGATGGCTATGTAGAAGGTATTGTCACATCACTTAGCATAGTGAATTGCGCTTATGTTCTTCCTAAACATTATAATCGTAAAGATGTAATGAACCAAATTAGGAAAATAATCCGCATGTTTTCTATTAGTGAAGTTAATGCAGATACGCTTGAACAAGCTGTAGAAATGAATCCTAACGATTTTGAGGATGCGGTTCAATATATATCATCCTTGCATTATCATCCTGATGTTATCATTACCCGTGATAAAAAGGGATTCAAAGACATTGATATTCCCGTACTGACCCCTGCTGAGTTTATTGCAGAAAGCAAAAAATAAAACTCAACAGACAATCATGCGAATCATTCACAACCGCCTTATCCCGTTCAAGAAATACGATGCCATCAATCTCTTTGGCATCCTCTTCTGCCGCAAGGGCGTGAGCATCACTACCGACCTCATCCAGCATGAGCGCATCCACACACGTCAGATGTGGGAGTTATTGATCGTGGGTTTTTACCTATGGTACATAGCCGAATGGCTCATCCGCCTACCGATGAAGGGTCGCGCATACTCCAACATCTCAATGGAACGGGAGGCATACGAGAACATGGATGACCCAAACTACCTACTCCACCGCAAGCCATACGCCTGGGTCAAATACTTGAGAAAAAGCAAATAGCGTATTCAAATGTCACATTCGAATACGCTATTTGCATGTTATCGATCTTGTTTATTCCACGATGATGATGCCGCCCATGGGCTGGATGGTTACCTTTGCCTCACCTTTCTTGTTCACCTTCAATGTCTTCAAGGAAGCAACAGGATGAGTCTCGCCGCCCTTTTTCGCCTCATCCACATAATAGCGGACCGTCTTACCCGTAAACATCGGGAGCCGTAAGGTAAGCGTCATTGCCTTGTCCGTGCCATTGATGCCGCCCACATACCACTTGTTACCCGTGCGACGGGCGATAACCGCATAGCGTGTGGGATAACCATCGATGAATTTCACCTCATCCCATCGGGTGGGAATCTCGCGAAGGAAATCGAGTACAAACTGAGGCAGTTCATTAAGGTTGTTGGGGTACATCGCCACACAGTTAACACTCGTCTGGTTGGTAATGGCAGTTGCCATCTCGAAGATGTCTGAAGTGAAACGCTGGTGGCGGCTCTTGTTGTCCCTGCTCATATAGTGATTCATCATCACGCCACCCCAGTCAAACGAGCCGACGGCGTTTCGCGCAAAGGGGTGCATAGACATCTCAAATCCCTCTTGCTTGGCATGGTAATCAGAGAAGAACACATTTTCCGATGCTAACGCCGCCTCGCTTGCTACATAGTTGGGGTACATTCGCTCCCATCCGCGAGGCAGAGTACATCCGTGGAAGATGACTTGAATACCATAGTCGTTGGCATCACTCAGAATGTCCTCATAGAGACGCATGGTCTCTTGTTTGTCGCCACCAAAGAAATCCACCTTGATGGCTTTCACGCCAATCTTCTTCATCCATGCCATCTCATGCTTACGCTTGATGGCATTGTGCATGACACCACGTGGTCCTTGCGGCGCGTCGTTCTCAAAACCGTTGGAGTTATACCAGAGCATGAGTTTCACGTTCTTCGACTTGGCATATTCCGCCAATTGCTCGATACGATCATAACCAATCTGAACATCCCACAAGGCATCGACGAGACAATACTCATAACCCATGGTGGAGGCGACATCTATTAGTTTCACTTGGTCATCATAGTTGGTGGCACTATCTTGCCAAACTAACCAACTCCAAGTGTATCGTCCTGGCAGATATTGTTCAGAAGGTTCGTAGAGCGGTTCCACAAAATCAAAGGGGATGGTGGTTTCCACGATGGGTTTCAAGGTTTTACCCACCGTGATGGTACGCCACGGGGTCTCGCCAGGGAGCATGATAGCTGCATACTCGGAGCCGAAACCATTGTTCTCTCCTTTCTGTGGATAGGCAACTGTATAGCCACGGCCAGCCTCGTAATCACTCAATCGCGCTCCACAATACTCACTACTCACGCCCGTCTCGCTGATAAGCACCCAGTGTTCAGTTTGTTGTGGCATTGCCGCAACAGACGAAACAGAGGGGATGCGGAAGAGGCAGGGGAAAGTATAGCCTACGCCAAACCTCGAATTCTTGTTCATTGGCGCATCCGCCTCATAATCCTCTTCGTAGCTGGGCTTGGTACGCTCCCACCCTGTCATCGGCGTAATCTGCGGACAGATAAAGGTACGTGTCTCATCGGGGAGGTTGAATGCCGTAGCTTCTTCATAGATAACGGCACATTTGGGATTGTCCCTTCGTCCACGTCCCAACGTGTACTTGAAAGCGATGTCATTGTCTTCTACGCAGAAGATGACGCTCATGGGGATTCTTTTCTCAGTCTCAAAGTTCACCTCCAAGCGGTTTGCCACCACCGACACAGAAGAGAATTTGGAGCGTGAAAGCAGATAAGCATAACGCAAGGTTTCTTGCTTGGCATCGGGCAACATCTTTAGCCCTTTCGTGAAATCGCCCAAATTGGTCTTCAACCCGAGGGCAGACGGTTTGAGGACTTCCTTTCCATCATACTTCACGGCATACGACGCTTGTCCGTCTTCACATGAAATAGTTACCACGAGTTTTCCGTCAGGAGAGGAAACAACTTTGTTGTCGGCAAAGGCAAAAGCTGTCACCAACAACGCTAATGATAAAAACAATTTTCTCATAAATATAATTCTGATGTTTGTTTGATATTTGCAAATTCACTTAAAAAATCCACGTATGCTTTCACGACAGCCTCGACAAAGCGTTTCCCCTTTTCTGCTGTTGACTTCATGGGGTTGCCGATGCCAGTATCTGTTGTCACCTCGCCCCAATCGCGTGGTATCCAAATCTTTCCTTCCTTCATCGTCTTGAGAGCGAAGGTCTTTGCGTTTCCCTCGCCCGCCTCTTCTAAATGCACCCACTCGGGATGATAGTGCATCATGACCGACGTTTCAATCTCATCGGCATGTTCGCCTGGCAACTCAAAAAAGTCAGATGGTCGTGCCATCTTATACCATTCGCTCGATGCAATCATGAAATCGGGATAATCAAGCAACAAATCGCGTATCATTGGCTTAAACACATTGCCGCCATGACCGTTCACTATCAGCATCTTCCTAAATCCCTGTTCATATAAGGAAGCCACGATGTCGGTCAAGATGGATTTCTGGGTCTCATATCGGGCGTGAATGCAAAATGGCAACTGTCGTTGGCCAGGATTCTGCGCACCCATATTGATAGGTGGCAACACCATGCAGCGTACACCTTTATTAATACATACCGCATTTGCCGCATCAAGAGCCACATCATGCGAGAGGATGCAATCAGTAAGATACGGCAAGTGGAGGTTGTGGGGTTCTGTTGCACCCCACGGCAACATTACAATGTCGTATTGTTGGTCTCGGGTACGACCGTATGTGGTGGTGAGTAGGTCTAATGGTATTTTCATTTGATGGAGGACATGGGATTAATGGGATATGGATAATATTTCTTGGCAAAGCTGATAGCTCTTAATCATCATTCTCGGCACATGGAATGGTCCTTTGAAGATGTTGCCCTTGGCAGGTTGCGCCACCGAGCCATCCCGATGCAGATAGCCATACCATTCACCATATTCATGGTCGGGGAAGTGTGCATACGTCCAATCGCTGATGAGCTGATGTCGCTGAAGATACTTCTCGTCGCCCGTTGCCTCATACGCATAGAGTGAGGCTATGATGGTCTCGCATTGTGGCCACCAAAACTTCATGTCCTGTGAATAATCCTGTGGCGGTAAGTTACAGCAGTCACGGAAATTGATAATGCCTCCATATTGCTCGTCCCATCCCCATTTCCATGACCAGTCGAAGATGGTCAGTCCCAACTCCGTAAGATGTTTGTCCCACCGACGGTATTTCGCCTCCTCCAAGATAAACCATGCCGTCTCAATGCAATGACCGGGGTTGATGGTACGCCCCATGCACGTATCGATAAACTCGCCATGAGGACCGACGGTTTCTAAAACTGCCTGATATTCGGGGTGAACGAAATATCGCTCAAGGGCATCTATGGAAGCATCGATACGGGCGGTGAGGGAAGAGGGAGTTGTGGCAGTGCCACAACAGACAGAACAAGCGGCACGGAGGCGGGAGGCGGTGTTGATGAGAATCATGGTGAGTGAATGCCCCTGTGACTCAAGGGCGGGCAGATACTTGGGATCCAAGAGTCCTGCCGTTCCTGCATAGCGAATCACCAATTGGAAAATCTCGTTTGCCCTTTCGACGAAACGTACATCCTTTGTGGCGATGGCATATTCCGCCATGGCGATAATAGCGAAACACTCCGAAAAGAGATAACGACGCTTTCGCAAGGGTGTACCATCATCTTTCACCTCGAAAAACATGCGCCCATCCTCGTCTATGCAATGCTTTTCGATAAAGTCAATACAACTGCGCGAGGCATTGAGCCATTCCTGTTTCTTTTCTATGTGATTATAGGCAAAGGCGCAAATAAAACCAAACCTCCCTTGAAACCATACCGACTTCGTGGAGTCCATCAACTTACCATCGCGATCCAAGCACGTATAGACTCCCCCATGCTTAGGGTCAAGTCCATATTTGAGCCAGAAGGGCATAATGTCATGGGTCAAGTCGTCCTTGTATCGTTGTGCCCAATAGCCTAAATAGAGTTCATAGTTCATAGTTCAAAGTTCATAGTTGGTTACAACGGGTGAAGAAGTTGATTTCCTCCAATTCACGACGCATGGATTGTTCCTCTTCATCTGTCATGTTTTGGAACGGAACACGGTTGGGACCGAGGTCGAAGCCAATGAGTTTCATGATGCGCTTGCCTCCTACGATATTGCCACGGTAATGACAGATGACATTGATAACGGCTTGTGAGAAGTTCTGTTTTTCCCTTGCTGTTTCAATGTCGCCACATTTCCACGCTTCAATGATGCCCACAAGCTCTCGACCGTTGTAATTGGTGGTTCCGCCAATGCCACCCTGCGCCCCACCTTGTGCCAATGAGGGAAGGATAGTTTCATCTTGGCCATGCAACATATCAAACTTACCGTCTTTATACAAACGGCATTGGTTGTATTCATACAAGCTTTCAAACGTATATTTAATTCCCGCGAAGTTGGGGATTCTACCATCTACCGCCTTCAACAAGTCGAGCATCGGCAGGAATGCGCCATTAAAAGCGGGAATATGGTAATAATAGAATGGCAACTCGGGAGCGGCAGCGGCAATCTGTTCGCAATACTTCACCAATTCCTCGATACGTCCAATCTTGGGGAATGGTGGTGCCATACTACCGATACCCCATGCTCCTATCTGTTGGGCATGAGCCGCCAATCGAACACTCTCACGCAAGCAACAGCTACCCACATGGACTATGACCTTGAATCCCTTGGGTGCAACAGACACCCATCGCTCTGCCAACATCATGCGCTCTTCTGTAGTGAGCATATATCCCTCGCCCGATGAGCCATTGATGAACACGCCCTGCAATCCGTTCTTTTGCAACATGGCGGCATACTTCTCTATTGGCTCCAAGTTCACATCGCCATTCGGATGAAAGGGGGTAAAGGGAGCATCTATCAATCCTTTAATCTTTTCCATCATTATTGAGGTATTTATTATTTCTGATAAAACTGAATACTCTGAGTCCGCTGAATCATTGTTTATTGTCTGTCACAGGGTGTAGGCAAGACAGTTGCAATACTAACGCCAAGGCAACGATACCGCCTAATAGGGCAAAGCCAAGTCCGAGATTTCCTCCATCCGTCCATTTGCCAAGCACTTGTGTGACCAACGCCCCGGCAAATACGCCTGTCATATTCATGATACCATACGCCGTAGCGCGGTATTTGGCAGAGATAAACTGGCAGAGGATGGGCATATTGTTGGCATCAAACATGCCATAGCCTACCCCAAAGAGCAAACCAGCTCCCACCACAGCAAAGAGACTATGCCCCATGCCCAACAACAGCAAGGCGGGGATGGTCATGCCGAGACCGATGGCACTGGTGTAGACACGTCCACGAAGATTACGTTGTACCCAACGGTCACTCAGCCATCCACCAAATAACACTCCAACGAACGATGACAAAGCAATAGTGATGGTCGATAATGGTCCCGCACTCGACATGGGGATATTCAAGTTCTCGGCAAAGAGTGTCGGCAACCAATTCTTCGTCGCCCAACCAGGAAGGCTCGGCACGGCGAAATAGAACAAGATGACCCAGAATGCCCATGTGGAAAGGACGACACCCAACCCTTGAAACACAGACACCTTCCGTGGAGTATGTTGGGGAATAGCCGTCTCCATGGTATGTTTTGAATTCTCGAAAAGCAACAACATCAACACCAGGGAATAGACAATGCCGACAATACCAAACCAATGAAAGGCGGACTGCCACGACAACATCGCCGCCAATGTGGCACCAAAGCCACCTACCGCCTGTCCCACATAGAGTCCCGTCATGTGAACACCGATAGCCAATGAACGCGATTTCCCCTCATGCCAATCCGCAATAAGCGACAACGCCGACGGGATATACAACGCTTCGCTGATGCCCATAAATGCCCGTAACCAATAGAGTTGATTGAAATTTTCAGCATATCCCATGAGAAATGTCACCGCCGACCATACGAACAGGCTACCCACCACGAGCCATTTACGGCTCACACGGTCAGCCACAATGCCCGCAAACGGGCTCACAATGCCATAAATCCATAGGAATACTGCCATCAGAGCACCAAAAGCCTCGGCACGGTTCAACTCGGCAATGTCTGCCTTCATCGCCTCCTGCATCGTCGAGAGCATCTGGCGATCCATATAGTTCAACAGGGCAACCACCCAGAGCAGGGCGACCACGAGCCACGGATAATATCTTTTCTCTTTCATATCGGCTGTTTAATTAATAAAGCGAAATATTGATTCGACAGACTGTAGGGGTACGAATCCCTGGTTTCAGTTCACCTCCAATGAGGTAAAGGTCATCATGATGTTTCACCAATACAGCCCCTGCCCGTGCGACATGAGAACTCGCACCAACAGAAATCCACCTATCGTAGAAATAAACAAATATATATGGGTTAAACTGATACCACTCAACAGGGTGTGTCAGATAGTCGGAGGCGGGACGGTTCAATGCTTTCAGGAAGATGTCTTTGTTCACTCCCCCCATCGTCACAAGCGTTAATTCATCCAAGTTCACCGCTGCCGCTCCACCGAGGAACACGTTCCCGTCATCCTCGATGGTAGGACCATCAACGTCATAAACATTGCTGGCATCAAATATCATTCCATCTAACAAGAGAGAAGCCTTTTTTTTCTTGCTCTTTGGCGTATAGCCACCCCATACATAATAGTCACCATTGATAATACCGCTCACTGGCTGACGAAGTTCTTTCTTGACTTCATTTAAGAGTTTCCATCCTTCCTGAACCTTATCAAGGTCAAGGGTGTACACTTGATGCCCTCCAAAGACTACCAACAGGTTATCTTGGATTGCCCCTGTGAAGTTGTCAAGTGCCACGGGCAAGGATGGTAATGACTCAATGACAGCCTTTCCATCTTCCATACGAATCTTAAAAACCGATTGAAGGGATGTATCCTCATTGTTTCCACCCACACATATCACGCCATCAGCAGCGGTAACACTCACGCCGTATGCCGCAGCGACGGGTAGCCACCCTACTCTCTCCCATTCCAGTGTTCTATCGTCATTGAGTCGCGCCGCGTAGATGCCACGGTAATAATGCTTCTCTCCTCCCTCGGCAGCGGGTACATCGGGGAAGTTGCATCCTCCTGCCATGATAAGGTAATCGTCGATTACGCCTGCATAACAAGCAGAAACACCTTGTTCGATGCCTTTTTCTTCATCTGGGAAACCTATCAATGGCTCCACGACTAAATTCGCTCGACCGCTGAACGTTGACATAGGCATCCCATCAAACTGCTTGAAATTGGCACGTGTGAACGGTTGCCATGCATAACGGACATAGACGGGCATTTTCACATGAGGTGATGACAACACCACAAACCCATCCACTAACTGCGCCTCGGCTTCATGAAACAGGCTATCACGCCCAGCAACCTCATAGCCCAGCAATCGCTCTCCGTCAATCTGGCAAGAGTCGCCACTGTAAAAAGTGATATACATCAGACCATCTTCCGAGAATATATAATTAGGAGTAGGGCTGTCTGTCTCCATCTCATATTCGTATGTATGTTGGAGCATTTGGCGTGCCATCCGCTCACCAAGGGGTCTCTTGTTAGGGAAATGCACATCGAGGGAATCGCCCAAGTCATGACTCACCACCAACCAAGTGTCATCCAATTGGTCTGCCAACTGCCGTTGGCTGTCACGGAACCGTGGCCATGACGGACGGTTTAAGCCTGAGAGTTGAACCACATAAAAAGGCAATTCGGAATCTCCAAAATATGTTCGCCAGCTAAATTCAAGCAACCTGAAAAGCCGCTCATGCAGTTCGATGTTGTGGGCATTGCTCTCCCCTTGATACCATGCCACACCTTTGATGGCATAATGTTCTAACGGCATGATGCCTGCCTCAAACATATAGCAAGGCTCGTAAGGGTGTCGTTGGAGCGAATTAGTTGCTTTGGCGATGTTTTTCAATGCCCTTTCCCGTGCCCACGGTTGTCCGAAATCGCCATGATACCAATCATAGAGGATGGGTGGGAACAGCCATTCGAGTGTCTTTCGATCAATCCACGACTCTGTGGTAGTGCCTCCCACGGCATTGCAGATAATACCCACGTGTACTTGTAGACTATCTGCAAGAACACGTCCTACATGGTAGGCAATGGCGGAAAAGTCCTTCACGCTCTCCTTGGAACACGTCTGCCATCCACGTTGATGGAGATACCGCAAGTGATTCACGGAGTCTAACACATCGCTCTCCCACTCTACATGGTTCGTAGGATAGCGGGCAGACATATTGTATATGCGTAACAAATTTTGGGAATCGGCATTCGCCAAGTCTTCTTCTGCCGTAGAGATGGCATTAAGTGGGAACTCCATGTTCGACTGACCACTGCATAGCCACACCTCGCCTACCCAAACATCATCAAAATGAATCTCCCTATTGGAAGTTTGGAATGTCAATGTATAGGGACCTCCCGCAGCCATCATCGGTAATTCCACCTCCCATTGCCCATCCTCATTGGTCTTGGCAGTTGTCTTGTTGCCATTGAAAATAACTGAAACGGTCTCCCCAACATCTGCCTTTCCATGGAAACGGATAGGACTTTCTCGCTGGATGACCATACCCGAGCCATAAATCTCTGGCACTTGCAATCCGCCATAGTTGCCTGAAAGGGCTTGGTAAACGGTTTTGGCAAGAATCTCAGCCCCCTCTGGATTGGGATGGAGGGCATCGGGAAAGAGGTCAGGGCGGTTGTATAATGGGGTGTTGAGGTCTATCAACCCCACACCCGCCGTCCTTGCCGTGCGTCGGATGGCTTGCTGGACGGCTTCATGCCAGTCGCGTGTGCCACTCTGGAAACGATGATGCCGATGGCCAATGGGTGTCATGAGACATATCCAAATCTTCGCCTTGGGATTGGCAACACGAAAAGAATCTATCAAGGCAAGATAATCAGGAACAAACTCATCGGCATAATTGGGCCAATTACGAGGGTCAGTATCATTCAATCCGAGATGGATAATGACCTTCTCGGGTTGGAAGTCCAATGCTTCCCGAAACTCCGATTGTTGCATGTAGGGACGATGTCCATGGCGGAGGAGTGTGGTACCCGAATGCCCAAAATTGCGCACATCATATCCCTCGCCAAGCATCTGTTGGAGAAGGACGGGATAAGCCTGTGTATCACGGTCGGGCAAGCCATATCCATACGTGACGCTATTGCCGACACAAGCCACACGGATGGTATGTTGTTGTGTATCAGAAGAGAAGGTTCCCAAGGGGAACAACAGGAAGACCAAAAGCAATAGTAGGGACGAACTTGCATTTCCACCCGTGACTTGCCCTACGTTGTATGCGGACGAAGATGCCAATCCGTCCCTACTATCCATGTTCATAATTTATAAAGGCTTATATTCTACAAATGCTTCCATCGCCTCATAACAAGCCAAGCCGAGGTCGTCATATAGCTTGGCGGTGCCACGGTTGCGATCCTCGGCACGTTGCCAGAACAGTCTTTCGTCATTGCCAAGGAATGGTGCACTCTCCATCTGGCTCTGGTGTTTGAGGATGGAATTACGCTTTGCACGGAGTTCCTCGGGAGACATCGGTACACACATCTCAATGTTCTCGATTTCCCATTCAGCCCAGGCACCGCGATACATCCAGATACGGCAGTCATTGAGCCATGCCTCTCCTTTCTGTTTTTCCTCGTCGATGGCGGCAAGGACGGCATCAGTGCATTTGCGGTGGGTGCCATGCGGGTCGGCAAGGTCGCCCGCCACATAGATTTGGTGAGGCTGAATCTTAGCCAAGAGAGCTTGTACGATGCGCACATCATCTTCTCCCATAGGGAGTTTCTCTATCTTTCCGCTTTCATAGAAAGGCAAATCGAGGAAATGTACCCGATTCAACGGGATGTTATTGTAAGTGCTGGCGGTACGCGCCTCACCCCTGCGGATGAGTCCCTTGATGGTCAAGATATCGCGTGTGTCCATGTCGCCTTCCTTCTTGGCAGCGAGGAATGTCTTGATTTCATTGTATTTCTTGGTAATGACTTGGTCTTCGGAGTTGCCAAAGAGTTGGTTAAAACCATTGATGAAGTGCATGAAACGTGCCACCTCCTCATCACCCACGGCGATATTGCCGCTGGTCTGGTAGGCGATATGCACCTCATGTCCTTGCGAGACGAGCCGTTGGATGGTGCCACCCATCGAGATAACATCATCGTCAGGGTGTGGCGAGAACACCAAGACACGCTTGGGGAAAGGAGTAGCACGCTCAGGACGATAGGTATCGTCGGCATCTGGTTTGCCGCCAGGCCATCCCGTAATGGTATGTTGTAGGTCGTTGAAAATCTTGATATTGGCATTGTAGGCAGAACCATATAAAGCAAGCAACTCACTGAGGCCATTCTCGTTGTAGTCTTTGTTTGTCAATTTAAGAATGGGCTTGCCCGTCTTTTGGCACAGCCATACCAAAGCGGAACGCACCAACTTGTCTGTCCATTGACACGACTTCACCAACCAGGGATGAACAATGCGTGTCATTCGGGAGGCGGCAGCCAAGTCAATGACCACACGGGCATCGTTGTGCGTCTGTAAGAATGAGGCGGGGATGGCATCGGTGATGGATCCCTCCACCATCTTGTGGATAATGTCCGCCTTCTCCTCCCCCCATGCGGTGATAAATACCTTACGGGCAGACAGGATGGTATGCACACCCATCGTAATGGCACAAGGTGGCACAGGCTCGTTGGTGCCAAAACTCAAGGTAGACTCCTCACGTGAGGTAGCATCTATCAACATTAATCGTGACGATGACGTAAGCCCAGAACCTGGTTCGTTGATGGCGATATTTCCGATACGGCCAACGCCCAAGAGGATGATATCCATCCCCCCGAAGGTCTTGATGCGCTGCTCATAGAGTTGGCAATATTGGTGTACGCTATCTTGCGCAATGGTGGCATCGGGCGTGAAGATGTTTTGCCGGTCAATGTCCACATGGTCAAGAAAACGCTCACGCAATTGTCCGAAGGCACTATGCTGCGCATCGGGAGCAAGTGGGAAGTATTCATAGGCATTAAACACCACCACATTGCGGAAACTGACTTTTTCCTCTTTGTGGCGACGTATAAGCTCGGCATAGACGGGCGTGAGCGACGTACCCGTGCCAAGACCTAACACACAGAACTGTCCATCATGCTGCTTGCGGAGAATCTCGTCAACAATGGCATCGGCAATACTTGCCACCGCCTCCTCTATCTTAGGGAAGATGTCGGTGGGTATTTTCTCCATCCGCGTGATTTCCGAACGGTCAACGGCAGTCTTGGGTTTATAAAATTCTTCGGGTACTTTGTTGAGTACGACTTGGGAGCTTAGGTTGAGTCTCATGATTGTTGATAATAGGTTTGGTAGGTTTGATAGGGGGAAGAAGATGGAAGAAAGATGGATGAATTAGGAAGTGGTGCGCTAAGCGCAGAAATAAAGGCTTGGTGTATGAAGTACATCTTCCATCATACTTCATACTTATATCCTTAAATCACTTCCTCCTTCCTAATTCCAACATCCTACTTCATTTATAGGTTGTCCTTCTCGATGTCCTTGAAGTACTTGTATGTGCCAACTTTCAATTCGTCGGTGGCAGCTTCATCACAAACGATGATGCCATGCTGGTGCATCTGCAAGGCGCTAATGGTCCACATCTGGCAGACACCACCCTCGACGGCGGCCTGCAAGGCACGTGCCTTATGGTGCCCGTTGACAAGAATCATCACCTCATGGGCATCCATGACAGTACCCACACCCACGGTCAAGGCGAGCTTTGGCACCTTGTTGATGTCATTATCAAAGAAACGGCTATTAGCAATGATAGTGTCTGTGGTCAATGTCTTCACACGGGTACGTGAACTCAGCGAACTGCCTGGCTCATTGAAAGCGATATGACCGTCGGGGCCGATACCGCCAAGGAACAGGTCGATGCCACCAGCCTCCTTGATCATTTCCTCATAGTGGGCGCACTCTGCCTCCAAGTCCTCAGCATTACCATTGAGGATGTGGATGTTCTCCTTCGGGCAATCGATGTGGTCGAAGAGGTTGCGAGCCATGAAAGAGTGGTAACTCTCGGGATGCTCCTCGGGCAAACCGACGTATTCGTCCATGTTGAATGTCAACACGTTCTTGAATGACACACGCCCTTCCTTGTTGGCTTTCACCAATTCGGCGTACATTCCCTCGGGAGAGGAGCCAGTGGGAAGACCCAGCACAAACTTGCGTTCTGGCGTTGGATTAAACTCGTTGATTCTCTTGATCACATGCTCGGCAGCCCATTTGGATAGCTGCGCATAGTTCGGTTCAATAATTAGTCTCATTTTTCCTTTTGATTAAAATATGAATAACGATATGCAAAGATACGATATTTCATTCTGTTAGACAAAAATATGCGGTATTTTTTTATGAAGAACAGAATCGTACTGCATTCTCAGTCATTCATGATTTCACATTTCCCATTATCGAATATTGTCAATAAAAAATCACAAAACGGCTCAAAATGGCGGGCGGTTTTGCGAACAAACGGAAAGTTGGTCGAAAATACGCGAATGGTGAGCATTCTTGCAACCCATTGAATGTCAATGAGATACGAAAAAGACAAAGAAAAAAGGTCTTCCAAAGCACCTTTTCACCCCCCAAAAAGGGGGCATTTGTGCCAAATAAAGGACGCATTTATCGGTCACGGATGCGGCATCTATGACGACAAATGCCGCACAAGAAATGTTAAATTCATACATCCACCCTTTTTCACCCAATTTTTGGTCACTAATGACCCATATTTCCTGTTACAAAAAATCTATTTTACAAGTTTTGGCGAAAGTGATTTTGTCAAGAAAATTCAACAATTTTTCATAGAATTGGCATCAAAAAATGAAGTCCCGAGATAAAGGACTTCATTTATTTCCACATTTACGACTGTAGATAAATAGTAGAGTTGTTTAGTTGGAAATCGGTATTTATTCCAAATGATGCTGCAAAAATAGGTATGAAATTGATAATTATCAAAAAAACAACCCATTTATACGTTTTTTTTTACGTAAACGTTTACATGGGACGGGACACAAATCAGCCATTATCGCATCCATCATCCAACATGTTGGAATAAGCACAAAAGATGTTTGGAAGGATGCCCATGGGCTTCCAGATGAATAGCGTGACAACTTTTTGCCTAATTATTTTTATAAGCGAGAAAATATCCGTACCTTTGCCGTTCAATACGATAAACATGACA
>JAFYZV010000245.1 GCA_017548525.1 Prevotella sp.
ATGTCTCTATGCCTGTAAATGATGCGTATTTAGTTACTTATGCGGGGCAATTTGTTCACTATTTATAGAGGAAAGATACGATTTTTTTGTTGAAACAAAAAAGAAACATGATAGTCTCTTATAAACCACGTGCTTTCAACAGGACAGAAGCATCGGGCTGTTTCATTCCCGTGAAGTCGGTGAACATCTGCATGAGGTCGCCCGTGTTGCCACGACTCAATATCTTGTTGCAGAAATCACTTCCCGTAGCGGGATCGAGGGCTCCGCGTTTGGCAAAGATGTCGGCGATGTTGACAGCGAGTACTTCCGTCCAAAGATAGCTATAGTAGCCAGCTGCATAACCACCTCCCCACACGTGGTTGAAGTAACTGGTGTAGTAGCGTGGTGGAATCTGTGGATTGAGCAATCCCACTTGTTTCAAAGCCTCGGTCTCAAAAGCAGCAGCCTCTTCTGGCTTTGGGATTTTGTTTGAGGGCAGCATGTGCCAAGCCAAGTCAACACAAGTAGCAGCGAGATTCTCGCCGAGAGCATACGCCGTTTGGAAGTTGATGCTCTCCAACATCCGTTTCTTGAGGTCAGCAGGCATGTTCTCACCCGTCTCATAATGGCGGGCATAATGGTCGAATATCTCAGGGATGGAGGCAAACGACTCGTTGAATTGGGAGGGCATCTCTACGAAGTCACGTGCTACGGAAGTACCACTCAGGCGATTGTACTTACAATCAGAGAGAATACTGTGCAAGGCATGTCCAAACTCATGGAACATAGTGGTTACCTCGTCCCACGTCAGCAACGATGGTTTGCCTTCTGGAGCCTTGGCGTTATTACATACGTTGAAGATCATAGGTAGTTGCTCCCATTGTCTGCTCTGCTTGGCGAAGCCATCCATCCACGCACCGCCTCGCTTGGTTGGGCGACGGAAATAATCGCAATAGAAGAGAGCCTTCGACTTACCATCCTTGTCGAACACCTCGTAGGCTTTCATGTCGGGATGGTAGAAAGGTATGTCTGTTCGCTCCTTAAAAGTAAGACCGTATGCACGGTTGGCAGCATAGAACACGCCGTTGATAAGCACACTATCCACATTGAAGTAGGGCTTTACCTCATCATCGCTAACGTTGAGTTGCTGTTTCTTCATCTTCGCCGAATAGTAGAAGCGGTCGTAGGGTTCCAGATGGAAGTCTGGCCCCTCGGTCTGACGTGCGAAGTCCTCGATGGCTTTGGTCTCGGCATCAGCTTTGGGCGTATATTGCTTGATGAGGCTTTTCAGGAAGGCATAGACATTCTCTGGTGTCTTCGCCATGGTCTTTTCCAATGAGTATGAAGCATAATTGGGATAACCCATGAGTTCGGCTTGTTCAGCCCTCAGTTTGGCAATCTCGCTGACGAGAGCGTAGGTATTGAACTTACCCGTGCCATCTGAACGGTGGATAGAAGCCTCATATACTTGATGGCGTAAGTCTCGGTTGTCAAGACTTGTCAACAAGGGTTGTTGCGTCGTGTTGACAATCACGATGGCGTAAGGTGCCTTGCCGCCAAGGTTCTCGGCATCTTTCTTGCATTGTTCGATGTCTGCCTCGGTGAGTCCAGCCAATTGCTCCTTGTTCTCCACCCATACCACGGCATTGTTGGTAGCTTCAGGCAACATATCGCCCCATTGCTGTTGCAGGTCAGAAATGCGTAGGTTAATGGCTTTCATGCGCTCCATCTGCTCATCGGGTAGGAGAGCACCCTCGCGTACAAACTCCTTATATATCTCTTCAAGGAGTTTCTTTTCTTCGCCTTCCAGATTCTTATATTCGTTGTCGTAAACCTGGCGGATGCGATTGAAGAGCGGTTTGTTGAACATAATCTCGTTATTCAACTCGGTCATCATGGCTGTTACCTTCTTCTCCATCTCGCTAATCTCGGGAGTCTTGTCGGCACTTGCCAAGGCGAAGAACACCCGACTGACACGATCCAACGTGCGTCCACTCTCCTCGTATGGCAGAATGGTGTTCTCAAACGTGGGAGAATCCGTATTTTCCACGATTTTCTGGATGTTGTCTTGTGTCTCCTTGATGGCAGCTTCGAAAGCTGGCAGATAGTCGGCATACTGAATCTTGTTGAAATCGGGTGCTCCAAAGGGCAGCGTACTCTTTTGCAACAAGGGATTATCACGTTGTGTCTGTTGACAGGAACATACTGGTATCATCATGACAGAAGTAATTGTTAATGCCACAATAGCGTTCTTGATTTTCATAAGCTTATTGATTATTCGTTAAAATCTTCATTTTCAGTTTTATTTCAGTACTGCCATAACATTTGTCACCATGTCCTTGTTCTGTTCGTCTGGTTTGGTGAGCGTGGAGGTCAGGGCGATATTGCCTGCCTTGTCCTTGGTGGAGAAAGTGCCTGTGTAGATGATGTCGCTCTCAAAGAACAGCGTGGCTTCCACAACCACCTTGTAAGTACCCTTGGGAACGACTTTGCCTTGTTCGTCTGTGAAGTCCCACGTGAAGGTTTGCTTACCGCTCACTTGTGGCGTAGCTCCCGTTACAGCATCCAATTGTTGGTCGGTCTTCTCATCGGCTTTCACGGTCTTTACCCATGTAGGTACACAGGTGGGACGGACGATGTAACCGCGCTGGGCTTGTTGGCCGCCACGTGCGCGACCTTTGGTTGTGTACGAGGTGACGAAGAGTGTCTTCACCACATCTCCTTTCTCGTTTTCTATCCACACCGCATACTGGTTGGAGCCAGGGCCTCCCTGCTTCTGATAGTCGAACGATACTTCAAGGCTCTTGGCTTTGGCGGCCTTGTCTTGTTTACTCTGAACGATGGCTGGTACCGCCAACAGCAGGGCAGCGATCATGGCGGCGAAAATCTTCATTTTTTTCATCTTTCTGTTTTATTTGGTTTGTAATGATTGATTAACGATGTGAAATCTACGATTATTACATGAAAAACACAACAATTGTCAACAACATTGTAAATCGGCGTAGTAATAATTCCATAGGCTTTATTTGCTGCAAAGTTATGGTTTACAAATATAAGCATTTTTCTTGCAATATAGCAAATAGTTGGTTTGTTATTATCATTTTTTATGTTTTCATACTCGAACGTGGGATTGGACAAGATCTACGAGGATATCAACAAGACCGAGAAGTCGGAAATCGAGGCAAACGTCTTCACC
>JAFYZV010000246.1 GCA_017548525.1 Prevotella sp.
CAATTGTATTTATTACAGCGCATACATTTAGTGAATATTTATATAGACGTTAGAGAAATGGCATATAAAGATTTTGATGATATTATCATTGACCATCTTGGTGAAGATGTAAGTGAACTTATTTCAAATGTAACTATTAGCAAATTTGCGGTAAACTAATTTAGTGCTTAAAACAATTGAATGGTACTATATTCAACCTAAACTATGCGAAAAAAAAATAAAACTATTAAAATTGTTCAGATATGATACCACAATTTGAAGAATTCCTTTACCCTTTCCTTTTGGCCTTGAAGGATAGCAACTTGACTACAAAGCAAATGAGGGCCAAGATGATTGATAACTTCAACCTTACTGCTGATGATTGTGCAACAACGACTAAAGGGGGGAACTCCAACCAACTTTCTGATAGGATTGGATGGTGTAGGCAGTATTTTAGAAGGGCATTGTTTATAGAGATACCACAAAGGGGGACTTATGCCATAACACAAAGGGGGTTAGACTATCTTTCTAACCACACTTCACTACACAGAAGTGACTTGATGCAATATCCTGAATTTGCTGCTTATGCTTCAAGTAATGGGATAGATGTTACCCCTGATATTAGTTCACCTGAATCTGACAAAGATCTCACACCAACAGAATCCTTAGAAAAGGCTTATAATGCCATCAACAATGATTTAGCAGAAGAATTACTTTCAACCATTCTTGAACAAACACCTTCATTCTTTGAAAAACTTGTGCTAAAACTTCTTGAAAAGATGGGTTATGGTAAAGGTGTTGTTACTCAAAGAACAAGTGATGAAGGAATAGATGGAATCATCAACGAAGACAAACTTGGATTAGATATTATTCACATCCAAGCCAAAAGATATAAGCCAGATAACAAGGTAGGCAGACCTCTGATGCAAGCTTTTGTTGGTGCATTAGATGGTGCAGGTGTCAATAAGGGCGTATTTATTACAACTTCTAATTTCACCAAAGAAGCCTTGGACTATAAATCATCAAAGAAAATTGCTAAGATTGATGGCAAGCAGCTAACTAATTTGATGATCCAATACAATGTTGGTGTAACAACTGAATACACCTACGAAGTTAAGCGGATTGACAAGGATTTCTTTGAAGAATAGAATCAAGTTAACATCTTATCAAGATTGACAACTGAATAGCAAGCCCACTGATTTTCAGCAGTAATGCCGATTATCAGTGGGTTTCTTCTTCCCAAAATGAATCATCCACAATCCATGATGGGAAAAATCGTTGTTTCTATTTTCATGAGGATGCAACTATTATTTCTATTTTTTCTATCCGCTAAACTTTTTGTTTTGTTGCAACAATGCCACATTTCACATAACTTGCTGAAAGACAACGTTTTAAAGTGTGGCATTGAGGTGACATGGTGGCAACAATCTCAATAAAACGACTATTTCTGTATCGATTTAGAGTGAAAATGTGTCATTTGGGTGCAAAAAGAAATTCCTTCTCCATCGCTACCGCAACGTGGTAATGATGTTACCGCTTACTGGTAATAATGTTACCGCATTGTGGTAATGGTGTTACCACATACTGGTAATGATGTTACCACAAAGTGGTAACGATTCTGGTAACGCATCAATGTGTAGTTTAATTAACGTCAATGTGACGGACAATAGAGCATTGTCTGAAATCGTTTTCGTATAAAAACACTATAAAACGAAATCATATTGACGATATCTGTTATATATGCAGTAACTTTGCAGTATGATTCATATTAAAGCAACAATGAAAAAGCTTTTAATAATGGTCGTAGCCGCCATGATGGCTACCATGACGCTGACATCGTGCAGCGACGATGATGATACAATAGTAGTGAACCCCGAACAGCCAGTTGTGCTGAACTGCGAGAAGCCCGACTATCTGAAGGCGGGCGACAAGGTGGCACTGATCTCGCCCTCGTACTTCACGCCGATGGAGAATGTGGAAAAGACCGCCGACGTGTTGCGCTCGTGGGGCTTGGAACCTGTCATCGGGCCTAATGTGGGCAAGGTGGTGGACGGACGCTATGCCGGCACCGTGGCAGAGCGCGTGAGCGACATCCGCTGGGCACTCAACAATCCCGACATCAAGGCCATCATCTGCAACCGTGGTGGCTACGGCACCATCCAACTCATCGACCAGTTGACGCTGGCCGAGCTGAAAGCCTCGCCGAAATGGCTGGTGGGCTTCAGCGATATCTCTACGCTGCACGGACTGCTGACCCGCGCTGGCGTGATGAGCATCCACGGCACCATGAGTTCTTTCCTTGCCAAAGGCGGCACTGACGCGACCAGCACGCTGATGCGCGACTTGCTTTTAGGAAAAGTACCCCGCTACGAAGTGCCTGCACACCCGCAGAACATCACGGGCAAGGCTACCGGCACGCTCGTGGGCGGCAACGTCTGCACCTTCGCACCTAACCTCGGCACGCAGGCCGATGCCACGATGGGCAAGGACCTCATCCTCTTCGTGGAGGAGGTGGAAGAGTCAATGCACAACATCGACCGCCAGATGCGCATCCTCCAGATGAACGGCGTGCTCGACCGTTGCAAGGGTATCATCCTCGGCGAATTTACCGACTGTGGCACGGAGTTCACCTACGAGAGCGTCGAGGCGATGCTCCACGAGATGCTGAAAGCGTATAACATCCCCGTGCTATGCGGTTTCCCGGGCGGTCATGGCGACTTGAACCTGCCATTGGTGATGGGTGCTAATGTAACCATCGACGTGCGCCCCGACGGAGCCACCCTGCAGTTCAACATCGACGGCGAACAGCAGCAAGTGAACACTGCCGACATCACCGTTCCCACGACACCCGCCGCCATCCGTATGCGCCTGGCAGGAAAGATTGAATAATTACCAATAAACATAAAGAAGATTCTGATTATGGCTTCAATGTTTGCCATACTCTTACCATAGGTAATGACGGCAAGACCCTTAGCGACATATAAAATGATGACTGAAACTTATTGGAAGTCAAGTGTCAGTTCTTCGTTTCCAAAGAGGTTATACGACTTGCGGTGGTAGGATGTGATGCCGTGTAGACGGATGCCCTCTCGATGTTCCTTAGTGGGATAGCCTTTGTTGGATTTCCAACCATAGAAAGGGTATTGTTCTGCCAATTCGTCCATGTAGTCATCGCGATAGGTCTTCGCCAGGATGCTGGCGGCGGCGATGCTTTGGTATTTGCCGTCGCCCTTGACGATGGTGGTAAAGGGAAGGTTTTGGTAAGGTCGGAAACGGTTGCCATCGACGATGATTGCCTCGGGGCGGATGGCGAGTTGGTCCAAGGCGCGGTGCATGGCGAGGAAGGAGGCATTGAGGATGTTGATTTTGTCGATTTCATCGGGCGAAACGATGCCGATGGCCCATGCCAAGGCATCGTGTTGGATTTGCTCTCGCAAGGCATATCTCTGGCGGAGGGTCAACTTTTTGGAGTCGTTCAATGCGGGATTGTCGTAATCGGGTGGCAGGATGACGGCGGCGGCATACACGCTCCCAGCGAGACATCCACGCCCCGCCTCATCACAACCTGCCTCTACCAAGTCGGTGTAATAATGAGGTTTTAACGGAAAGTTCATAGTTCAAAGTTCATAGTTCATAGTTATCTTAACAGTTCATAGTTCACAATTCACAGTACAGAGTCAAGAGTGGCGAGGGTGAAAAGACTAATGACAACTATGAACTTTGCACTATGAACTATGCACTGCCTAAAACATGGTAGCTACACGTTTGACACCAACGACCAAGGCATCCACCTCTTCCATCGTGTTGTACAAGGCAAAGGAAGCGCGTACCGTTCCATGTATGCCGAGGCGATCCATCAATGGCTGGGCGCAATGATGCCCTGTACGCACGGCGATGCCGAGGCGGTCGAGCAACGTACCCATGTCAAGGTGATGGATGTTTCCCACGAGGAAGCTCACCACGGCATCCTTATCATCCGCCTCGCCGAAAATGGCGATTTCATCGATTGTCTTGAGCTTATCCATACAATAACGGGTCAAGTTGCGCTCATGACGGGCGATGTTGTCAAGCCCTATCCGCTCGATATAGTCAATCGCCTTGGCGAGACCATGTGTAGCGATGTAATCGGGAGTGCCTGCCTCAAACTTGAAAGGCAACCGCTCGAAAACGGTCTTTTCAAAACTGACACTCTCTATCATTTCTCCCCCACCCTGATATGGCGGCAATTTCTCAAGCCATTCCTCTTTGCCATAAAGGACACCTACGCCCGTTGGTCCATACATCTTATGTCCGCTGAAGGCGAAGAAGTCGCAATCCATGTCCTGCACATCCACCTTGAAATGCGGCGCACTCTGCGCTCCATCGACCAAGACGGGCACTCCATGCTCGTGTGCGACCTTAATGATGTCTTTCACGGGGTTTACCGTTCCCAAAACATTGCTGACATGGGCGATGCTGACAATACGTGTCTTCTCATTGAACAGCTTGACATATTCGTCGAAAAGGAGTTCACCCTTTTCGTTCATGGGAATGACACGGATGGCAATGCCCTTCTTAGCGGCTTGCAGCTGCCACGGAACGATGTTGGAATGATGCTCCATGGTAGAGACAATCACCTCGTCGCCCTCGCGCATGAACGCATCACAAAACGACGACACGACAAGGTTGATGCCCTCGGTGGTACCACGGGTGAAGACGATTTCCTCTGTCTTGTCGGCATGGATGAAGTTTCGTACCGTCTCACGTGCCGCCTCGTGGAGGTCGGTGGCTTGCTGTGAGAGGTAGTGAACACCCCGATGCACATTGGCATTGACATTGAGATACTCTTCGCGCATGGCATCCAACACGCAGAGAGGCTTCTGCGTGGTGGCGGCGTTGTCGAGATAGACGAGCGGCTTACCATACACTTCACGTGACAGGATGGGGAAATCCTTGCGGATTTGGATTATATCGTATTCCATTTTCTATATGAAAGATGAAAAATGAAAGATTGTCTCAAATTTCATTTTTAATCTTGAATGTTTAATCTTTAATATTTTCGCTACTTACAGAGCTTGCAGCCCTCACACTTATTGAGTTCACCACGGAAACGCTTATCGACGAGATAGCGCAGACGGTCGCGAAGAGGCTCCATCTGGATTTGGTCAATGACCTCGTTGACAAAGGCAAATTCCAACAATAGCCTCGCCTCACGCTCACTGATACCTCGCTGGCGCATATAGAACATGGCGGCATCATTGAGTTGTCCCACCGTAGATCCATGGGAACACTTCACGTCATCGGCATAAATCTCTAACATGGGCTGGGTGTACATACGCGCCTCGCGGGTAGTACAGAGGTTTTGGTTGACCTCCTCGGAGATGGTCTTCTGTGCACCAGGACGCACCAACACCCGTCCAGCGAATGCTCCTTGCGACTTTTCATCAAGCACATATTTATATAACTCATGACTTGTGCAATGACCTACCTGATGGTCGATGAGCGTGTTGTTATCCACATGTTGCTCCTTGTCGGCAATCACGCAGCCACAAAGGTTGCACTCCGCCCCCTCGCCCTTGAAGACGAGGTTGACTTGATTGCGTGTCAGTCCATTGTGCAACGTGATGACATTGTGATTCAAGCGGCTATTGGCATCCTGTTGGATGAAAAGATTGCTCACGCGGACATTCTTGTAATGAGTCTCTTCCAAACAATAGAGGTCGAGCGAGGCATTCTCGCCCACATACGCCTCTATCACCTGTGTAGTCAAGAAATGCTTGTCATCGGCGGCATGGTCGCAAAAGAGCAACTTCACCTCTGCTCCTGGCTCGACGACTATCAAGACGCGGCGATTGACCATGAGGTCAACATCTGAGCGCAGGATATTGATAATCTGGATAGCACGGTCCACCTTGACATTTTTTGGAACATACACAAGCAGTCCATCTTGTGCCAACATCGTGTTGAGAGCCGTGACAGCATCATTTTCAACTGACGCTATCTGGGCATAAAATCGCTCGATGAAATGGGGATTTTTTGCGGAATAATCGCATAAGGAGTCGATGATGACACCCTCGGGAAGAGGACTCTTGGGCAATGCTTTCTGATAGAAGGAGTCGTTCAAGACGAAATAGAGCGACGTACTCAGATTGGGAACATCACAGCGGAATGCGTCGTAAGGGTTGACGGGTATCGCTAAGCGATTGAGGTTCAACCCATAATCGGGCGCAAAGACCTTCGACATGTCGGTGTACTTGTATCGCTCCACCTTGCGTGTGGGAAACCCTAACCGCTTGAAATTGGCAAAGGCTTCGTCACGAACAGCATTCATCACCGATGACGAATGCCCGCAAATCATCGCGCGAGTTTGTTCGTACAAGTCGATATATTGTTGTTCACTGCCCATCGATCTCTTCTTTTATCCAGTCGTAACCTTTCTCTTCAATGACTTTTGCCAACTCTGGACCGCCCGTCTTTACGATTCGTCCCTGATAAAGGACATGTACCACATCGGGCTTAATCATGTCGAGCAACCGCTCATAATGCGTGATGACGATGCGGCTGTTATCGGGGGTGCGCAATTTATTGACACCCTCGGCAACGATACGCATGGCATCGACATCAAGACCCGAATCCGTCTCATCGAGGATAGCCAACTTCGGCTCAAGCATAGCCATCTGGAATATCTCATTGCGTTTCTTCTCGCCACCGCTGAAACCCTCGTTCACGGAACGGTTGCTGAGTTTGGAATCCATCTCGACAATCTTGCGCTTTTCGCGCATCAACTTCAGGAAGTCGGCTGCGTTCAAGGGTTCCAACCCCTGAAACTTGCGCTTCTCATTGATGGCTGCCCGCATGAAATTGGTCATCGATACCCCAGGAATCTCCACAGGATATTGGAACGAGAGGAACAAGCCCTCATGCGCCCGTTCCTCGGGCTTCATCGCCAAAAGATCCTTGCCATCGAAAAAGGCGGTTCCATCGGTCACCTCATACAAGGGATTACCTACCAAAACAGCACTAAGCGTAGACTTGCCCGACCCATTCGGTCCCATAATGGCATGTGTCTCACCATCTTTAATCGTGAGGTTGATTCCTTTTAATATCTCTTTGCCATTGATAGTGGCATGTAAGTTCTTTACTTCTAACATATATTTGTCTTTATTTATCCTACTGTTCCTTCGAGAGATACACTAAGCAATTTTTGTGCCTCCACGGCAAACTCCATAGGGAGTTTATTGAGTACCTCTTTTGCATAGCCATTGACAATGAGACCAACAGCTTGCTCGGTGGGTATTCCCCGTTGGTTGCAATAGAACAACTGGTCTTCGCTGATCTTGCTGGTTGTCGCCTCATGCTCAAAGATGGCTGTAGGATTGTGCGCATCCATATAGGGGAACGTGTGGGCACCGCATTCGCTACCAAGCAACAGGGAGTCACAACTGGAATAGTTGCGGGCATTGTCGGCATTCGATGTTGCCCTGACCAATCCACGATAGGAGTTTTGCGAATGCCCTGCGGAAATACCCTTTGATATGATGGTACTTTTGGTGTTTTTCCCAATATGTATCATCTTAGTACCCGTGTCTGCCTGTTGGTAATTGTTCGTTACCGCCACGGAATAAAACTCTGCGACGGAATCATCGCCCCGCAATACACATGAGGGGTATTTCCAAGTGATGGCACTTCCCGTCTCTACCTGTGTCCATGATAGTTTGGAGCGGCAGCCACGAAGCTCGCCACGCTTGGTGACGAGATTCAACACGCCCCCTTTCCCCTGTTCATCGCCAGGATACCAGTTCTGCACCGTAGAGTATTTCACTTCCGCACGGTCATTCACGATAATCTCTACAATGGCGGCATGGAGCTGATTCTCGTCCCTCATGGGTGCCGTACATCCTTCCAAATAGGAAACATAACTATCGTCATCCGCTACGATGAGCGTCCGCTCAAACTGTCCTGTGTTGCGGGCGTTGATACGGAAATAGCTACTGAGTTCCATCGGGCAACGAACCCCTTTCGGGATATACACAAACGAGCCGTCGCTAAAGACAGCACTATTCAATGCTGCATAGAAATTGTCACGGTAAGGAACAACCGTCCCAAGGTACTTCTGTACCAAGTCGGGATGGTTTTTGATGGCTTCGCCTATCGAACAGAAGATGATTCCCTTCTCGGCAAGTTTATCTTTGAAAGTCGTCTTCACCGACACGGAGTCCATGATGGCATCAACAGCGGTGCCACTCAAAGCCAACCGCTCCTCCAAAGGGATGCCCAACTTGTCGAAAGTCTTCTCCAACGCTGGGTCTATCTTGCCATCCCCTTTCGGCTTTTTCGCCAGGGGGTCGGCATAATAGCTGATGGCTTGGTAATCAATATCAGGAAGATGGAGATGACCCCAAGTAGGTTGCTTAAGCGTTTTCCAATAATGGAAAGCCCGCAAACGAAACTCAAGCATCCATTCTGGCTCACCCTTCTTAGCAGAGATGAGCCGAACGACATCTTCGTTCAGCCCCTTCTCGATAATCTCAGTATGTACGTCAGTGGTGAACCCGAACTCATATTTCTGCTCGGCAATACGCCTTACCAGTTCGTTATCATCCTCCTGCTTTTCCTTTTTCTTCTTATTTCTGTCCTCTTCCATTGACTACAACTTCTGTTGCACCTCAATCTCTGTGAAGGTCTCAATGATGTCACCCTCTTGGATATCATTATAATTTGCCAAAGAGATACCGCACTCCAAGCCAGTAGCCACTTCCTTAGCATCATCCTTGTAGCGTTTCAAGGCGGCGATAGGAGCCGTATGGATGACAATACCATCGCGCACCACACGTGCCTTGTCCTTGTTGTGCACCTTGCCTTCGGTGACTAAACCACCGGCTACTGTACCCACCTTGGAAATCTTGAACACTTGTTTCACCTCGATCTCGCCTGTGACAATCTCCTTCTTCACCTTGTCGAGCATACCCACCATGGTTGCCTTGATGTCGTCGATGGCATCATAGATAATGGAATAGGTATTGATGTCAACACCCTCACGATCTGCCACCTTACGGGCATCGGCAGATGGACGTACTTGGAATCCTACGATGATGGCATCGGAGGCACTTGCCAGCATGACATCATTCTCCGAAATCTGTCCCACGGCCTTGCTGATGACGTTCACCTGAACCTTCTCCGTGGAAAGTTTGATGAACGAATCGCTCAATGCCTCGATAGAACCGTTGGTGTCACCCTTCACGATGATGTTAAGCTCATGGAATTCTCCAAGGGCGATACGATGTGAAATATCGTCGAGGGTGAACTTCTTCTGCGTCCGCAAGCCTTGCTCACGCTGCAACTGCAAACGTTTATTGGTAATCTCGCGAGCTTCCTGCTCCGTTTCCAATACATGGAACGTGTCGCCTGCCGTAGGCGCACCATTTAGACCAAGAATCATACAAGGCTCGGCTGGTCCAGCCTTCTCTATGCGTTGATTACGCTCATTGAACATCGCCTTGATGCGTCCGTAACTCGTGCCAGCGAGAACAATGTCTCCCACTTTGAGAGTTCCGTTGGAAACAAGCACCGTCGATACATACCCACGACCCTTGTCGAGCGAACTTTCTATCACGCTACCCGTTCCCTTACGATTGGGATTGGCCTTCAAATCGAGCATCTCGGCTTCCAAAAGCACTTTCTCCAATAGGTCGTTGACACCCATTCCCTTTTTGGCAGAGATTTCCTGACACTGGTACTTACCACCCCAATCTTCAACCAAGAGGTTCATTTGTGCCAAATCCTCACGTATCTTCTCAGGATTGGCACCTGGTTTATCTATCTTGTTGATGGCAAACACCATCGGCACATTGGCAGCCTGTGCATGGGCGATGGCCTCTTTCGTGGTGGGCATCACGCTGTCATCGGCAGCGATAATGATGATGGCGATATCAGTTACCTGTGTACCACGGGCACGCATGGCGGTGAACGCCTCATGTCCAGGGGTATCGAGGAACGTAATACGACGACCATCTTCGAGTTTGACATTGTATGCACCAATGTGTTGGGTAATTCCACCAGCCTCGCCAGCAATCACATTTGTCTTGCGAATATAGTCGAGCAACGAGGTCTTACCATGGTCCACATGACCCATCACTGTGACAATCGGCGCACGAGGGATGAGGTCGTTCTCGTCATCCTCCACTTCACTAACTGCCTCTTGTACCTCAGCACTCACATATTCAGTCTTAAAGCCGAACTCATCGGCAACAAGGTTAAGCAAGGTGTTTTGCCACTCAAAGTCACGGTTGATCTTGGCAAGAATAGGCAGCATATCCTTTTGTTTCGACAAGTGATTGCCCTCGTTGACGGCGCGGTTAAAGTGTATGGCCAGGTGAGAGATGCACATCAACGGGCGATCGATCTTGATGAGTTTGGTCACGGGGTGCAAGGCATCTTTTCCCTTGAGCAGGACACGTCCAGCTAACGACAGAGGACGGTCAAACCAAGTGTATAGAATCGGTCCGCCATAGACTTCGGTATTCAGGCGCAGGATACCGCCATCGCCAGGCATTTCGCTTGCGGGTTTGATTCTGAAACATGGAGAGTCGCTGTGTGCCGCGATGATTTTAAAACCAGTGTCAGCCGGCTTCTTTTTGCCCACCTGTACGGCAAAGATGGCGCTGTCGTTCTTGGTGA
>JAFYZV010000247.1 GCA_017548525.1 Prevotella sp.
ATGAGTTCGAGTGTTTGTAATTTCTTTTGTACATCAAAGAAAATATCCGTGAAAGATTCTTCTGTGTTGAATGACAATGGAGATTATTTTGTTCACAACACGGCTGCCCAGTCTGTTCCTGCATTCCAAGGCTATTTCTATTTCAAGGATAAAGCTTATCTGAATAACACGCCACAGACTCGTTTGAAGATTAAGTTTGTTGGCGACGAGGACGATACTACCGATGGCATCATGATTCCATTTACTATTGAGGATGACGTTGTGAATATATATAACCTCAATGGTGTTAAGGTTGCCACCAAGAATGTAAATAATGGTAGTTTCAATATTGATGATTTGCCAAAAGGTGTCTATATCATTAATGGTCACAAGTTTATCAATTATTGATTAGTATATAAAAGTATTTTCATAACAAAAAGAGGGAGGTCATATGGCCTTCCTCTTTTTGTTGTATGAAATCTATACGAATTCAGAATATCGTATAATAATAAAAAAATCAAGAGCGTTTCACAACGCTCTTGATACAAGATTTTAACTAACTTATTATCAACTATTCATTACTCATTACTTTCTGGGTGCAAAGGTAAGAATAGTTTTCGATAGTATAATAAAAAACATGTCGATATTTAACGTAAACGTTTACGAAGGGTTTACAGTATTTCTCCAAGAAAAAATAGTTTTTAGTCAATTGTGATTGATAATTGGATTATTTAGCGTATATTTGCAACAATTAGACAAATAGAATGATGAAAAAACGCAGAACGTCGCTCAAAGACCTTGCCGAAGAACTTGGGGTCAGCATTGCCACCGTGTCACGCGCTTTGCATGGGAGTCATGAGGTGGGAGAGGAGATGACCCGTAAGGTAAAGGAACTTGCCAAAAAGTTGAATTATCGCCCCAACCCATTCGCACAGAGCTTGAGGAAGGAGGCTCCCCACTTAATCGGAGTGATAGTTCCCAATTTGGTGACCCATTATTATGCGTCCGTCTTGGATGGCATTGAAGACTATGCCTCACGTAATGGCTACTCAGTCATTAGTGCTAATAGCCATGAGAACCATGAATTGGAAGAAAAGGCGATAGACACCTTCATCTCCCTCCATGTGGAAGGGGTTATTGCCTGTCTTGCACAGGACACCATTGACTACCATCATTTTGAGGAAATCTATGAGATGGGGCTTCCCTTGGTGTTTTTTGCCCGTACCTGTCTGCCCGAGAAGTTTTCACATGTGGTAGCAAATGGTGATGAGGCTGCCTACGAGGCAACCTGCCATCTCATTGATTCTGGCAGCAAACGCATCGCCTTTATTGGTGGCCCCAACCATCTTGATATGGTTCGCCGTCGGAAACACGGCTATTTGGAGGCGTTACGTGAGCATCGCATCCCTATCGACCGTTCTTTGGTGGCATGTGGGAAAATTGATTTCAACATTGCGCGTATCGCCACGTTGAATATGTTGAAGTCGGATAATCCCCCTGATGCCATTCTGGCTTTCAATGACATCATCACATACGCAGCCTTTGATGCCATCAAGTCATTGGATCTTCACATCCCCAATGATGTCGCCATCATAGGTTTCACCGATGGAGACAATGCCGCATTTGTTACACCTCCTCTTTCCGCCATCATGGACCAGGCACACCTTCAAGGTGTGAAGGCGTGTGAGTTGTTGTTTCGCAATATCAATGGCGACACCAAGATTTATAAGGAAGTGATTCCCATGATACTGAAGGTTCGTGAGAGCAGTGAGAAAAAAAACAAAAAATCATGATAAAAAAAACTATTATTTTCCTATTCTTTTGGGTTTTGGGGTGCGTTTCCCTCCAGGCACGTGAGCGTCTGTGTCTTGACGAGGGGTGGTTGTTCATGCTCTCCAATGACAGCAAGATGTCGCAAACTGATTATGATGATTCCCAATGGAGACGACTCAACCTACCACATGACTGGGCCATTGAAGGCGACTTCTCTGCCAACAACCCCTCTGGGGCGGGTGGCGGTGCACTTCCTGGCGGCATCGGGTGGTACCGGAAGCATTTCACGTTGTCGGCAGATGAGTCTTTCGACAAATACTTTATCGAGTTTGACGGTGTATATATGAACTCGACCGTTTTCCTAAATGGTCATCAGATCGGTTTTCGCCCGTATGGTTATTCTTCATTTGAATATGACATGACCCCCTATCTCAACAAGACGGGAGAGAATGTGTTGGCTGTCAAGGTGGATAACAGCGACCAGCCCAATTCACGATGGTATAGTGGATGTGGCATCTATCGCCATGTATGGATGACCAAGACCCATTCTCTTCACATCGCACATTGGGGAACGCACGTGGTAGCCCAACCAGATGGAAGGGTGACTGTTGATGTTGATTTAGTAGACGATAGCTATTCTGGTACAACTCCCATCATTCGTCACACAATTTTTGATGCCCATAATAAGGTTGTTGCCATTAAGTCAAGTAAGAATGTTGCACAAGTACTGAAGGTGAAGAAACCCGTCAGGTGGTCTGTCGAGAATCCATATCTATATCGGGTGAAGACAGAAATCATCGTCAATGGTCAGACGGTTGACGATGTTGTCACAACAACGGGTTTCCGTTCTTTTTCCTTTGATGCCCAAACGGGGTTCTCGTTGAACGGCAAGTCGATGAAACTCAATGGCGTTTGCAATCACCACGACCTTGGATGCCTTGGTGCGGCTCTCCATGATGATGCCCTCCATCGTCAGTTGGTGATGTTAAAGGAGATGGGTTGCAATGCCATTCGCTGCTCTCATAATCCTCCAGCTCCCGAATTACTCAATATGTGTGATTCGATGGGGTTCATCGTGATGGATGAGAGTTTTGACATGTGGAGGCGAAAGAAGACCAAAAACGATTATGCACGGTTCTTTGTCGAGTGGCATGAGCGCGACTTGGCTGACATGCTCTTGCGCGACCGCAACCATCCAAGCATCCTGATGTGGAGCATTGGCAATGAAGTGTTGGAACAATGGTCATCTGCCGAGGCAGACACTTTGACTTTAGAGCAAGCCAATCTTATCCTCAATGCTGGACATGATGCCTCCACGCTTGCTAAGGAGGGCGAGATGAGTGTCAATTCCTTGTTGACTAAGCATTTGGCAGAGATTGTCAGGCGATATGATTCCACCCGTCCTATTACCGCTGGTTGCAATGAGCCGAATCCCAACAATCACCTTTTTAAGAGCAATGCCCTTGACATCATCGGGTTCAATTATCACCACCAGTGGATCAAAGATGTTCCCAAGAATTTCCCCAACAAGCCTTTCATCATGACTGAAAGTGTTTCTGCATTACAGTCGCGTGGCTACTATCGGATGCCGAGCGACTCCATTTATGTCGCTCCCGATCGTTGGGACATCCCTTATACCAACCCCTCGATGATGTGTAGTGCCTACGACAATTCACATGCCCCTTGGAGTTCCACTCATGAGGAGACATGGGATGTGGTAAAGCATACGCCCTATTGTGGTGGGCAATTCATTTGGACGGGATGGGATTACATTGGTGAACCCACCCCATACGGATTCCCAGCGAGAAGTTCTTATTTTGGCATCATCGACTTGGCGGGATTTCCCAAGGATGCCTATTATCTGTATCAGAGCGAATGGACGGATAAGGATGTCCTCCATCTCTTCCCCCATTGGAATTGGTTACCAGGTCAAACCATTGATATGTGGTGTTATTACAACCATGCCGACGAAGTGGAATTGTTTATTAATGACCATTCACAAGGAGTGAGGAGAAAAGAAAACGACCATCAGTATCATGTCATGTGGCGAGTGACATACGAGCCAGGCGAGGTGAAGGTAGTGGCACGTAAAGATGGGAAGCCTATACGTGAACAGGTTATCAAGACGGCTGGGAGTCCAGACCATATCAAATTGACCGCCGACCGCCAAATGTTGGTTGCCGATGGTATGAGCCTGGCATTTGTCACCGTTGAGGTGGTTGATAAAGACGGCAACCTCTGTCCTCATGCAGAGAATCAGATATACTTTGATGTCAAGGGTAATGTCAGAATTGCTGGTGTTGACAATGGTTGCCAAACATCCATGGAACGATTCAAGGACAACAAGCGCAAGGCGTTTTTTGGTAAATGCTTGGTCGTGTTGCAGTCTACGAAGCAAACAGGGGAAATTGTGTTGACCGCCAAAGGCATAGACTTAAAGGATGCAATTCTCAATATATCTTGTCAATAACCATTATCACGAAATAGTCGATGAGTAAACCATTAGCGGAGAGAATGCGACCAAGTACGCTTGACGAGTATGTCGGGCAAAGACATCTCGTAGGCGAGGGGGCTGTGTTGCGAAAGATGATTGATGCGGGCAGGATTTCTTCTTTCATCCTCTGGGGACCACCAGGGGTGGGAAAGACCACATTGGCGCATATCATTGCCAACAAGTTGGAAACTCCTTTCTATACTTTGAGTGCTGTTACCAGCGGTGTGAAGGATGTGCGTGATGTCATTGACCGTGCCAAGAATAATCGTTTCTTCAATGCTCATTCGCCCATCCTATTTATTGACGAAATCCATCGTTTCAGCAAGTCGCAGCAAGACTCTCTCCTTGGTGCCGTAGAACGGGGCGTGGTCACGTTGATAGGTGCCACGACGGAGAACCCTTCCTTCGAGGTTATCCGTCCCTTGTTGTCGCGTTGCCAACTGTATGTGTTGAAACCACTTGAGAAAGACGACTTGTTGGATTTGTTGCACCGTGCCATCCAAGAGGATGTTGAATTGAAGAAGAAAAAGATTATCTTGACAGAGACCAATGCCATGCTTCGTTTTAGTGGTGGCGATGCTCGCAAGTTACTGAATATCCTCGAATTGGTCATAGAGGCAGAGGGGACCGACGAGATTGAGATAACAGACGAGAAGGTGGTCAACCGTCTCCAACAAAATCCCTTGGCGTATGACAAGGATGGCGAGATGCACTATGATATCATATCGGCGTTTATCAAGAGCATCCGTGGCAGCGATCCTGATGCGGCACTTTATTGGATGGCGCGGATGATTGAGGGTGGGGAAGACCCACAATTCATCGCCCGCCGCTTGGTTATCAGTGCCGCAGAGGATATTGGCTTGGCTAACCCCAACGCCTTGCTATTGGCTAATGCCGCCTTTGATGCTGTCATGAAATTAGGATGGCCAGAGGGAAGGATTCCCTTGGCAGAGGCAACTGTTTATCTGGCTTCCAGCCCTAAGAGCAATTCCGCATACTTGGGGATAGATACGGCATTGAGCGTAGTCAAGGAAACGGGGAATCTTCCTGTGCCGTTGCATTTGCGCAATGCGCCTACTTCGTTAATGAAAGAGTTGGGGTATAGTGATGGTTATAAGTACAGCCATGACTACCCAGGACATTTCGTCGAGCAACAGTTCCTGCCCGATGGCCTACAAAACACACGTATATGGCAACCCCAACATAGCCCATCCGAGGAACGTCTGTACCAATGGATGTTGCAATGTTGGGGAGACCGGTTTAAGAGTTCATAGTTATGAGTTCATAGTTCATAGTTTTTCATGCCAACTATGAACTTTGAACTATGAACTATGAACTGCCTTTAGTTCAGCAATGGATTGGCGCAAAGCGGCAATCTTCTCTTCCGCGTCTGCTTGCTTCTTACGTTCCATAGCAACCACTGCCTCTGGTGCATTGGCGACGAATTTCTCATTGGAGAGCTTCTTCATTACGCCAGCGAGGAATCCTTCCAAATGCTGGAGTTGTGTCTCTTGCTTGGCAATTTCTGCTTCTACGTCGATTAAGTCGCCAAGGGGAACGGCAAACTCGTCGGTGCCAATCATGAATGCGCTGGCGTCAGCCCTCTTCTCGGTTGCGACGACAATAGCCTTGAGGTTCGCCATTTTACTGATGACCTCATCGTAAGCAGCATAGTGATTGGCGTTGATGGCATGTAACTCAAGCTTTTCCTTGGGGGCAATGTTCTTTTGGCTTCGCACCATTCTAACGCCTGATACGATTTGCTTCACCTTCTCGATGTCTTCCATGAGTTGGTTGTCGGCATCCGTTGGCATCGCCACTTCCAACTTCTCGCGCATGATACTCTCGCCATCCTTGCGCTCGTAGAGGGCTTGCCACAATGCCTCTGTAATGAAAGGCATGAAAGGATGTAGCATCTTCAATAAGGTGTCGAAGAATCGGAGTGTGGCATCGTAAGTCTTGCGGTCGATGGGTTGTGCTTGTCCGTTGATGTATGCGGGCTTGATCATCTCCAAATACCAGCTTGAGAACTCATCCCAGAACAGTTTGTATACCACCATTAGAGCTTCAGAAATACGATACTTACTGAATAAGTCATTCAATTCAGCATTGGCTTGTTTCAGTTTAGCATCAAACCAAGCCACGGCAATCTTATTGGCTTCGTTCTCGATGTCTGCCACTTGCCAGCCCTTCACTAAGCGGAAGGCATTCCAAATCTTGTTGTTGAAATTGCGCCCTTGTTCGCAGAGTGCCTCGTCAAACAGGATGTCGTTGCCCGCTGGTGCGGAGAGCATCATGCCCATGCGCACACCATCGGCACCAAACTTGTCGATGAGTTCCAGTGGGTCAGGCGAGTTGCCGAGCGATTTCGACATCTTCCTACCGAGCTTATCACGAACTATACCCGTGAAATACACATTCTTAAAGGGGTACTTGCCCATGTATTCCTCACCAGCCATGATCATACGTGCCACCCAGAAGAAGATGATGTCAGGAGCCGTTACCAAGTCGCTGGTGGGATAGTAATATTGGATTTCCTCATTGCCAGGATTGCGGATACCGTCAAACAATGAGACGGGCCATAGCCAACTGGAGAACCATGTGTCGAGAGCATCCTCGTCTTGTCGTAAGTCTGATAGTTGCAAATTGGTGTTGCCGCTCTTTTCACGTGCCAACTCCAATGCTTTCTCTGCCGTCTCTGCCACCACATAATCGTCATTCTCGTTGTAATAGTATGCAGGAATGCGATGACCCCACCAAAGTTGACGGCTGATACACCAGTCTTGGATGTTCTCTAACCAGTTCTTGTACGTGGTCTTGTATTTCGTGGGATAGAAATTCATCTCGCCATTCATCACGGGAGGCAGGGCGATGTCTGCAAAATGCTTCATCTTGAGGAACCATTGCAAAGAGAGGCGCGGCTCAATGGCGGTGTCGGGATTGCGCTCGGAATAACCCACTTTATTGGTATAGTCTTCTACTTTCTCCATCAACCCAGCATCTTGCAAGTCTTTCACAATCTGCTTACGGCAGTCCATACGATCCATGCCGACGTAAAGTGGACTCTCGTTGCTGATGGTGGCATCGGGATTGAAAATGTCGATGGTCTCCAAGTTATGGGTCTTGCCAAGCATATAGTCATTGGTGTCGTGGGCGGGAGTAACCTTCAAGCAACCCGTACCAAACTCTATGTCTACATAGCGGTCTTCTATCACGGGAATCACACGGTTCACCAACGGCACGATTACCTTTCTCCCCTTCAACCATTGGTTTTTGGGGTCTTTGGGATTGATACACATGGCGGTATCGCCCATGATGGTTTCTGGGCGTGTGGTAGCCACTACGGCATAATATCCGCGCTCATCCTTGTGGATGACGTTTCCTGATTCTTCTGGATTCTCAGGAATCTCCAGATTTTCCGAATCTGCCACATAGTACTTCAAATGGAATAGATGGCTTTGCTCCTCCTTATAAACCACCTCTTCGGTAGAAAGGGCGGTCAAAGCCTTCGGATCCCAGTTCACCATGCGCAAGCCGCGATAGATGAGTCCCTTGTTATATAGGTCTACAAACACCTTGATGACACTCTCGCTGCGGGTCTCATCCATCGTGAATGCCGTGCGGTCCCAGTCACACGATGCACCCAACTTGCGCAGTTGTTGTAAGATGATGCCGCCGTGTTCATGGGTCCAGTCCCAAGCATGTTTCAAGAATTCTTCGCGTGTAAGGTCGCTCTTTTTGATGCCTTCGCCAGCCAACTTCTTCACAACCTTTGCCTCGGTGGCAATGGAGGCATGGTCGGTGCCAGGCACCCAACAAGCGTTTTTGCCCTCCATGCGGGCGCGACGCACAAGGATGTCTTGGATGGTGTTGTTCAACATGTGTCCCATGTGAAGCACACCTGTCACATTGGGTGGAGGAATAACGATGGTGTAAGGTTCGCGACTATCGGGTTTACTGCTGAATAATTTGTTGTCAAGCCAATACTGATACCATTTCGACTCCACGGCTTGTGGGTCGTACTTCGTTTGTAATTCCATTATGATAACGTTATGATTTTTCGTAAAACGGTTGCAAATTTACACAATTTTCTCAATTTATTAGTCTGTCGAGATAAAAAACCGAATAAAAACCATCGTATTGTTATCCTATGTAAAAGAAATCAAGGATAAACATCATTGTTTCGTTGCTATCATTAGGTTTTTGCCAATGTCATTTGATAGGTTGGTCAACAGATTTATTTAGATTTTATCTTCATGTGTTATATTCTGTCTATAGGATACTAATGAACTTATGAAAATATGGGAAATAGCCTTATATTATTAAATCCTTGACGTAGATTAATAAAACTTCGACGTGAATTATATAATCCTTGACATAGATTATTAAATCTTCGGCGAAGATTTAACAATACACCATTGATACTCTGTATAACATCCATGAATCATTAAGAATTAAACATGATTTATCTTCTTTTTTGCCTTTCCTTTCATGCGAAAGTAAGTAATAAAAATAACTGCCATAGGTGATTATCTCGTTTTTTTTCATTACTTTTGCAAAAAATTGTGCATTATGGGATTATTTGGTTTATTCAGTAAGAAGAAAAAGGAAACGCTTGACAAGGGTTTGGAAAAGACGAAAGAGAGTGTGTTTTCTAAACTGACCCGTGCCATTGCTGGCAAGTCGAAGGTGGATGATGAGGTGCTTGACGACTTGGAAGAGGTGCTGATTACCAGCGACGTGGGGGTTGACACCACC
>JAFYZV010000248.1 GCA_017548525.1 Prevotella sp.
CTGTCCAGTGAAACTCAGGAGCGATAAAGTCTTTCCAAGTCAACGACAAGACTTGGCGGTCCATATAATTAATGGTGGTTGCCAAGAAGAGCAACGCACAGATAACCCAACGAAAGTTGGACATTTTTGATGTTTGTACGGGTGTCATATTATCGAATGTCAATTACGGGAATATTATCTTTATCGTTATAGTAGAGGTTCTCTCCAGCCATGCCCCAAATGAAGGTGTAGTAGTAGGTACCGGCAGCAGCGTGCATAGACCATTCAGGTGACATGATGGCTTGCTCGTTGTGTAGCCAAACGTTGCGGCTCTCCTGCGGTTGCCCCATCACGTGAGAGATAGTCTGACCTTCTGGTAGGTTGAAATAGTAGTAAGCCTCGATTCGGCGACCGTGAGTGTGAGGAGGCATCGTGTTCCACACGGCACCAGGATTCAACTGGGTCAATCCAAGTTGCAATTGGCAAGGACCTTCCTCAAGCACGTCGTTGACGATGAGTTTATAGACGGTGCGATTGTTGGCTTCTTCTACTGTTCCCACAGGACCCCATACAGCAGCCTTCAACGACCCTTTGCGACCGTCGAGGGTAATCCATTGGGTCTTGTAATGCTGGTGGGCAGTTGCTGAGTTCAAATAAAACTTAGCAGGATTCTTGGCATCTTTCGAGCGGAATTGGATGCTCTTGTTCACATCCTTGTCCTTGGCAATATGGCCGCGACCAATGTAGAGAGCCTCCTTGGGGGAAAGGGCGTACTCTTTACCGTCAACGATGACCCAGCCGTCGCCCAATCCACAGTTCACCACCCCAAGTTCGCGATTGTACATAAAGTATTTTTCCTTGATGGTGTTGTCAACATCGAGACCCAGTTCCCAAAAGTTCTCTAAAGTCAGCGTGGTATTCACAGGCATTGCCCCACCGAAGATGAAACGGTCATAATGGGAGTAAGTGAGCAAAATGGAGTCTGGTGACATCACTTTTTCCATGACAAAACGTTCACGGAGCAATTTCGTGTCGTAGTGCTTCACGTCTTCAGGATGGCAGGCTGTCTGGAATTTCACATGTTGTGCGCCTACGTACCTGTCTGCTTCCTGCGCATTAGCTACAGAAAACGAGAGGGCAATTGCCCCAACAATTGTAAATAATGTTTTCTTCATTGTTATTATCGTTTAATTATTTATTGTTTACTATTCACTCTTTCGTCGGCAACGATGCGCTTGCGGTTCCACACCACCATGGCAATAGTGATGAGCGTCAGCACACCGGCACCAATCCACTTCAGCGAGGCTACGCACTTATAGATGACCCAGCCAAAGAGCGACGAGGCAAAGTCGAGGGCTCCAGCGAAATAGGGTGTGCCATCGGTCTTAACGGGAATCTTGGCAGCGGCATCACCAGTAGTGGCAAATACAGAATTGGCCGCCTTCGTAAATGCGGGAGCCATGTCGGTGACAAAATATAGTCCTATGCCCACAGCTATTAAGCCGATGATAAATGTCTTCACCACATTTCCTTTAGTATAAGGCAACACCATGACAAACACATAGAATAAGCCGGCCAGTGATGCAAGCGGCAGGAATTGGTTGCCGGGCAGTATGACAGCTATCAGTAAGGCGACGGGGATGAGCAGCAGCGACACAACAAGCGTCGTAGGATGACCGATGACAACTGCAGGCGACATGCCAATATAAACTTTCTTACCATTGAACTTCTGCTTCACTACCTCCTGTGTCTTATCGGCAATGGGTTTCAGTCCGTCGATAAACAACTTCGTAATGCGAGGTATGAGTTCCATGACCGCACCCATGACCACTCCAAGATAGAGAATATCCTTGACAACAGACATCACAGCATCGGTCATCGATACCGGTTTAGCCAGCGGATTCTTACTTTTCAAAGCTTCCTCCAGCGATACTCTATAACTTTCCATATCGCCGAAGTGATTCAGGTGGGCCAAGGCTGCTATAATGGCACCAACGATGACGCCCAATACGATTGGCTCACCGAGTACACCGAACTTCTTCTTCAGGCCTTCGGCATCAATGTCAAGCTTAGAGAACCCAGGAATCTTGTCGAGCAGCCAGTTTATGCCAATGGCAAACGGGGTAAAGCTCTGGCAGAAAGGCTGGGGTATTGAGATGCCCTGCCACTCGGGGTAGTATTTTTGGAAACGGTCGGCGGTGAGGTCTGCCATCACCAACGTGATGATGTAACAGACGATGGCGGCAAAATAACCCCATGCCAACGACTGATCCATCACAAAATATGCCACGGCACCGATGAAGGCGAAGTGCCAGTAGTTCCATAAGTCGATGTTCACTGTGCGGGTGCATTTAGTAATGAGCAATAAGAAGTTGACACCCAGACAGATGGGGATAATCAATGCGCCCACAGCCGTATTGTAGGCCACGGCAGCAGCGGCAGGCCAACCCATGTCAAACACGCTCAAATCAAGGTCAAAGATTTTCGAGAAAGCATCAAGCGGACTGCCAAAGTTGCTGGTCAGCAGAGCTGTTACAATGCCCAGTCCCACGAATCCGACACCTACATAAAGGCCACTCTTGAGCGACTTTCCAAACTTCATTCCGATACACAAGCCGATGATGGTGAACAAAATGGGCATCATCACACTGGCACCTAAGCTAATGATATAGCTAAATACTTTCTCCATAAATATGTATGTTTAAGTTTTTAATTTGTCTTGCAGAAAACATCCGTCCGTACGGGATAAACAATAGTCTTTGCAAAGATAATAAAAAATGTCAAAACAATGTTGCCTTTCGGTAATAATTGTTTATAAGGCGATAAAAAATCGTTCATTGCCCATAGCGATGACGCATGGCATACACAAAACCATGAACTATGAACGAATGGGTTATTCTTGGAAATAAACTCGCCTCACACGGTTGCTAATCCCTGTCAACACCTCGTAGGGGATGGTGTCTAACGCATCCGAGAGGATGGTCACAGGCAGGTGGTCGCCAAAGATTTCCACGGTGTCGCCCTCCTGGCAGTCGATGTCCGTCACGTCTATCATTGCCACATCCATACAGATGTTGCCCACATACTCCGCCTCTTTCCCATTCACTAAGCAATGGCAATGTCGGTTTCCCAAGTGGCGGTTCAGCCCATCAGCATAACCGATGGGAATGGCTGCAATCACACTGTCGCGTTCCATTATTCCCTTTCGACTATATCCCACGGTTTCACCCGCCTTGACATTTCGTATCTGGAGGATGGTAGTCTTCAGCGAACTGACGTTGTGTATGATGTCGTTGGTGCGTGGGTTTACGCCATATAGCCCAATCCCCAATCGGCACATGTCCATCTGTCGCTCAGGGAAGTGTTCTATACCAGCGGAATTGTCGATATGCCGCAGTATCTTATGGCTAAAAGCAGCCTGCAATTGCTTGCTCCCCTCGTCGAAAAGTTGGTACTGATGAGTGGAAAATTCATCAAATCCATCGCTGTCACTTCCTACGAAATGCGAGAAAACCGACCGTGGGATGACTGCGTTTTGGTGCCTTAGGCGGTCTATGAGCCGTGGCATGTCCTCGCATGGGTTGAATCCGAGGCGACACATGCCCGTATCGAGTTTGATGTGGACGGGATGTCCTGTCACCCCTTCTTTCTCAGCGGCCTTGATCAGTGCCTCCAATAGTCGGAAAGAATAGATTTCCGGCTCCAAGTCATAGTCGAAGATGGTCTTGAATGCAGTCATTTCGGGGTTCATCACCATAATGTTTGCCGTGATGCCATTGCGGCGGAGAGTCGCCCCCTCGTCGGCAACAGCCACGGCAAGATAGTCCACACGGTGGTCTTGCAATGTCTTTGCTATCTCTACGGCTCCCGCCCCGTACCCGTCCGCCTTGATCATACATACCAGTTTGGTGGTGGGTTTTAGGAAAGAACGATACCAGTTGAGGTTCTTGACCAATGCCGTGAGGTTCACCTCAAGGGTAGTCTCATGCACCTTCTGGACGAGAATCTCCGTGATTTGGTCGAATCCGAATCGCCTTGCCCCCTTCAAGAGTATAACCTCATCATGTAGGGACTGGAACACGTCACTTTGAATGAACGCATTGACAGTGGGGAAGAAATGCTTTTCTCCTATCGCGATTACTTCCGAATGGTCGCAAAGCGCCTTGCCTATGCCAATGAATTTCTCCACTCCCCGTGTTGAGGCGAGTGATGAAATCTCTTGGAACACGGTATCCGTGGCATTTTCCATGGAACTGATGTCGCTCAATATCAATGTGCGACGGCGACCTCTGTGGTCGGGTCGTCGGCTCATGAAGTCGAGTGCGATTCCTATGGAGTTAATGTCGGAGTTGTAACTATCGTTGATGAGCGTACACCCATGCTGCCCCTCTTTCACCTCCAACCGCATGGCAACAGGTTCGAGGCAGCCCATTCGTTCCTCCAAAGTCTTCGGTTTTATGCCAAGATATAGGGCTACGATATAACAGGCAATGGAATTTCCCACAGAGGCATCGTCGATAAAGGGAATGGTGTATTGATATGTGGAAGTTCCATCTATCATGGTGATGGTGGTGTGGTCATCGCCTTTCATGACCGACTGCACCCAGTAGGTGGCTTTCCCTTCAGTAAAGGACCATGACAGGCGAGTGCCAGACTCATGTTTCTCATCCAAGATTCTATCTACCAATCCGTCATCGGCATGATAGACAACGGCCTTGGCATCATGGAATAAAGTGAGTTTCTCGCGGCATTTTGCCTCCATCGAGTCGAAATTCTCTTGGTGGGCTGCACCAAGGTTGGTCAAAACAGCAATCGTCGGTTGGATGATGTCATGCAACGAACGCATCTCCCCAGGCAAGCTGATGCCTGCCTCAAATACGCCCACTTCTGTGTGCTCGTCAAGAAGCCAAAGGGAGAGGGGAACACCCACTTGGGAGTTGTAGCTGCGTGGGCTGCGTGTCACATACTTATCGGGCGACAATACTTGGTAAAGCCATTCCTTAACCATCGTCTTGCCATTCGACCCCGTTATCCCGACAATGGGGATATTGTACTCTTCACGGTGCCTTTCTGCCAATCGTTGCAATGCCGCGAGGGTGTTCACCACACGTAGGAAGTTGGCATCGGGATAGTCATCTATGTTATCAGGCAAATGGTCAACCACAAAGTTGCATACTCCACGGCGATATAGTTCGGGGATATACCTGTGGCCATCATTGCGTTCTGACCTCAAAGCAAAAAACAAAGTCTCCTCAGGGAAACACAGAGAACGGCTGTCTGTCAGCAAAAAGCCAACCTTCGACTCTTTATTCCCATAACGGCGTGCACCAATCAGTGCCGCCACCTTATCTATATTATATGTCATGTTTAGTAAACTTTTGTCATGCAAAAATACGAATTATTATTGTATTTCATGTTTCAAAAGGGTTAATTATTGGGGATTTATGTGTAAATTTGCATCCATGAAGTACTTTGGGGTTATAATATCCGTCTTATTGGCATTGTCATCATGCTCTCACAAGGGGGAGGTGATGCGGGAGCGGTTGGACTACGTGAGCCAGTGCAACCGCGCCGACACGGTGTTCACCGAGGCATGGCTGCCCACGGTGGACTCGTTGGTCCGATTCTTCGACCGCCACGGCAACGCCAACGAGCGGATGATGGCGCACTACCTACAAGGGCGCGTACACCACGACATGGGCGAGGCACCGATAGCCCTCGAATGTTACCAGAAGGCTACGGAAATGGCGGACACCACCCGCAAGGACTGCGACCTCCACACCCTCGCCGCCATATACGGGCAGATGGCAGACCTGTTTCATTTGCAATATTTACCTGATGACGAGATGAATGCCATCAAGATGGCGGAACACTACGATTGGAAAAATAAGGATACACTTTCAGCCATCATAGCCTATGTGTTACGTACCCGTCCCTTATACATGCGAAATGAGATGGATAGTGTGATGGAGATTGAGAAGGAAGCAAGGGAACTATACTTGAAACACGGCTATCCAGAAAGGGCAGGGGAGGTCATCATCAGCACCATAAACATCCTGATAGAACGGGGAGAGTATGACGAGGCAAAGAAGTACATGCAGATATACGAAAGGGAATCGGGCAGGTTTGACCCAAACGGAAACTTGATAAATGGCTCTACATATTACTATTACGAGAAAGGACGCTATTACTTGGCATACGACAAGATAGACTCAGCCCTTACATGTTTTTATAACTTGCGCGATAAATACTATGACGAGAGCCGTTACAAGGGATTGATGTCTGCTTACGAGAAGAAGCGCATCCCCGATTCCATAGCCAAGTACGCCCGTCTCTACGCCAATGCCAATGACTCCTCCTATTTGCATGTAAACCAAAATATGGTGCATAAAATCAGTGCCATGCATGATTATAGTCGCCATCGACAGGTCGCAGAAGAACAAACCGTCAGGCTGGAAAGGACAAAACGGCATGTGGTGGCTATGATTGGAGCTTTTATCGCTTTTATTTTACTGATAATTATCTTATATGTTAACAGGAAAAGGAAATTAGAGGAGAAAGTAAACAGCGTGACAAGGGACTATGCAAAACTGCACATAGAATTGTTAAGACACAAGGCAGAAGCCGCAGATATAGAGGGACACTATTCCGCATTGCTTGACGAAAAAACACAAAAGGAACGGGAGTTACTTGAGCGAATCCAGTCATACAAGGATGAAATCTCAACAAGAAATTCCGAGTACACATCCATCATGGATGAACTCCATAATACCCAATCAGATATAGAGACCATCAGGGAATCGTACGAGAATACGATGGTGGGAAAGAACGCCATCATAGAAGCATTGCAAACGAGGGTGGACGATTTGACCAAGGCGATTCAAGAGGTTTCCTGTGTGGATAGTCAAAAAGAGTTCTTCGACAGTGAGATTTACCATGTATTTGACACCCGTCGCAAGTTTAGGATAGGCTACCAGCCACCCACCGATGCACAATGGGATGAGTTCTTATCCTTGTTCAAGGTGTATTTTACCCAATATTACATCTTTATTTCGAAGAAAAACATGCTTTCACAAGACCAACTGCGTTTATGCGTTTTGATTCGATTGAATTTTACTGAAAGCGAAATGGCGTTGCTGATGGGAAGAAACCACAAACAAGCCATCAATAAAGTAAAGGCACAAACCAACAGAAAACTCTTTGGAAAAAACGAGGCGCGATCATTAAAGGATAATCTGCTTCCGCATTTTTAATAGGTTTACCAAAGGTTTACTTCGTTTGTAATCCATTGTGTTTTAAGCAAATATCAGTTTGTTGGATTAACGGGGTTTACTAAGGGTTTACCCAAATAAACCAAAATGTTTTTTTATTTGTTGGAACATTCATATTTTTGCCATATAAACTTTTTAATATTATGGCAAAAAATTATTTTTCACTCCTTTTAGTTCTATGGTATGTTGGAAGATTTGAATGCAGAAAACCGCGATACAATTTATGTAACTTCAACAGATTATATTGCAAATAGGCATTATCACAATCACATGGTTGTAAAATCAAGTGGTAAGCTCATTGTGAACGAGCATGATGTGACATTTCACAATGGAGCAAAGTTGATAGTCGAGAATGGAGGTGTCGTTTCAGTTTCCGCTCAAAAGCAACTAAATAATGTAGAGTTAGAAGTTAGGGAGGGTGGTAAACTTTTAGTCAATGAAGGTGGTATGGTTTTGTATCGCAAAAACAAAGAATTAAATGCACATCTTGGATCTGAGATTATTATAGATGGGGTTTTACAAGAATACGATCAATAGAAATTGTTATATTTATATGAAAAGGTCTATTATTATTTTCAGCTGGGTATGTATGATGGTGTCACATGTGTTTTCCCAAAGTTCACATGGAATGTTTGTTTCCGAGGGGAAACAATGGCGTTATGAAATCATTATCCCCTCAGTGAAGAAATACTCTTATGTGGTGCATGGTGATACCGTCATTTCAAACCATCCATGCAAGAAAGTGTACATGGATGGTGACAATTATTATGCTGCCATATATGAGAGTGATGGTAAGGTTTTCCAAATTCCCAACGGGAGCGGAAGCTCATCAATGCTATATGATTTTAACATAAAGGTGGGAGATTCTATCCATCGTGATAATGGGGGCGTTGTTATAGTAAGTTCCATTGACAGCGTATGGTGCGATGGTGTTGTGCAGCCCGTTAGGGCGTACACCCTGAAATATGTGGGGGAAGATGGGGAAGAATATTGTCAAGGTCGATGGGCAGAAGGTGTAGGTGCGCTTGATAGCGACTTGTTCCAACCTCTTGGATTTCTCATGGTTGGCAACTACAGCCTGTTCAACTACTGCACACAGGATGGCGAGTATGTCTTTTATACATATAAAGACGGGTATGAGGAATACATAAGGATGTTGGGTGTCAATCACATGACCTTATTTCCCCAACAAGAAGAAAGCACCATCTACGACCTGCAAGGTCGCAGGGTATTGACACCACAGCGTGGCGGACTGTACATCCGAGGCGGTAGGAAGTTCGTCTGTCGGTAATGCCCCATGGTGGCATAAGCACTTTTTGTGATAAGTGCTGTCAATCGATAATGTCCCAATGGGAAGGCATGGCCATACACTTGCCATGCCTTCCTTTTTGTGTATAATGTTGCCGCGACAGGCTTGTCTTTCAAGATTTTTGTGTATTTTTGCACCAAAACAGAGAATGATGAAAGACCATCAGACTTACCAGGACATGCCTGAGAACTATTTGCATTGTTTCAACGAGACTTGTGAACTTGCCGAGACGTGCCTCCACCAAATCGTGGCGAGGCTTGGAATCTCATCCGACTGTGTGGTGAAAGCCGTGAACCCCAAGTTCTGCAACGGGGCGGCTTGCCGATATTACAAGTCGAACAAGCCCATGAGAATGGCTTACGGGATGAGCCATGCCTACGACAAGGTGTTGGCGACGGACATTGTAACCCTGCGCCGTGCCATCAGCAGACATTTCGGCAATAGCATGTATTACAAGCGGCGCAACGGCGAAATGGCCATCACCCCTGAAGAACAGGACTTTATCAACAAGTTGTTTCATGAGTACGGCTATCCCGATGATGTGTCCTTTGACCGCTATGAGGATGAATTGAAGTGGTGAAAGTATCTTACAGGGCTTTTCTTCCTATGTGATAAAGGGATTATAGCTATGGTATAATCTCTTTATAGCTATGGTGTAATCTCTTTATAGCTATGGTATAATCCTATTACATCATAGCTATAATCTCGCGGAATGATGCTTTGAAGGTTGTGGGAATACATCTTATTTCCTAAAGAATAGCATAAATATGTCAATGACAGATGGAAAATGAATTATTATTCGTACATTTGCAAGGACAAATCATTAACATGAAAATATGGACATTACAGAACGGTTTTTAAACTACACACAATTTGACACACAGTCAAGCGAGGATTCTGAGAGCGTACCGAGTACGGCGAAGCAACTGGTTTTTGCCAAGTACCTGAAAGAAGAGTTGGAAAAGGAGGGGTTGAGCGATGTGGAGATGGATGACATGGGCTATATCTATGCCACCCTGAAAGCAAACACGAAGAAAAAAATCCCCACGATAGGATTCATCTCGCACTACGATACCAGTCCCGACTGTAGCGGTGCCAACATCAAACCACGCATCATACGGGGGTACGATGGGGGAGACATCACCCTCAGTGAGGGCATCGTATCCTCTCCGACGAAGTTCCCAGAGCTGAAAGCCCATGTGGGTGAAGACCTTATCGTAACCGATGGCACGACGCTTCTCGGCGCAGACGACAAGGCGGGCATAGCTGAAATCGTACAAGCGATGTGTTATTTGCGTGACCACGACAACATCAAGCACGGGAATATCCGCATTGCCTTCAATCCCGATGAGGAGATAGGAATGGGCGCACACCATTTCGACGTGGAGCGATTTGGCTGTGACTGGGCATATACCATGGATGGAGGCGATATAGGCGACTTGGAATTTGAGAACTTCAACGCCGCCTCGGCGAAGATACACATCAAGGGTGTGAGCGTACATCCCGGCTATGCGAAGGGAAAGATGGTGAATGCCAACCGCTTGGCGGCTGAGTTCATCGACATGTTGCCATCTGATGAGACACCCGAGACTACCGAGGGATATGAGGGCTTCTACCACTTGTTGGGCATCAATGCCAACATTGAGAGTGCCACCTTACATTATATCATTCGCGACCATGACCGTGAACGGTTTGAGGAGCGCAAGGACTTCATCGAGAAATGCGTCAAGGAGATGCAGGAGAAATATGGTGATAACATGGTGACTGCCGACATCAAGGACCAATATTATAATATGAAGGAGAAGATAGACCCCAATATGCACGTCATCGACATCGTGTTGAAAGCCATGCAGGCTTGTGGGGTAACACCTAAAGTGGAGCCTATCCGTGGCGGAACAGATGGTGCGCAGCTCTCGTTTAAGGGTTTGCCTTGCCCCAACATATTCGCTGGCGGGGTGAATTTCCATGGTCCCTACGAGTTTGTGTCTATCCAAGTGATGGAGAAGGCAGTGGAAGTCATCACCAAGATATGTGAGATAACTGCGGGTTATGAAGACTGAAATTGTTTAGTGTTGAGTGTTTAGTGTTTAGTGATGAATAGACATACTTTCACTAAACATTTATCCACTCAACACTCAACACATTGTTCAATGATATAAAACATGAGCGAACTTCCCAGCCTGATTAACGACCTTGCCTTGATACTCGTCATGGCGGGTGTTGTCACGTTGTTATTTAAGAAGCTCAAGCAACCCTTGGTGTTGGGTTACCTTATGGCTGGATTTCTCGTCTCGCCTCACATGCCTTATACCATGTCGGTGGTGGATGAGGCAAACATCCATGTGTGGGCTGACATTGGCGTGATGTTCTTGCTGTTCTCATTGGGTTTGGATTTTTCATTCAAGAAGATTCTCAAGATGGGTATGTCGCCCATGATAGCTGTCTCTACCATCATCTTTTCCATGATGCTGCTGGGTATCTGCGTGGGTCATGCCTTTGGATGGGGCAAGATGGATTGCATCTTTCTCGGGGGAATGCTCGCCATGTCGTCCACTACCATTATTTATAAGGCTTTTGATGAATTAGGACTGCGGCAGCAACGTTTTGCAGGCTTGGTGATGAGTGTCCTTATCTTGGAGGACATTCTCGCTATCGTGATGATGGTGATGCTTTCAGCCATCGCTGTGGGCAACAACCCTAATAGCGGGCAGATGCTTTCAAGCGTGTTGAAGATAGGCTTCTTCCTGATCCTATGGTTTGTCGTGGGGATATTCTTGATACCATGGTTCTTGCGTGTCAACCGTAAGTTAATGAACAGTGAGACTTTGCTCATCGTGGCTTTGGGACTCTGTTGTTTCATGGCGGTAGTTTCCACCAAGGTGGGTTTCAGCAGTGCCTTTGGCGCATTCGTGATGGGAAGCATCCTGGCTGAGACGATAGAAGCTGACAAGATTATCCGTTTGGTGGAGCCTGTCAAGAATCTGTTTGGTGCCATCTTCTTCGTGTCAGTGGGCATGTTGGTAGACCCTGTGGTACTTGTGCGGTATGCCTTGCCCATCGTGACGTTGGTCGTTACCATCCTCTTGGGGCAATGTATATTGGGGACATGCGGTTTCATGTTGAGTGGACAGACGTTGAAAACGGCGATGCGATGCGGCTTCTCCATGGCACAGATTGGTGAGTTTGCCTTCATTATTGCCTCTTTGGGTCTCTCTCTGGGGGTCATAGGCGATTTTCTCTATCCAGTAGTGGTAGCGGTGTCGGTCATAACGACATTTCTCACACCCTATATGATTAGGGCTGCGGAACCCTGTTATAAGTTTTTAGAACAACGGTTGCCCAAGAAATGGATTCGCCGATTGGATCATTTTGGCGGTACAAGTGAGTCGACGGTGAAGGAGAAGAACGAATGGAAGTCGCTGCTCCGCCAACTCGCAATGTACACCATCATCTATTCCATCTTGTCTGCTGCTGTCATCGCCTTGATGATGACTGTGTTCCTGCCATTCATGCAACGTGTCTTGCCAGAGGAGAGGTTTTATTGGTGGGCAAACATCATCACAGGTATATTGACAGTGTTGTTGATTTCACCATTCCTCCGTGCGATGGTGATGAAGAAAAACCATAGCCCAGAGGTACATTCATTGTTGTCACATAACCGCATGTACCGTCTTCCCATCATCTTCACCATCTTGGCGAGGGGTGCCATAGCTGGCGGTTTTATCTTCTATATATGTAACCAGCTCACCCAATTCACCAATGCGCTGATGATGACCATTGCCCTTCTCGCAATTGTGGCAATGGTCATGTCACGGACATTGAAAAAACAAAGTATTACTTTGGAACGGATGTTTATCCAAAATCTACGCTCACGTGATATAGAAGCTCAGGTACATGGCAAGAAAAAGCCGCTCTTCGAAGGACATTTGCTTGACCGTGACATTCATATTAGTGACTTTGACGTTCCAGAAGATTCTTTATGGGCAGGCAAACGGTTGGGACAACTGCGAATAGGTAGCCGATTTGGTGTACATGTGAGTAGCATCCTGAGAGGGGTGCAGCGTCTAAACATCCCCACGGGAAATACGGTCATCTTCCCAGGCGACCGCATTCAGGCGATAGGCAACGATGAACAGTTGCGCCTGTTCGGTATAGCCATCCGAACAGAGGTAGTGCCAGAGGATGTGGAGATAGAGAAGCGAGAAATGCACTTGCGCAAGATGGTGATAGATTCCAATAGCCCCTTGATAGGAAAGTCGCTGAAGCAAAGTGGCATTCGCGAGGAATACAACTGTATGGTTGTAGGTGTGGAAGAGGGCCAGCAGGACCTAACCATCATTGATGCCGACCGTCTCTTTGAGGATGGAGACATCATCTGGGTGGTAGGGGAGAATGAAAATCTACAACGGCTGATGGCAACAACGGCTGTTTAATACCATTGCACCGCGTTGCTATAACCACTGCGCTTATCATATTTCAAGGCATCGGTAAGCGTACTGGCGTTGCAACGGAATGAGAAATTATAACTGGTATAGGGAGCTAATACCACTGTACAAGACATGTTGAAACAGTGGAGGTCGCGCTGAAGAGAGGCTGTGGTCATGGTGATTTTCTTGTTCTCGAAGTCATATCCACTCATGATGTTGATGTTCCAACCGTCACTCAAGCGGATAAAGCCACTCATGTTGAGGGTTTGCGTGAACTTATAGGGATAGCGCATACGCTTGGTGTTGAAAGTACCTCCTGTATTTTCACGCATGGAAATACTATATCCAAATGTCAACGACCAAGGCATGGAAAAATTCATGTAGCCATCTTCATCGGTCTCAACCTTGCCTCCGCCGCTTTTGCGGGAGCCGCCACGCTGCCCTTTGACCATCACATCGTCCACGTTGCTTTCTATATCTGTGTCAATGCCTTCATCGTCCCCATTATCTTTCCCGGTCTCTTCTTTATCGCCCCCACCAAACAACTTCTTGATTTTTTCGGGGTTAAGTGTATATGAAAAGTTCTGTGTGATGCCCTGATAACGACCAAAGCGACCGTAACTCCATTCTGTGCGGTTGCCAATGTATGGTCTGCCGTTCTCGTCAAGTTCGTAAGCGTATGTGGCAAAGACGGCATTCGTGTTGAATGTATAGTTTTTCCACCATTTCAGCCTAAGTCTCAAGGTGAGGGCACTCCACGGCTGCTGTTTTGCCGCCATGTTATAGGAGATGTTCGCACCCAATTCGTCGATGATGCTGATTTTCTTGAATCCTGTGGAGTCTTTGTCGCTCCGTATCTTCATCTCGATATTGTTACCAACGTCGAAAGATACGCTGCCCGTCTTTCCCTTGCCGGGATGGCTGTAAAGGGCATTTTGGTAAGGAGAGTATTCCACAAGGGAAACGTTGCCGTCGGCATCGGTCTTCTGGTATGTCTCATAATACCCATAATGCTTGGCGCTGAAATCGGGCGCATAACTGAAGTTGACTTGTGGGGTAATAACGTGGCGGATACGGTCTATCTTGTCACCAAAAAGTTTTCTGTTGGGTATGTAAGACATATACATCTTGGTGGAAAAACCAAGCGAGAGCCGCCAGTCGTACACATTGTTAAATCCATAGATGGTGTCTGTCACCTCCTTTTGACTTGTCTCATCCCATGAACGGATGACCTTGTTGGTGTACATACGATCCACAAAATTGAATGATGGCGTTACGCTGATATAATTAAATAAGGTGAAATTGCCTTTTATGGGGATGGTATGCTGCATGCCATTGCGCCAGTCTTTAATCAGATTGGAGTGCAGGAATTTGCTCTCCTTGGTGTTGATGGAATTGGAAAATTCACCAGTGTAGCCTACGGAGATTTTTTCATACCATCTTTCCTTGCCTGCTAAATGTTTTCTCTTGAAAGGATATAACTGGCTGAGGTATAGGCTAAGGTTGGGTAGACTCGTGTTGATGGATGAGTCACGCATGTTCTGAACAATGTTGGCATAGGCCTGTACGGATAAGCCGATGTTGGAGAAAGTAGTATTCATGTTCACAGATGATGTTCTGGTACTCAATGCTCGCATCTGTGGGTTGTACATACTGGTGAGGTTGTTGTTCTCATAACTTGACGTGGCAAAGTTCACGTTGGCACCAAATGTCCTGAAAGGATTTGCCTTGGCATCTTGTCTGTGGCTCCATTGCAGCTTGAAACTCTCCTCTCGGGTGAAGTCTGGCATACCCTTGTCACCAGTTTTAGTGTCTTGGTAACTGAAGTAAAAACTTCCACTATACTTATATCGTTTGCGGTAATTGCTTGCGGCAGATACTCCCCATGTGCCTTTGGTATAGATTTCGCCAAGCAATTTAAGATCCCATTTGTCGCTGACGGCAAAATAGTAGCCACCTTCACGCAGATAAAAGCCGCGACTACTCTCATCGCCATACGTCGGCATGATGAGTCCACTACTATAACTCTTGGTGAAAGGGAAAAATCCGTATGGTATGGCTAATGGCAAAGGTACGTCTGCCACTACTAAATAGGCGGGACCAAACACCACATCCTTGCCAGGTCTCACCTTGGCTCTTGATAATGCGATATAAAAGTCGGGATGCTCCGCATCGCAGGTAGTGTACCTTCCATGCTGCAAAAAGAAGTCTCCATCACCATTTCGCTTGGCAAGTTTGCTGGTAAGAAAGCCGTCTTCCTGTTGGGTGGATACGTTATGGATGAGTCCCTTTTTCGTCTTGAAATTGAAAGAGATAGTGTCGTTCTCATACGTATCGCTACCCATTTGAAACATAGGAGTGCCAGATAGCCCCTTCTCGGATAGCGAATCTGCAACACCTGTTGCGTGGACGAGGCTGCTATCGAGGCTCATGTAGATTTTCTCGCTCTGCAAGTCCATGTTCTGGTATTTCACATTTGATGAACCATAGAGGTAAGCTGTGTTGGAACCAGCGATGTAGACAATGGAGTCGGATGCTGTATACTCAACGGGAGAATCTATCCCATTCTTTCGTTGGCGATATAGGGAATCTAACCGGATGGAGTCGTCTATAGCTTTGTTGTGGTGGTAGATGGCAAGTTGGAGGGAGTCCATCTGTGTCGTATCGACACCATTTGTCCCCATTGCTAACGAATCTTGCACAAGACTGTCAACCATGGTCGTGGAATCCTTGCCAACTCCCACTTTCTTTTTGCGGGCAAACATTGGGGTTGTGGCATTCGCCAAAAGAATGACAATGGCAAGAAACAACAATGCTATAAATGTGTTCTTTCTCATTCAGATGGCAAAATTAAACAAAAAAAAGCACATACCATACATTACAAGATTATTTTACGCCGAAAACGAGGCTAACGATAGCCATTTGCATATATTGCCATAGATTTGAATATACAATAAAACAACAACCCACTTTCAATGAGTTGTTGTAATATCCTTTTAAGAAGGTATTATGTTAGCCTTCTATTTTGTGGATTCTTTTATTACTCGTTATCCTTGTTGTTTGGGTGCAAAGCCTTGATTATTCGTCCTCCCAAAGGTTCGAACCAGGTTTTGGCGACTTAATGATGTTGTCGTCAATATCCTCAGGCACACCATTGTCCTCACCATAAGGATTGCTGGCAGCGCAGACAAAGTTGAAAACACTCAACTCAATCTCTACAACAAAAGGCTTGCAATAAACTTTCTTTTCCATATTAATAACTCTCCTTATTTTTTGAGTTTATACTTATTTTCCTTGTTTTCAAATTCGATGCAAAATTACGATATTTTTATATAACCTACAAATAATATGCGAAACTTCTTTGTGAATTAACACATTTTTACAATTCCCCAATTAGTCTTAGGGCAAGGAAATAGCAGTTTTTTCTAATAATATTTTGATTTCAAATAAAAATTCGTATCTTTGCAGCTGTAATGATACCATGAGGGTATCAGATGTACCTGACTCATTGTAAGCAGGGAACCTTTGGGGTTGACTGGATTTGACGGCAAGATGAGATGGTACGTAAGCACGCGGAGGCTCGTTGGCTACCTCCTTAATCTGAGTGAACAACAATTAATTGGCGAAAGAAACTACGCTCTCGCTGCTTGATCGAAACATAGTAGATCACGAGCTTAATTCCGTCACAAGGTGATGGAACGAGACATCGCTCCAAGGATGTTGTCCCGAATCTGAGGGTTCAGCGGTGCAGGAAAATCGGGAATAGCTTTGCCAAGCCCCGATGGCAGGGTGAGATTTAGGGGATAAGGCAATGGTTGGTGGTCCAGGTCTTGCCGTTGCTCGAAAACTAAAGTCTGGAATAAGCGTGTAGAAAGCGTATGGTTTCCTTGTGCGGACGCGGGTTCGATTCCCGCCAGCTCCACTTGCAGAGGTGAGGTCTTATGTTAAGAATGACATTAGACCTCAGAGCATGTAAACATGACGAATATTTTTTCTTAATCTAATAACTATGGGAAATAAATTTGTATCTTTTATGATGGGTATGATATGTGTATGTGTCATATCGTGTGAGAAAATATCGGTGGGCGAGGACTCTTCTCTCATTGATAATGTGGAAAAGGCAAAAGTGAAGTTACGTATCTCCATGTACACACAAACACCTTTGGAAACTGTTTCTCGTCGTGTCAAAGTGAGTGTTAAAGACGCATGTACGCGAATCAGCTATGCTATATTTGAAGGCGAGAACAAGATTAAGGCTGTAAACCAAGCAATAGACGACGATGGATTTGGTACACTTTCATTTACCCTCCCTTTAGGTACCTACCAATTAGTGGTGGTGGGGCATCAAGGATTGGGGAATGCAACCATCTCTTCTCCCCAGAAGATTACGTTTGCGAACAATAAGTGCACGGACACTTTTTATGCTTATCAAGAATTCTCGTTGACAGAAGATACTGAGATAGATGTATTACTGAAACGTGCTGTTGCCCTATTTCGACTTGTAGTGGAAGATGAATTCCCAGCAATTGTTACAGACATGAAGTTCTACTATACAGGTGGAAGTAGCACGTTTGACGCAGTATCGGGATATGGATGTGTAAATTCCAAGCAGACTGAATATCGAGATGTGACTGAAAAGATGAGACAAAGTGGTGGTATGTTTGATCTCTATACTTTTCCACACAAAGAGAAGGACACGCTAAAAATGATTGTGACGGCTTTGACATCATCGGACGAAACATATTTGGAACGGACTTTTCCAACTATTCCAGTGGAGGTGAATAGTGTCACGCAATACGCAGGCACTTTCTTTGGCTCTTCTACAGATGAAGGAGATCTGGATTTGCATTTTGAGGTTGACACAACTTGGGTGCAGTATTCCAAATACCATTATTGACTTGTAAAAACAAAATCCCCATGCCATCATAGACAGCATGGGGAAACTGTTTACTTGTTTGGTAAGTGTTATTCCACGGTAACAGACTTTGCCAGGTTGCGTGGCATGTCAACATTCAGCCCTTTTTGCACAGCGATGTGATATGCTAACAGTTGCAAAGGAATGACAGATAGGAGTGGGGCGAATTGAGGTAATGTCTTTGGAACAGGTATCACCTCATCTGCAATCTTCTCAATTTCCTTATCGCCATCGGTGATGATAGCGATGATTTTCCCTCCACGTGCCTTCACTTCTTCCATGTTGGAGATGATTTTTTGATACCCTTTATGGTGGGTTGCCACGAAAAGAACGGGCATTTTCTCATCAACAAGGGCAATGGGACCGTGTTTCATCTCTGCTGCTGGGTAACCCTCTGCATGAATGTAACTGATTTCTTTGAGTTTCAAAGCACCCTCCAAAGCGACAGGATAGTTCCATCCACGTCCTAAATAGAGAAAGTTGGATGCATAAGTAAACTCTCTTGCCATCCATTCAATCCGCTCGTTTTGTTTTAGGGCTTCTTCAATCTTTCCAGGGATATAGTCTAATTCCTGGATCATCTCGGTGTAATCTTGGATGTCAAGAGATCCTATTTCAATACCCAATGCCAATCCTAACATGTAGAGACAAGTTAATTGACCCGTAAATGCCTTGGTGGAAGCAACGCCGATTTCTGGTCCCACATGGATATAGATACCTGTATCTGTTTGTCTGGCAATGCTTGAGCCAACAGCATTAACAATACCGAAAATCATAGCCCCACGCTCCTTCGCCAATTCAATGGCGGCGAGAGTGTCAGCGGTTTCTCCACTCTGTGAGATAGCAATCACCACGTCGTCGGGATAGATGACAGGATTGCGATAACGGAACTCACTGGCATAGTCTACCTCCACGGGGATGCGACAGAACTGTTCAATCATTTGTTTGCCTATAAGCCCTGCGTGCCAAGAAGTTCCGCATGCCACGATGACGAATCTTCGAGCACGAATAAGACGTTCCTTGTGAGCACGGATGGCACTCAATACAAGATTGTTGTTGTGTGCCAAGATGCGTCCTCTCATACAATCACGCAGACATTGTGGTTGGTCGAAAATTTCTTTTAACATGAAGTGTGGGAATCCACCTTTGTCCAGCATGTTGATGTCAACGTCGATTTCTTTAAGTTTGACATCAACATGTGTGGCATCCAAGTCAAGAAGTTCCAGTTCCTTGCCGCGTTCGATGACAACAACTTGCTCGTCATCAACGTACAACACCTTTTTCGTGTATTCCGCAATAGGCGTTGCATCGCTGGCGATGTAAAACTCTTCGTTGTCCTTGCCCACACCGATAACCATGGGAGAGGCTTTTCGTGCTGCGACAATCTGGTTGGGATTACGTTGGTCTATCAAGACGATGGCATAAGCACCAAAACATTTCTTGAGGGCCAAGCGGACGGCATCTACCAGACTACATTCATGCTTTTGCTGCATGTATTCGATAAGTTGTACTAAAACCTCAGTGTCAGTCTCGCTTTTGAAAGCAAACCCTTTTTCCTTAAGTTGGTCTCGCAACACGGCATAGTTCTCAATGATGCCATTGTGAACCATAGCGATATTGCCTGATTGCGAAACATGTGGATGGGCATTTGTTACGGAGGGTTCTCCATGCGTAGCCCATCTTGTGTGGGCAATGCCCATTGTACCAGAGACGTCTTTGTCTTTAGCCGCAAATTCCAAGTCTGCGACTTTTCCTTTCGCTTTGTATATGCGAAGTCCTCTTGTGTTTGTGCCGTCTTGGTCGTCTGAAGGTTCAGGGAGGAGTGCGACTCCTGAACTGTCATACCCACGATACTCAAGACGATGCAAGCCCTTGATAAGAATGTCAAAAGCTTGTTTGTTTCCGATGTATCCTACTATTCCGCACATTGTGTTTGTGTTTAATCTAACCTTTTATATATAGAGTTGTTGCTCTTGAATTCTGGGACGATTTCTTTCATTTTCTTTACTGTTTCCATGTCATCATATTTCATACTAATAGCAATTAATTCCTCTATGTCTTTCTTGACACTCTCATGATCATATTCCCTTACATTGGCAATACGTATTTTTTCATGGAAACTGGGTTTTGTGTTCTCTTCATTGGATAGAACCTCCTCATATAGCTTCTCACCTGGACGCAATCCGGTATATTTTATTTGGACACGATCCTCTGCATTGCTTAACATGATCATACGTTTGGCCAAGTCGGCTATCTTGACAGGTTTGCCCATGTCGAATACGAAAATCTCTCCACCATTACCCATGGTGCCAGCTTCCAGTACTAACTTGCAAGCCTCAGGGATGAGCATGAAATAACGGATGATTTTCGGGTCTGTGACGGTAACGGGACCTCCCTCTTGAATTTGTTTCTTAAATAATGGGATAACAGAACCATTAGATCCCAAAACGTTGCCAAAGCGAGTGGTGACGAATTGGGTAGAAGACTCCTTGGGGTTGGTATTGACTTCTTTATTCAGTGATTGAACGTATATCTCACAAATACGTTTGGAGCAACCCATGACATTGGTAGGATTGACCGCTTTGTCCGTGGAAATCATCACGAACTTCTTCACTTTGTATTTCACGGATAAGTCTGCAATAATCTTTGTTCCCATGACATTGTTTAACACACTCTCACTGGGATTGTCTTCCATCATGGGAACATGCTTATAAGCTGCGGCATGGAACACGTATTCGGGACGGAATTTACTGAAAATGTCTTCCATGCGCTTTTGGTTGGTGATGCTTGTGACCACGGTTTCCGCCTTGACGTATGGATATTGCTTTTTCATCATGAGGCGAATGTCGTGTTGCGGTGTCTCTGCTTGGTCAATCAACATCATCTCCGCTGGGTGGAATTCGGCTATCTGTCGTACCATCTCACTACCGATAGACCCCGCAGAGCCAGTTATCAAAACCCTATGGTCGGAGAGCATTTTTCCCACTTTTTCCAAGTCAACATGGATTTCATCACGTGGTAACAAATCTTCAATAGATACTTCTTTCAATGTCTCTCCTTTTAAAACCCCGTCTCCATCATTCGTGTCATGCAAACCTTCCGTGGAGTAGATTTTTATTCCTGCATTTGTAAGTGCTTCTTGTAACTTCTCATCATTACGGAATTGAGCCATACGTTGATATGGAACTAAGACAACATCAATGTTTTCATCCTCTAATCTCTTAATTAGTTTATCATTGACTTGGTGTACCCTCACACCCATGAGCATCTTCCCTTGGTAGTCTTTCTCATGAGAAATAAAACCTTTCAATATGAATTGGGTGGGTTTTTGGTTACGGATATATTTGGCTATGCTCATGCCACCTTCCTTCACTCCGTAGATGTAAGCCCAGGCACCATTGTTAGTGCCATATTCCACGTCAAAAACATTTTTGACAAGGACACGTACCGTCCACATGATGGCGGTCGCCACGATGTATGTTCCAATGATTTCTATGGAACGAAGATGGGCAAATTGCGCAGCCGAAAAATTATTAATTGCATAATGTAACACCCATACTATGAAACAGGCAACAGCATTGGCATATCCAACCCTTAGCAAATCCACAAAAGAAGAATATCTCATCACCCCTGCATACGTGTGGAATAGCCTAAATGTAATCAAACTTATAATGAGGTACAGCAACATCACATAAGTAATAGAGTAAAAATGTAATTGGGTTTGGGATCCCTTATGGAATATCCAATATACTATGAATGCAGATACATAGATGATGAAAGTATCTAAAATAATGACACACCAATAAGGAAGTGATGCTTTTTTAAAATACCAGTTAATGAAGTTGTGATAATATGATGTCATAAATATAAATCTTAATGCAATCAATCAAATTTTATGTTCTTTTTGGTTCTATAAAATAAACCCCAAATAATTTCTTCAGGAAAAAAAGGTAAAAGTCTAAATGCCCTAAAAGTCTTCAATGTAAAACGTTTCGTTAATGACGAGAATTGTTTAACATTTAACTTGCTATGTGACTTTAATCCCCAATCGTCATTATCTTCTTCAATAATGCTTTCTAAAAATTTTTTACCAACTTTTTCATTAGGGTCTATTATAAGATATTTTTCTTCAATCCCAAACCCTTCTTTCATAATATACATTAAAATGCCTGCAAAATTCAACATCTTAATTCTTTTTAGGATATGGATGATGCCATCGGTATTTTTTGTAGGAGATGAAATTGTACTATTCCATTTATAATATGATTTGAGGACGTAAAAGTAATCGACTAATTGCTTAAGTACAATACCTTCATATATAAAATGTCTCATCAGGTGTGTTAATTGGAAAATGACATTAAAATCAGGCGTGGGTGTAGCAATTGCTTTCCCTATTGGAAGTTGCTTGAAATTATCCATTTGAAAAAG
>JAFYZV010000249.1 GCA_017548525.1 Prevotella sp.
ACGTTTTCCAAGAGTGCATCACGACGGATGGCGTTGTAGATGTCGGGCTCGCTGTCCTTGTCAAGGTTGATGACCTTAGCATAGCAGCCACCCTCGAAGTTGAATACGCCCTCGTCGTCCCATCCATGCTCGTCGTCGCCAATAAGCAAACGCTTGGGATCGGTTGACAAGGTGGTCTTTCCAGTTCCAGAGAGACCGAAGAAGATAGCGGTGTTCTTGCCTTCCATGTCGGTATTGGCAGAGCAGTGCATCGAGGCGATGCCCTGCAAGGGAAGGAAGTAGTTCATCATCGAGAACATTCCCTTCTTCATCTCACCACCATACCAAGTATTGATAATGACCTGCTCACGGCTTGTGGTATTGAAGGCGGCGCAAGTCTCGCTGCGCAGACCCAGTTCCTTGTAGTTCTCCACCTTTGCCTTTGAGGCATTGAAGATGACGAAATTCGGCTCAAAGGTCTCCAACTCCTCAGCGGTGGGCTGAATGAACATGTTTTTCACAAAGTGTGCTTGCCAAGCCACTTCCACGATGAAACGAACACGCAGACGGGTAGCCTCATTAGCTCCGCAATAGGCATCCATCACATAGAGATCCTTATTTGACAACTCCTTGATGGCGATATCTTTCACCTTTGCCCAGACTTCCTCGCTCATGGGATGGTTGTCATTGGGATAATCCTCGGTTGGCCACCATACCTTGTCCTCGCTCTGTGCATCCTTGACGATGTATTTGTCCTTGGGGGAACGACCGGTAAAGATACCGGTCATCACATTCACAGCGTCCAACTCAGTGAGTTGACCTTTGTCGAAACCTGTCAGACCAGCTTTTGTCTCCTCTTCAAAGAGGTACTCATACGACGGATTGTGGGCTATCACGGTGGAACCTGTGATGCCATACTGTGTCAAATCTAACTTTGCCATTTTAATGTATTTAATTGTGAATTACTTGTTTATCCTTATTAAACCGAGTGCAAAGGTACAAATTTTTCCGCCATTAACCGTCCATAATCGGCAATTATTTGTTTTTATGAATTGTTTTTTGGTTAAAGTATACAAAAAAAGGGGCTTTGAAAACACTTTTGTCAAGTCAGCATGACAAATTCATCGGGATTTATCGTACTTTTGCATGACTATCAATCAATTATACTATTATGACAATCATCAACCTCAGCGAGCAACAGACCATCGTGAACCAATACATGGCAGAACTGCGTGACAAGAAATACCAGCAAAACAGGCTGCTTTTCCGCAACAACATCGAGCGCATCGGGCAATGTATGGCATACGAAATCTCCAAGAAATTAGAGTATAAGACCAAGACGATTACGACCCCTCTCGGTACCATTGACATCCCCTTGCCCAAGAGTGACATCATCGTTGCCACCGTCCTGCGGGCGGGATTGCCGTTCCACCAAGGGTTTCTGCATGTGTTCGACCATGCCGACAATGCCTTTGTGTCTGCCTATCGGATGTACACCAACCGCGAACACACGGAGGTGGGCATTCATACTGAATACATGGCAACGCCATCGGTGAAAGGAAAGACACTTATCATCGCCGACCCCATGCTGGCAACGGGCGGATCCATGGCAGCGGCTTACGAGGCATTGCTCAAAACGGGTACTCCCAAACAAATTCATATCGCCAGCGTCATCGCCACGCAGGAGGGCATTGATGTTGTGCGAGAAGCCATCGGCGATAGGGAAGCCACCATTTGGTGCGCCGCTATCGACCCTTGCATGAACGAGCATAAATACATCGTCCCCGGCTTTGGGGATGCCGGGGACTTATGCTACGGGGAGAAACTGTAAATTACAGTTTATTGGATAATCACTTTCTTCCCGTTGATTAGATAGATACCCTTGGCTTTTGGTTTACTGATGCGGATGCCTTGTAGGGTATAGCATTCGTTCTTAGCTTGAGGAATGACGATGGAATGGATAGCCAAGGGGCTTATATCGTGTATGGGTTCATAGACATTCAGTGAACGATAAACCGTGAAATGGTCGCGATTGAGCATAGGGAAGGAGATGTCGCCAACCCGATAGACCATCACGGCATCCTCGGCATGATAGTCGATGCCCTCTTTTGTTCCTACTACGTATGCCCATTCTCCAATGTCATGGTCGCCACAGCCTTGAACGGTCACCTCATCATCGCGCAAGGTGTACATTCCACAACCTTCATAGAGATAGAACGACTGTGTACCCGTGTTGGCAAATGCCAATCCGTCAAAGCCTTTCACGGTGGACTTCATGGTACTATATTGTTGGTATTTGTCGGTGAATCCTTTCATTGAGACGGGAACCACCGTGCGTGTCCAGTCGTCTATGGGGAAGTTGATGCCCGCAAAGTCCCAACTTTTCTTCATGCGATAAGCACCACTCATGGGCAGATAACATGACAATTGACCATTTGCCGTTAGTGTGATACCACCATCTATAAAATCTTTTAGCATCAAGGATGCCGTACCGTCATTCTTATATTCAATAGAGAAACCATCGTATGTCTTTCCCTCGCTATCAGTTGCGGTAAGGTGGGAAATGGCAGTTCCATCAGGCATGGTTATTCGATAGACGGGATAGAAGAGTGTGTCGTTAGTCTCATCCTTGTGCATAGACGTAATGGCAATATCCATTTGTGTGCCTTTTACTGACAAAGGAATAAGCGTAATCGACGAGTTGAGTCCCGATGGCATTTTTTTCCAATTGGCGTAAGTGGTAACACCGCTCACGCCGATATTGCCATTGAGGATGTCCAAGATATTGACATCCTTGAATATGCGCCATGGCTTATTATCAATATCCATCTGTCTGATGCGATTGGCAGGTAGGTTGGTCACCTCGATGCGTAACGTGTTTTCGCCCTCTTTGATACAGTTACCCACGTCGAGAGTGAATGGTGCGCACCACGCACATCCTACATACTTGTCATTGAGATAGACACGGGCACTTTCGCGGACATCGCCGAGGTTGATCTTGAATCCCCCATTGGCAGATGCGATCTGTTGTTGTGACACTCTGAATGTCGTGGTGTAAATGCCTGTCCCCATCAATTGGGTGGTTTTATCATCTAAGTCCTCCCAAGAGGAAAGTGTGCTGAGGTTGTATGTTTCTGGTATAGAAGGGGTACTATCATCGGTGAAAGCCAACGACCATGCTCCATCGATGGTTATCTTTCCCCGTTCTTCCTTGATTTGGTAAATAGAATCACAAGATACCTTTTGCGTTGTATAGGTCTGCAAAATGATTGACTGTCCCGACTTCAAATCTAAATAAACCTTTCCGTCTTCCACGGCGGGAGTGAAGATAGCTCCTGTTATGGGGTCAAACATCACCAAACTGGTGAAAGGCACGGATATAGAAACGAAGTCTGCCACATGTTGTCCCGTCAGGTTAGAGATGAAATAATGGAAGCCTGTTTCATTGCTCCTACGGATGGTGCGCAATCCCAATTCCGTCCGCATTGTCTCTGGTGTGGCTCCGATGCCATCAAGCGTGGGTCCGTCTGATTGGTAAACGATTTTCGCTCCCCCTTGTTCCAACTCTTCCAAATGACTTCTCACGTCGGAGGGCATGTCTTGGATGACGGGAATAATCAATCCGTGATACCTCGCCCCACCCTCTGTTTCAATCATTCCGTTTACCATTTTGGCAGAAAGGAGGAACTTATCGCTAATGAAGTCGCAATCATATCCTGCGGCAGTCACTTGATTGGTGGTGTTTTTCACGTCGGGCATCTTCGAGGAGAGGTTGTCAATGGGGAACGTTAATAACTTGTCGGCAAATACTGCGCCCTTCTTCTTGTCTTTATGCCACGCGTTAATAAAGGGTGCATACACCAAGAAGTCATTGTCGGGTTTGCCCATTTGCAGGAAAGATTGACACCGCTCGATGTATGTCATCAGCTCTGGGGCATCGCGCCAGATGCTATTAGTGGGACTCATGTCGATGGCGGCATAGAATTTCCATCCTGGCCAAGTTGCCTCTTGAGGCAAATACGTTGTACCATGGAAGAAAACACGGTTGACACCAGCGAGGAACATGAGATCTAAGTCGGGCTTCATCTGTGACAATGACGTGCGGAAATGCTCGGTCAGCCATGTAAATGTCTCGCTGCTCGTCAATGTCTTACCCGTGATATGGGCTGCCGAGGAGGCATATTTCAAAGTGGCGAAATCTGAATAGTTATCTCGTGTGAATCCTTTATCGGTACGAAGTCCCTTGATGCCGAAGTCTGTCAATCCAAACCCTTCTATCTCTGGGATGTCCACAGCTGCATATACGTCTATGAGATTGGCGGGCGAGCCGTGTGCTTGGTTGCGCGTCAATGCGCCATGACGATGTGCCCAATCTGTCCATTGTCGTGTAAAATTGTTAATGAGCATGTCGTTGATGGTCGCTCGATAGTCAGCCAGCACTTGGTTGTTGTCGTCTGTTGCCAAGCCCAATAATTGGTGCATGTGTTCTTCAAGTTTATATCCACGGTATTTCTCGAACTCTTCAAACATCTTAGAAGTCCAGTCGGCATAGTACACTTCGTAGGAATCATTGAAGAAACAGTGTGGGTAAGGTGTCCCACTTGCTTCAAAGGCATCCTCAAACCGTTGTAAATATGCCTTCACGGCATCGGCATCAAAATGGTCGAGGACATATCCCTCTCCTCCCGGGGCGGCACGTTTCACCGTTTGGAGGGTGTGTCCGTTGTAAATAGCAAGTAGCAACCATTTGCCTGGAGGTGCTACCCATTTGACGTTTTTTCCAGAGACATAGTCGGTAAGCTCCGTCACCGAACCCTCGTTGTCATCCATGGGATATGCCATCACCTTATTTAATTTAGCATGAGGAGAATCTAATGCGATGTTCACGGTCTGTTCCGATGTGCCATCACCTATGATGGTCTGTTGCACATATTCCAGTTTGCTCGCCGCTTGGTCTATCGTCACGTTGGGTCCACCAAATGGCCAGCCTGTTCCCATATTCATGTCTACGTCCATTCCATGAGCTTCTGCCTCCTGATAGGTTTTCTTCAAAGCGTTCATCCATGGTGTTTCAAGAAACTTCAATTCATGAGCTTCATTCCCTTGAACACCATAGATAGGCGTGACTTCCACTGTACCTAATCCCACACGGGCATATTCATCGAGATTCCAAGCCAAATCAGCATCGCCTACGGCAGATCCCATCCACCACCAGCGTGTACCCGCCTTCGCCTCTTTAGATGGTAAAGGCCAACTTGGTGTGCCTTCTGGACAAGCAGAAGACACACCAAGTAAAAACAATGAAAACGTTAGAAGTGTTTTTTTCATGGATGCTTAAATCAGGTGCATCGTACCAATCATATACATCAATGCAAAGCCCAGTATCATGCTGAGAATACCGACGATGAGCCCAATTTTAGACATGTCCTTCTGTTGCACCAAATTCGTAGCATAAGCAAGGGCATTTGGTGGCGTGGAAATGGGGAGAACCATTGCACTCGATGCAGCTATGGCAATGCCTATCAAAATAGTAGGCGTACCGCCAATAGGTGCCAACTTGTCGCCCATTGCCCCACAAACAAATGCCAAGATAGGCATGAGCAGGGCTGCTGTGGCAGAGTTGGAGATGAAGTTGGACAGACCATAGCATATCAAACCACCCAAAAGAAGGATAAGTATGGGTGAAAACTCCCCAAAGGGAATTGTCGCCACGGCGTTCTCTGCCAAACCAGAGGCATTCAGGCCATAACCGAGAGCGAAACCTCCTGCCACCATCCAGATGACACTCCAGTTAATCTGTTCCAAGTCACGCCTATCTATTACACCCGTTAAGGCAAAGACCATGAATGGTATCAATGCCACGGTGTAGGAGTTGATGCCTGTCACAGTGTCAAGGAGCCATAGGGCGACGGTAACGAAGAATGTCACGATGACAATGTAGGTACGCACATCTTTCTTCATTCCACCTTCAATCTGCAACTCTACGGTCTTCTGCGTGAAGGGAAACATCCAAAGCAATATGCGCCAACTGATGAGCAACAAGATGATTACCAATGGGAACATGAACATCATCCACTGACCAAATCCAAGTCCAAGGTTCAAACCTTCGGGGTCGTTGAGGTATTTTAGGGCAATGGTATTTGGTGGTGTGCCGATAGGAGTGCCAATGCCACCAAGGTTAGCGGCGATAGGAATGGCGAGAGCCATGGATATACGTCCCTTTCCCTCTGGTGGCAATTGCTTGAATACGGGCGTAAGGAATGTCAACATCATAGCGGCTGTTGCCGTGTTGGATACGAACATGGAGAACAGACCTGTGATTAACAGAAATCCCAAGAGAACTGTCTCGCTCTTCTTACCGAACGGTTTGAGCAATGCTTTTGCCAACTGGGCATCGAGTCCTGTCTTGGTTGCTGCGATGGCGAGGATGAAACCACCGATGAAAAGCATGATGACTGGGTCGGCGAAGGTCGCCATGACTGCCTTGTAAGAGAGTAGCTTGCCTACCTCCTCCTCATTGACCATTGGCGCAATACCGCTATCAGATGTAAATAACAGCATCAATACGATGATACCAACGGATGTTGCCCATGCAGGGACAATCTCCATGATCCACATCAACGTAGCAAAAGCAAAGATGGCGATGATGCGTTGCTGAACAACAGTCAGGTTGGCAATGCCATACCATTCCGTCGGAATGTTCCACAACAAAAGAGTAACAATGGCGACAAATGCTGCCCCATACCACTTCTTGATGACTTTGCTGGGGTGAAAAATCCTATCAACATGTGCATAATGCAATGTCTCTACAAGGTGAAAACCAATATAATTATTAAACATAAATGTATTTTATTTAACTTCCCACGTATCGTTTGTTTCCAATAATTCCGCAAAGGAGTGATAGCTTTTTTTGCCTTTCAATTCCTCAATCTGCGCATTGACAGACTCGTCGTAAGTTGGTGCTGGCACGTCGCGAATCACGCCAAGAGCCACAGGGAACCCGTCACCATCGCCCATCATGGCAAGTTTCAACTGAAGGGTATTATCTTCACAATGGGCATCATGCACGAGAATGTCGTTCATTGTGATATCATCCTCGCCGATTTTCACCACCTTAATGCCAAAACCTTCTTGCTTTAAGCCATACTCATTATTCTCTCCAAACACCAAAGGTTCGCCATGACGCACATAGATAGCGTTCTTCTTCCTACCGTCTTTGGTGTAAATGGGATCGTAGGCACCGTTGTTGAAGATGACACAGTTCTGCAAAATCTCACATACCGATGCCCCTTTGTGCTGATAAGCAGCCTTGAGGATGTTGACGGTTTCCGCACCATCGTTAGCCACGGAACGGGCAAAGAAATGTCCACGTGCACCAAAGCACAACTCCGCAGGACGGAATGGGTCTTCTACCGTTCCGTAGGGACTCGACTTGGAGACGAATCCTCTTGGACTGGTAGGGCTATACTGTCCCTTTGTCAAGCCATAGATGCGGTTGTTGAGCAAAATCATATTGAGGTCAACATTGCGCCGCATGGCATGGATAAAATGGTTTCCACCAATGGCAAGACCGTCGCCGTCGCCACTAATCTGCCAAACTGTGAGATTGGGGTTTGTCACTTTCACACCCGTGGAAATAGCTGCTGCACGACCATGAATGGTCTGCATGGCATAGGCATTCACATAATAAGGCAAACGGCTCGAACATCCGATGCCACTAATGACTGCTGTCTCATGGGGTGGGATGCCCAATTCTGCCATTGCTTTGTGTAAGGATGCGAGGAAAAAGTGGTCGCCACACCCTGGGCACCACCTTGGTTGCCCTTTCTTGAAATCTTGTGCTGTATATTGTTCCATATTATTATTCATTAATGATTTTCTCAAATGCAGATACCAACTCACTGACAACGAAAGGCTGACCCTTCACTTGATTGAACTTCTTAGGCACAAAGCCATTGACGCGGATGCGTAAGTAAGCACGGAACTGGCCGAGGTTTTGTTCTGCTACCACCACTTTCTTATACCGTTTCAATACCTTAGCCGTGTTCTTAGGCAATGGGTTGATGTATTGGAATTGTGCCAAAGCAACCTTATGTCCCTTCTTTTGTAACTCCTGCATGGCAGAATACAAATGTCCGTATGTACTCCCGAAACCGACAATCAACAACTCGGCATCTTCAACATCGCCTTCTACCTCAAGGTCGGGCACGGGGATATTGGCAATCTTTGCATATCGTTGAATCACCATGTCATGGTGGTTTTCGGGATTGGTGGAGATAGCTCCGGTCTTACCATCCTTCTCCAAACCGCCAAGGATATGGGTATATCCCTCTTGACCTGGTATCGCCCAATAGCGGACACCCTTCTCATCGCGGACATAAGGAGTGTACTTATACTTTTGTTCCTCCGTGACATAGTGCGGATGAATCTCTGGTAGTTCATCCATCGTGGGGAGTTTCCATGCTGCAGAACCATTGGCAATAAACGCATCTGTCAAAAGTATCACAGGAGTGAGGTGCTCAAGGGCAATCTTCGATGCCATATAGACGGCATCAAAACAATTGGTGGGGCTGGTAGCTGCAATCACAGGCATCGGACTTTCACCGTTTCTTCCATAGAGGGCTTGCAAAAGGTCGGTTTGCTCGCTCTTCGTGGGAAGACCAGTGGAAGGACCGCCACGTTGAACGTCAATCACTACCAATGGCAACTCGTCAATCACGGCAAGGTTGATAGCTTCCGACTTCAAACAAATACCTGGTCCTGAGGTGGATGTGGCTGCCAAAGCACCAGCGAAAGCAGCACCCACGGCGCTGGCGCATCCTGAGATCTCATCTTCGCATTGAACGGTAATCACGCCACATGATTTATGTTTCGACAATTCGTGCAAGATGTCTGTGGCTGGTGTGATAGGATAAGAACCGAGATACAACTTCAGTCCAGCCTTCTCTGCGGCTGCAATCAATCCGTAAGCTGTAGCTTTATTTCCTGTAATGTCCATATAACGTCCAGGAATCTTGTCTTTCGACTCGATACGATAAGTGGCAGGAACAGAGGCATGGACGTTATGCCCATAGTCAAAACCAGCCTGTACAACCTTGATATTGTTTTCGGCAATAGCGGGTTTCTTGGCGAATTTCTCACGGAGGAAGTTTGCTACCAAACCTAAATCACGGTTAAAGAGCCAGCATACGAGCCCTAACGCAAACATGTTCCGACATTTCAATATCGCCTTGTTATCCAATCCGCTCTCGGCAAGACAGTCTTTTACCATCTTCGTAATGGGACAAGCCACCACGCGGTCGGGGTCGATGTTCATCTCAGCCAGATAATCATCTGTCTGAAACTCTGCCTTGCGCAAATCATTGGGTCCGAAACTGTCGGTGTCGATGATAATGGTTGCTTGTGGTTTCGCATAGCGATATTGTGTCTTCAAGGCTGCCGCATTCATAGCAACCAGCACATCGCAAAGGTCTCCAGGCGTATAGACACGTCCTTCACCGATATGTACTTGGAAACCAGAGACACCCGTCAACGAACCTTGCGGAGCTCGGATATCAGCAGGATAGTCGGGAAACGTGGATATTCCATTACCCACGCTTGCCGAAACGGTAGAGAAAATACTTCCAGCTAATTGCATTCCGTCTCCCGAGTCACCCGAGAAACGTACTACTACTTGGTCTAATTCTTTTACTTCTAATTGTTCTGCCATAGCATATATTTAAAATAATTATTGATACTGTTTGATGGAGCGAAACACGGTGTTATCAATAAACAAACGTGCTACCTCCTAAGAACTCGCGCAACAATGAAATATTAGGCAACGTGTCGAATGGAATGGACACGAAATACTTCAACAACATACGCAAACGATAAGCTTCAGCATATTCATCGCTCCTTTCTGGTACTTGTTCCAATGCCGCCTCTGCCTGTGTCTTGATTGCGGCCAACTCGTAAATCATCGCCGTATTAAACATCGCATCTGCGTTTTCCTGATAAGGGAATATCCATTTGTTTTCTCCCGCTCTCACCGAAGGCCAACGATGAATGGTGTCTGTTGCCGAACAACCGCGATATTTCACATCACGGATGATTCGACGAAGCAAGCGATTGTCGGTGGTGGGAATATAATTATGCGTATCAAGAAGAATGGTGGTCAACGCAGAAGCATACACACGGAATTTCTGCTCATCTGGAATTTGAGCCGTGAGTTCGGGATTCAACGCATGAATACCTTCAACCACTAAGATGTCGTTTTCACCCAATTTGAGTTTCTTGCCACTCTTTTCGCTCTTTCCCGTTTGGAAATCATATCTTGGCAGCTCCACTTCCTCTCCTTTGAAAAGAGCAGTGAGTTGTTGGTTGAGCAACGGGATATTGAGGGCATAGATACTCTCATAGTCATATTCACCTTTCTCGTCCTTGGGTGTTTGTTCTCGATTGACGAAATAATCATCCAACGACACTTGAACAGGACGAATGCCATTAGTGACCAACTGGATAGAAAGGCGTTTGCAAGTGGTGGTCTTTCCACTCGACGATGGACCTGCAATCAATACCATTTTCACATCTTTTCTACTGGCGATTTCATCAGCGATATAGGCAATCTTCTTTTCCTGCAATGCCTCAGAAACATTGATGATATCCGTAGAATAGCCTTTTTGTAAGGCAGCGTTCAATTCGCCTACCGTTCCCACACGGAGGATATGCTGCCAGCGATGATGCTCTTTGAACACCTCGAACATCTTGTCTTGGCGAATCATCGCACCTAATTGCGATGGGTCTTGCGTAGAAGGAATGCGAAGGAGCAATCCGTCATAATATTTCTCCAATCCGAAGAGATGCAAATAGCTGGTATTGGGAAGCAATGCACCATAGTAATAATCCACGTAACCATCCAAGTCGTAATAGGTGGTATACAATGAACCCATCGTTTCCAATAACTTTACCTTCGAATGAGTTCCCAAATCCTTGAACAACTTGATGGCTTCTTCCGTAAGAACCTCACGACGACGAATGGGAATGGCTGCTTGGATAATCTGTTGCATGCGTTCACGCAAACGATTTACATCCTCCAACTCCACGGAACGGTCAATCTTCAAATTGCAGTAATAACCGTTGGAAACAGGAATGTCGATGACCACCGAACCAGTTGGATATAAATCGTGGACAGCCTTGCACAATACGAAGAAGAGTGTACGTGTATAAGTACGAGAACCTGCCGTACTGTACAAATCCAAGAAATCAACCACCTTGTTATGATACAGTCGATAGTTCAATCCCTCCACGATATTATTCACTTTCGCACAGACAGGTCCGTAAGGCATGTTCAAGTTAAATTCACGAAAAACATCAGAAAGTGTACTTCCAATTGCAACTTTTTGAGTTTTTTTATTATTTTTGCATCGTATTTGTATTGTTTGTTCCATAAGTGTAAAAGGGCTTTCATGAAAACAAGGTGTAAAGGTACGCATTTTTTTTGAAACAATTTAGCACTTTAGTAATTTATTAATAAAAATATGTCGATTTTGGTCATCTTCAAACTGCTTGGCTCGCTCGCACTTCTCATGTTTGGTATGAAATCCATGAGTGATGCCTTACAGAAATTGGCTGGACCTCAACTTCGTCATGTGCTTGGAGCCAAGACCACCAACCGATTCACGGGCGTGCTCACAGGTATGTTTGTCACAGCAGCCGTACAATCGTCAACCGCCACCACCCTTATGACGGTTTCGTTCGTGTCGGCGGGCTTGTTAACCCTCATGCAAGCCATCTCCGTCATCATGGGTGCGCACATCGGAACCACCATTACGGCATGGATTATGTCATTTGGCATAACTTTCAATATCACCAACTTCGTCTATCCTGGTTTCCTCCTTGGTATTATCCTCATATACATGAAGAGCAAGCGCATCATAGGTGATTTCCTTTTTGGTGCAGCTTTCCTTTTCTTGGGATTAGGGACATTGAAAGAAACAGGATTCAACTTGGTGGAGAATCCAGAGACATCAGAAATGATTCGCTCTTTTTTCGCCAATTTCAACGAGCCCAATTTCTGGAACTCATTCTTCTTCCTGATCTTAGGAACGATACTCACACTATGCGTACAATCATCGGCAGCCATCATGGCCATGACGATGATTCTTTGTGCCACAGGAGTGTTACATATCGACCAAGGCATCATGCTCGTTTTGGGTGAGAACATCGGTACAACCATTACAGCCAACCTTGTGGCGACGAAAGCCAACACCTCTGCACGACGGGCTGCCTTTGCCCACTTCTTCGTCAACGTAATAGGCGTTACGTGGGCACTCATCCTTTTGCAACCATTTATCAACTTGGTTTGCAACCTTGTTGGATTCGACCGAAGCATGAGTATAAATGATCCAGCAAATATGGATTATTTGAAAAAGACATCCGTTGTATTAGCCACCTTCCACTCCGTATTCAACATCGCCAATACCCTCTTGCTCATTTGGTTCGTGCCACAAATCAAGCGGTTTGTCTGTTGGGTAATCAAACCCAAGAAAGAAGATGAGGAAGAAGACTTCCACCTCCATTTTATCACCTCGGGCATCATGAAAACCCCTGAGCTTTCCGTCCTTGAAGCCCACAAGGAGATCAAGGCGTTCTCGGAACGTATGCAACGTATGTTTGGCATGGTGAGAGAGTTGCTCAATGAGTCGTCAACCATAGCCACGAAAAAGAGAGGTGACAGGCATGGGGATGAATTCAACAAGCTATTCTCCCGCATAGAGAAATATGAGGGCATCTCCGACAGCATGGAAATAGAGATTGCCAAATACCTCGACCAAGTGTCTGACGCCCACCTCAGCGATGACACCAAGGCGAAAATCCGTGCCATGCTGCGCGAAATCTCCGAACTGGAGTCCATCGGCGACTCCTGTTTCAACATGGCTCGCACCATCTCGCGCAAATACCAAGGCAAGCAAGACCATTTCACGGAGAAACAGTACCACCACTTGCACCAGATGATGGAACTCACCGACAACGCCCTTTCGCAGATGAACCAACTGATGAGCGGGCGCAAGGAGTCGTTCGATGTCAATCGAACATTCAACATCGAGAACGAAATCAATAATTACCGCAACCAACTGAAGTCGGAAAACATCAACGACGTGAACAACCATGAGTACACGTACGCCGTGGGAACCATATATATGGACTTGGTAAACGAATGCGAGAAACTCGCCGACTACGTGGTCAACGTCGTGGAGGCTCGCATGGGTACACGTCAAAAGGAAGCATAAACATAATAACTCATTATAAACGATAAAGCTCATGATGAACAAATTGATAGACTGCCTACACACGGGACCTTGGTCATTGGTGGTCTTACATGATGGCAACATCCGCACGTTCAAGGGGAAAGGAGTGAGACGACTTTACAACTTGATGAACGACGAGCCAGAATTATTCCTTAAATCCAAGGTGGCAAGCAAGGCCGTGGGGCTCTCCGCCTCACAACTGCTGGTAGATGGAGGTGTATGCGAGGTGTACACCGACTATCTGAGTGAACAAGCGTACAACACCCTTACCGCCGCAGGGGTCAAGCTCTCGTATGGCAAGAAGGTTGACCACGAGCGATTCCTGGAGATATGGGTCACCTTAGGAGAATCGGATGTGTAAAGCCATGAGGGTACTTATCATCAACGGTCCCAACCTCAACTTGTTGGGCAAACGGGAGCCAGGCATCTATGGCAATGCCTCATTCGACAGCTATCTGCCCCTACTGAAAGCCCAATACCCTGACATGGAAATCGACTATTTCCAAAGCAACATCGAGGGGGAACTCATCGACAAGATGCAAGAGGCAGGCTTTTCCGTCGACGCAATCATCCTCAACGCAGGGGCATACACCCATACCAGCGTAGCCCTGCACGACTGCATACGCGCCATCACCGCCCCCGTCATCGAGGTGCATATCTCCAATGTTCACCAGCGCGAGGAGTTCCGCCATCACTCCATGATCTCTGCCGCCTGCAAGGGTGTCATCTGCGGATTCGGCCTCGACAGCTACCGACTTGCCATGGAGGCCGTCAGAAGTGGCGAACAAGCGAAACGATGAACGACGCGCAGACGCTCTCCTACCTCATCAGCCATATCTCGCCAGAGCCTGAATACCTGTACCGACTGTGGCGAGCCACCAACATCCACACCATTCACGGGCGAATGGTGAGCGGACACCTGCAAGGCAGGTTGTTGAAAATGCTCGCACAAATGATTCGCCCACAAAACATCCTCGAGATAGGCACTTTCAGCGGCTATTCTGCCATCTGCCTCGCCGAAGGGCTCCCCGAGGGGGGCAAGGTATGGACCTTTGAAATCAATGACGAGATGGAGGACTTCACCCGACCGTGGATAGCCCATTCCCCCGTGGCAGACAAAATCAATTTCATCATCGGCGACGCCATCACCGAAGCACCCAAGCTCGGAATCGCATTCGACATGGCTTTCATCGACGGCGACAAACGTACTTACATCGACGCATACGAAATGACCATGCGGGTGGTCAAACAGGGGGGATTCATCCTCGCCGACAATACCCTCTGGAACAATCACCTCTGCGCTCCCAACTACCTACACGACCAACAAACCGAAGGAATACGCGCGTTCAACAAACATGTGAAACACGACACAAGAGCGCAACAAGTGATACTACCCATCAGGGATGGACTCACAATCATCAGGAAAAATTCATAACTGAAAAATAAAAATCGACGCGCATAGTATACTACTTAAATTGCCAATGAATGAGTCATAACTTGTTGTTTCGTCATTCCGAATTTGACAACGTATCTATCTCATTTGGTATATGCGGCATATACGTTTGATATATACCGCATATACCAAATCTAAATGCCATATCTATTCATGCCAAGACATATAAGGGGCAGCGAGAATGTCCATCCTAATTGAGGAAAAACCGTATTATGTCCCAAAAAATGCAAACGGATGACGAATATTTGACAATGCACACACAAAAAAATTGTATATTTGCAACAGAATTCATTAAACCAACAAAATACATGACAAAAAAAACTATTTGCTTGATAGCAATCATGCTGCTAACCGTAGTTCCATCGTGGTCTCAAGAAGAACAATTCTCTCGTTATCTCTTCGCCTACTTCGAAGGGAGTGGTAATGCGACGCAACAGGAGCACTTGCGTTTCGCTATCAGTCGGGATGCCGTGAACTGGCGTGCTCTCAACGACAACCGAATCGTGATAGCTTCCGACACGATTGCCAAGAGTGGCGGTATTCGCGACCCACATATCCTGAGAGGAGAGAATGGAGAATACCTCATCGTCGCTACAGACATGAATACCGTCCGCAATGGATGGACAGACAATCCTGGTATTGTACTCATGAGAAGCACCGACCTCGTGAATTGGACACACTCCTACATCGTGCTCAAAACCGCCTATCCGAAGAACTTTGGCGATGCGTATTGGGTGTGGGCACCACAGGTAATCTACGACGAGGAAGTAGGGAAATACATGATTTATTTCACGCTTCAACGCAACGACAGGGCTTCGCTCATCACATATTATGCCTATGCCAATAGCAGTTTCACGGCTTTCGAAAGCGAACCCCAAGTGCTGTTTAGTGCGAAATACGGGTCTATCGACAACGACATCATCAAAGGCCCAGACGGGAAGTGGCATCTTTTCTACAAGGGCAACACGAAGGACAGTAGTGGAAGGGAAATCAAGAACGGCATTCAACAAGCAATATCCGACAAACTGACTGGTCCTTACAAGGAAGACTTCATATACCTCGACGCATACGCCAATACAAACACAGGCGTGGAAGGTTCAAGCACGTTCAAGCTCATCGGCCAACAGAAGTACATCCTCATGTACGATCTTTACGGAGCAGGACGATATGAATACCAAACTTCCACCGACCTCATGAAATGGACAACCACACCGAAGTCGTTCACGAAGGATTTCTTTCCACGTCACGGTTCCGTGATTCCCATCACACTCGAAGAAACACAACGAATGGCAGAGAAATGGCCGTCAACAGACCTCGATAGCCTCCTCACAGACGAGCCGTGGGTGGAACCAGAAGATACTAACGGTCAACTGCTTGTGGAATATTCATTCAGTAAGAATACCGATGATGCAGAACGCTTTCCCTATACCTTCAACGGAACGGCGAAAAGTGCAACACTCTCCGATGGAAACTCCGTTGTAGCCATTGGGAATGGAAACGGTTATATCGACCTCACGATGCAAATGGGAAAGACCATCTTGACGCAGATACAAACCAACCACACCATCTCACTCGACATATGCATCGGAAACAACAATTCCTTGAATAATTACTGTTGGGCTTGGGCGTTGGCAAACGGAACAAACCAATACTCGGGTATGGTCAATCAAGCTGGCAACGGCAATTGGTACTATGAGATCAAGAACGGCAGCGCCAGTCAGGCGTATTCACAGACAGGACTGAAAACGAATGTATGGCACACCATCACCGCCGTACAGAGAGGAAAAATGTGTAAGTTGTATATAGATGGCGAACTCAAAGGTTCGGGATTTACCGACCTCCATTTCTCCAGCTTTGCCAGATCCATCACACAATGTTGGCTCGGACGTTCGCCTTTCTCTGCTGATGCCTATATGACTAACACCATGATGGACAACTTCCGCATCTATAATAAAGCGCTCACACAAGAGCAGGTAAAGGCTCTGTATGACTTACGTCCAACGACAACAGAAGTCGTTGTTGATGATATTCATGCCATTCGAGATTCCCTTGATTCTACTAATGAAAGCAAAATATTCACCATTAGCGGTATAAGAACCGATACGCTTCATCAAGGCATTAACCTTGTACACTCTACCGATGGGAGTGTTCATAAAGTAATGAAAACCAAAACCATGAACAAATAACTTAACTCTTTTTATGAAACAACTATTCCGAATCTTTACTCTTTTGATAACTTGTCTCATCACCATGAGTGCGTTCGCACAGACATGGACACCCAGTAGTGTGGGAGAAGGCACGTTCTATCTCTATAGTGTCAGCGAAGGAAAATTCCTCACGGCAGGCACATTATATGGCACTCGCGCTTCTCTGACAAAGCAAGGTGGTATTCCACTCACGTTTACGGCCGTGGATGTTGATAATGGAATTTATTCCATTTCCAGCGCACCAACATTCACCAATCGTTTCATGGGAATTGGTTTAGATGGAAACGAAGCATACTTTGACATTACAGAAGGGAGTAGTAGCTCATATTCCAACTGGAAGTTTATTGCGGTTGAAGGTGAGACGAATACGTACCTCATCCAAGCGGTGAAGAATAGTAAGTACATGGTAGCCCATGCGACGAAACTGGACAGGACATCTGTTATCAGCACGGATATTCCTACGACGAACAAAGGTTATTGGAAACTTGTTAGCAAGGACGCACTTATCGACAATTTGGCCAATGCTACGGCGGAGAACCCCATAGATGCTACCTTCACCGTGCTGAACCACACTTTCAGCGCATCATCTGCCAGCATCCCTCGTTGGACGGGAGAATATACGGCTTGGGGCGGTATCGATGACAACAAGTGTGTAGAGCAATGGAATCGCACGTTCGACATGTCCCAGACCATCACAGGTTTACCTAATGGTGTCTATTCGATGCTATGTCAAGGTTTCTACCGTATGGGGGGTGGCGGAAACGATGCTTCTAAAGCTGCCACGGCTCGAAATAACGGTACGGAAGAACTCCATGCTAAATACTATATAAATGGCACAGAAGGTTCTTTGAAGTCCATCTTAGACTATAGCCGTGCTTACTCCAATAATTCGACCTATAATACGAGTTCGGCCGTTACCGTGGGCGGCAGAAATGTCTATGTTCCCAATACGCTCGACCGTGCCTCGGCTTGCTTACGAGATGGCGAATATCTGAACGAACCCATACAAGCCGTTGTGACTGACGGAACGCTGAAAATAGGTTTCCGCAAATCCGTTGCTGCTACCAACGACTGGGCAGCATACGACAATGTTGTGCTTACTTACTACGGCATGGATCTTAGTGCATTAGTGACTACCTACGAAAAACTGCTCTCCGAAGCAAAAACTATACAGGGTCAACCCATGCAAGCCAGCGCTAAGAACAATCTCGATGAAGCCATCACGATGGCAGAAACCAACGTGAACACTTCCTCGCAGACATGGCTCGAAACGATCATTAGTGTTCTTAACACGGCTATTGATGCGGCACGTAGCAGCAATGCCAACTATACGGGAGTCATCCTCACCGCCGTCAATAACATGAAAGTTCAGAGCACAAGCGAGAGCGTGAAGGCGGAATTGCAGACGTTGTATGAAACAGGCGGATACACCTCTGTCGCTGATGTCTATACTACCTATCAGAGATTGGAAGTAGCATCACTTACCCCAGTGGCAGGTACATCCTACACCTCTGTCATCATCAATCCAAGTTTTGAACTTGGCAATATGGTAGGATGGAACACTTTGGACACAGGGGGTGATACGGGCGTATTCCGTACCAACAACTCCACCTATTCTTTCTCAGGCACATTAGGAGACTGGCTTTTCAATACTTGGGATCAAGGTGTAAAGACGCTTGATATTGGTCAGACCGTGACAGGTCTGCCGAGGGGTTACTATACCCTCTCTGCCATCGTAGCAAGTTTTGGTGATGGTTCGACCATCATCCTCACCGCCAATGGTAGTACGAGCAAAGTTAATCCAACTGATGTCAACGATGTTGATGGTCACAAAAAGATAGGGCATACGCTCGCTTTGGAGAATATCTTTGTCAGCGACGGCACGTTGTCTTTCCGTCTTCTGAACACGGGTAAGAACGAAACCCTACTCAAAGCTGACGACTTTCAGTTGACTTATACTGCTCCTTACGAACCACCAACTGTATTCACAGACCTCGTCTATACCTTCAATGTGGAGAACGATGAAGTAGCCAGCTACCTCGCAAATACAACTTACGACGAAAGCACAGCTACCGCTATACCTAATTATTCCACAGAGGTTGCCTTGCGTAATGACCAACCCACTACGATTCGTATACCATTACCCGAACAAACCACCGATGCTACTCTTAGTCTTGCTCTCAGTAGCGACTATGCAGGAGCCGAGACTCACACAATCTCTGCTGGCAATATATTCTACGAAATCAAAAATCTGATGCCACAACATACCTATTACTATAAAGTTGAGACCGATAATGGTATCATTGCCAGCGGTACTATCACAACCACAGGTCGGCTTCGCATGATGAAGTCGGAAGGCATCAGCAATATGCGCGATATGGGCGGTTGGATTAATGCTGACGGTAATCGTATCCGCTATGGCAAGATCTACCGTGGTTCTGAACTGGTAGGTGGCAAGACCTACACGGCTTCAACTGCCGATTTGCAGATGCTGGCCGACTTGGATATTGCTGCCGAAGTGGATTTGCGCGAAAATGCAGATTTTGCCTCTGGTCTTATAAATATCTCTGCCATCAGAGGTGCCACTTATTACTACGCTAACCTAAACCGTTGGGGTGAGGATGCTTTGAATCTTGACAATTCCAAATTCAAAGATGGTTTCGACCTCATACTTGCCGCCTTGAAGGCTGGTCATGCTGCCTATTTCCATTGCATTTTCGGTGCTGACCGCACGGGTTGCTTTGCCTTTCTTTTGGAGGGTTTGCTTGGTGTTCCCATAGACCAGCTTTATAAGGATTATGAGTTGACATCTTTCTCCAGTGCTGGTGTGCGCCGCAAGGCCGACCTTGACCAGAAGTTGCATTACATCAACGCCTTGCAGGGGGAGAGTCTTCAGCAGAAGTTTTACAACTACTGGCGTGGCGCGGTGGGTGTGAGCGAGGCAGACCTGAATGACTTTATCCGTATCATGGTGGATGGCAGCAGCCCCGTCACGACCACCCCGTTGGCAGACTTGCCGACGAAGGCGGTGGAGGATGGCGAGTATTACCTCTACATTCCCGCGCTGAGGCAGTTCGTTGGCCGTGGCGATGCCTACGGCACCCGTGGCGTGGCAGAGGGCTATGGCGTACCGATAGAGATCAGGACGAATGGTGCCAACGTGTCTACCATCAGGTGCCTGGACAACAATCTGTACCTCGGTAGCGATGGTTTCACAGACAAGGGAGCGAACTACAAAACGGTGTCGTGGACGGTCGAGAGATGCGGCGAGGGCGTGGTACTGAAGTCGCACAGCGGAAACTACCTGAGGATCGACGAGAGCGGGCTGGCTCGCGTGGATGCTTCGACGCTATCTGAGGCTACACCGATAGCCTTGAAAAGCGTTGACGAACAGAGAGCCATCGTGGCTGTCACACGGCAGGGAAACATCCTTGATGCCGCCTCGAAAGTGGGTATCACGGCTTCTACCGTGGACGACTTTGCCACCGTCTTGGCAACAGACTTCATCCCCGTGGCATCTAAAGCCTCCATCAAGAGTGCCAACGCTGGCAGCACCTCCAACTGGCCACTCACGCAGCCGTCGCTCATCACCTCGACCAGCAGTAGCGGGTACAACGTGGGTAGCTATGGCGGCGAACTCTACCAGTGTCACGGCTACATCGCGCAGACGGTCATCGTGCCTCATGCAGGGCTTTATAAGTTGACACTCCATGCCCTTTACCGTCAGGGTACCAACGAGATCTGCTATTCGCTTGGCCAGAAAGGCTACGAGCTGAGCAATGCCTACGTGAGCATCAATGATGAGTACTTCGCACAGATTCCCTCGTGGTACAGCGATGCGGCTGGCAATAGCAATCCCAACAACACCGACCAAGCCTCTGCGCTCATTGGTGAGGGAAAATACACCGTGGAAGTATGGGCGTATATCGGTAGGGAGAAATTGGCGAAGATTCGTATCTACGTGCCAGGGTACACGCCTTACGGTTGGTGTCTCTTCAACAACTTCACGTTGACGGAATACGCCAAGAAGATGACCATTAGCGAAGACGATATCGAGGCTCTCACGCCCTGTGACTGCGCCCATGTAACGCTCCAGCGAACGCTCGTTGGCGGGCAGTGGAATGGTTTCAGTCTTCCCTTCACGCTAACCGCCACGCAGATTGCCACCTCTCCCTTGAAAGGAGCCGTTGTCAAACAGTTTGCTTCTGCCGATGACCATGTCATAACATTGTCCAATGCCACAAGGATGGTTGCTGGTGAACCGTATTTTGTCAAACCCGAGAACACGATAGAAAATCCTGTCTTCACGGGAGTTACGGTGACGAACCCAACAGAGGCGGTGAAAGGTGATGGCGACTATCGGATGGCGGCACATCTCTATAACACCTCCCTTGCCACTGATGGCAGCGTGGCGTATATTTCCACCACGGATGGCAGCATCAAAAAACTCACCTCGGGCGAGATGATGGGTTTGAATGCCTATTTCCTGATTCCTACAGGTGACGATGCCAAGGATTTGGTGGTGAAGTTTGAAGAAACGGACGGCATTATCACCATTGACAATGGACAAAAAACAAAGGACAATGATTCTGCCGTATTCAACCTTGCTGGTCAACGGCTACAGCAGCCACGACGAGGAGTAAACATCATGAATGGCAAAAAGATAATCATGAAATAAAAATGGCGATGATGCGGAAGATAACTTTTTTTCTATATGTCACGTTCTTTTGTGTCGTGAACATGATGGCACAGGTGACGTTTGATTTCTCGACAGCTCAGCGTGGTCCTGTCATCGGTTCGCTGCACTATGGCATCTTCTATGAAGAAATCAATCATGCTGGCGATGGTGGTCTCTATGCCGAACTCATCCGCAACGGTTCTATGGAGGAGAATGCCAACAATCCCGATTACTGGTGGACGATTGGCAATGCTACATTTAGCATTTCAAGCCAAAATTTAATCAATGCCGCACAAAAACGTGCCATGCACCTCAACCTGACAAAAGCTGGTGATGGTACGCGCAATATTGGCTATTGGGGCATCAACGTTGTCAAAGGACAGAAATATCGTGCTTCTTTCTGGCTACGCACAGCGGGCAACTGGACAGGCGACATCACGTTGACGCTCGAAAATGATGAGGGTGCTGATTTGGGTCATGCAGTGGTGAAGGTCAGCGATGGTAGCACATGGAAGAAATACTCTGCGGACATCATAGCCACAGGCAACGCAAAACAAGGTTGGTTCGCTATACGCGGCTCACGTGCTGGTACCATTTATTTAGATTGTGTGAGCCTGATGCCGCCTACTTTCAAGAATCGTGAAAACGGTATGCGCCCTGACTTGGCAGAAAAACTGGCAGCACTACACCCGCGCATTATGCGTTTCCCTGGAGGTTGCTACATCGAGGGCGGCAACCGTTACCAATGGCGTCAC
>JAFYZV010000250.1 GCA_017548525.1 Prevotella sp.
CGCTCGTCGCTCTTGATGTCCTGGTAGCTGTTGTACTGGTCGTAGGGGTAAACGTCCCATCCCTCTATGAACTTGGTGATGTTCTGCCTCTCTGAGAAGTCCCACTCTCCCTCGAAGTCCCCGTTTCGTATGAGGTTTGGCGCCACATCCCCGTTGGCCGTGCTCCATTCTGGCTGCAAGGCGAGGTCTGCCACGCGCATGGTGTCGACTGGCATCCCGTCACGGTAGACGAATATGCGCTCGTCGGGCGTTACCGCGTAACGGTACGTATGGTACAGTCCGTCGTCATTATAGAACGTTCCCCCGTTGGCGGGGTTTGATATCCCCTTCTCGCTGACGAACACGCCCGTAGAGTTCATGAGCCCGAGGCTTGCCTGCCCGATGTAGCCCTTGAATCCGACGCCCTCCGTGCTTACGCCGAAGGGAAGCACCCGTTGCGCCGCCTCGTCGGTCTTGGCCTTGACTTCAATGGTAAAGCCGTCCTTGCCAGGCGCAAACCCTTCGAAGGCCATGTGTTCGTCCTTGCCTCCCGTATAGGCTGGATTCTGCGAGAGGTCCTTCACGGGTAGGGGAGTTCCCGTTGCTTCCACGTTTATCCTCAATCGAATGTCACCAGAGCGCAATATAATGCGTCCCGATTGTTGTTGAAGTGTAGAGCGATTAACCACTGTTAGTTGTGCGTTTTCCACTCCAGCGGCAATAACGGTAGGTGACACTTCGAGTCCTGACGAGGCAACAATGGTGATGTCTTGCGTCAATCCGATTGTGGAGACTGCTATGTCCTTAGAGGCACCTGTGCCATTCAAAACGACCCTATCTGGCATCGTAGTATTGGCCTTGCGCAAAGGAGCACCTTGTTTGTCGACAAAGTTTATCGACAACATGCCGTCAGTTTCCTGTCCCAACACCACAAAGGGAAAGGCCAAAAAAGCCAACAGACAAAGTGTCAATGCCGAAACAAAACTCTTTTTCATAAGTCAATTTATTTTATGATTGTTAGTATTCTAATAGATATATAGTCTCACATTGCAAATATAATATAACTTTTCCAATATAATGATATAAAAACAAAAAAATGAGAGAATTTACTTTACATAATCAATAAATCAATATTTCCATGCCTTTGTTATCAAAAATGAAACACAAAGCATGTATCTGTATACTCATTTTTTACATTCTGAAACCAGAGATACATTCTCAATCCTTTATTATGTTGAATAGGCTCCAATGAAAGCTATTCAATCATATTCGAGGTAAGACAGTCATTTGTTACATTTCTGATAGTTAGGTTCGCATTCTTGTCAATTAATCTCCAGCACCGTGATGGAATAGGGAGCCAATGTGATGGGGAATTGCTTGCCCACCTTCTGGGTAGATTCCTGTGGAACGATGTTGCGAGGATTGTCGATGGAATTGGTGTCTTCTGGACGAGCAGACTTCAATTCTATCTTTTTAGCCTTTGACTTCACTTTCTTCACACCATCCAACTTGATATTCAGCTTCTGTGCATTGCCAACGGCATTCACCAATTTGAGGTAAATCTTGCCCGTCTTGGCGTCAGTTGTAGCCGTATAGAATACAGCATTTGCCTCATCGTTACGGTCTAATGTTTGTTTAGGAATATTGATAGCTTCTACGGGTACGATACGATCACCTAAATACTTTGAGAACATCACCTGCGCCCAATAGGATGGCGAACCGTAGGAGTTCAGTACGTCATAGCCGATTAAGTCGCTTGCCCACTGCATACCGCCTGGCTCTACGTTGACAAACAAAGGTGCATAACATGACATGATACAAATGTCAGAATTGCGCTCCATGCAACTCATCCAAGCTGCATCGCCAAGAGCAGCATTCATGTTGGTTGTTGGAGAACCCTCGCGAGTAGCCCATTCTCCACAGAAAATCTTCGGTTCTGTGCGGTCATAACGGTCATATTGGAAGGCATTGCGGTACATATCAAATGCATTGCGATAGTAATGTTCGTCAATCACATCCACTACGGGGTTAGGAATGGCTTTCGACTTCAAGGCATTATAACCTACCGTTGAGATGATTTGCAATTGAGGATAACGCGCTTTGATAGCCTCGTAGAACATCTTGAAACGGTTGGGATAGCTACCACTACGGTCGAAAAAGTCCTCGTTTCCAATCTCTACATAGTGAAGTGGGAATGGTTCGGGATGACCATCACGAGCACGAACGGCTCCCCACTTGGTAGAGGCATCGCCCATGATGTATTCAATTTCATCCAACGCATCTTGAATGAATGGTTTGATATAATCACCATCGAGATGGTCACCATTCAATACATAGCCAGCAAAGACTCCAACAACTGGTTCTCCGCCCGTATCTTCAGCCCATTGGCAAAACTCCAATAATCCTAATCCATCAGAGGAACGATAGCCCCAAGGACTCTGATGTCCAGGACGCTCATCAGGATTGCCGATGGTCTGCTTCCAATCAAAACGATTGGCGAAGTTGTTGCCTTCCAGATAGTTGCCGCCAGGAAAACGAACGAACTTCGGACGCATTTCAGCCATCATCTCCATCAAATCGACACGTAAACCATTCTTACGGTTCTTAAAGCTGGGTGCATACAAGGTCACACGAGTCAGTTCGATGCTTCCTGCTTCATCAGCAATGATGAAGAGTCGGGCATCTTTGGTATCAATCTGTGTGGCAGAGGTGGTTAGTTGAATTTCAAACTTCTTCCACTCTTTGCTAAAACCACTCACTTTCGTTTCGGCGTAGGTGGTATTACCGTCAACACTCTTCAAGGCAATGGTTAGTGATTTCACAGGAGTGGGAGCGGTGTTCTCATTATTCCGTGCTGCTGGTTGCTTCACATAAATAGCACCTTTGAATGTCGTGCTCTTACGGATGGGAAATCCCCAATAACCTTCACTCACAAGTGCAAGTCCCGCCTGTTCGAAATCTACGACAAGCGACGTAGGAATAGCATCGTTGATACCTTCTTGCCGATTCTGACGCACTCGTACTTTCACCGTGTCGCTGAGTTGCCAACGGTCAGGACGTACCGTGAAACGTGGTTGATTCTGATTGGGACGCCCACCACGACGACCACCCCTGGGATTAAACATGTCGGTAAATGATGGATTAGGAACCAACTGCGTGTAGAGTCCACCTTCGTAAGAGTAGTTGATTTCTTCTGTCATCAGTCCATACAGCATTGGACTCACCTCCGTTTCTGCTTTGTCGAGGCGAAGGGTCAATTGTTGTGCCTTGAGCATGAAAGTATTCATGCTTAGCATCGCAACTATTACAATTATCTTTTTCATACGTTTTGGTAAAAATATATAAGTTAATAATAGATTGTTGGTGTTACGTCAAATGTAATCCTTTTGTTTGCAAAGTTAAAAAATTATTATGAATACACACGATATAGTTTACTTTTTTTTCGGCGATTTTGTTAAGTTCAGCCATGACATTGGCAAAGTTGCCCTCAATAAACGTTTGTCTATTTCTGGAGTCTGTTTTGTCTTATAGGTATATGCTGTTCAGCTCAATGAATCTTTATGAAAAATGCAGACAAAATGATGTTCGGGAATTTTCATGAAATAGAAATGGGGCGGGTGGAATTATCGGTGGAAAACGGGGAGGAATGCCTCCGATTTGGACGAAAACATGAAATTAACAATTTTTGTGCGGCAATAACGAAAATAGCTGCCGCAGTTATCGGTGATAATTGTGGCAGTTATTTGGTACAAATGGGGTGTTTTTTGAGTGAAAACAGGGCAAAATATCGCTTATTAGAGGGTTATTAGATGCACTTATTGATATAAGTGTTTAATTTTCAATATGTTACGTAAAACCCACGAGAATCGCGTATTTTCGCCCCACTTTGCGTTTGGTGGAAAATAACGCAGCCATTTGCCCCTTGGAATCGAATTTTTCTTGACAAATTTTGATTCATCCCAGTTTTTAGTGGACATTACTAACCCAATATATGAAGCTTGTGATAGTTGGGTTATATGGATAGTCCAAGCCCCTTGGACGGTCGGTCAAAAACTTTTGGACGACTCACACAAGGGGCTTGGAAAATTAGTAAATTATTAGTATTAGGGAAGCGGCAGATACCAATTCTTGGTATCCATCAACAGTGAGTGTAATGTCTCATTTCTTTCCCCTGTGCGTTGTGAGATGGGATTGGCAAGGTACGCAGGGTCTTGTCGTCTCAATGCAACGCGCATGAGGTCGTTGAATCGGTAACCCTCGAATGCCCCTTCAAGTGCCATCTCGTCGATAATCATGTTTTCGACGAGTGGGATTTGATAGTCGATGGTGTCCTGTCGCGTTGGCAACGACGTGGATGGCATGGGTAGGGTGTAATACTCGTTGACATGCGAATCGCCCGAACCGAGTGAGTGGATGCCGATGGTTTCCTCTTTCGGGAACACGTTAGCATCGAAAGAAATGAAAGGAGCGGCAAGTGATTGCTCTATGCTGTCTACATTCGCGATGATGTTCTCTTGGCAGATGCCATATTTCAAGATGGTGAATGCCGACTGTGGGAACCCTGCACGGTTGAGTGCCTCGGCATAACGGAGGTAGACCATCGTGCGACGATAGGTGGGTATATATAGTCTGGAAACCTTTGAGATGGTCTGGATGCTTGACGAATATTCGGAATATGGGTCTTGGGTACCTCTGGAACTTAAATTGTAATTGGAGTAAAGGCGCAAGTCGCCCACTAAGATGTCGTTGACCAGTCCTTGCTTGGGGGCATAGATGGTGTCTGTTTCGGTGTCCGTCTTGTGTTCGATGCAATAGGTTTGTGCCGCAGATAGTTTGCGCATGGCGATGGAAGGCTCTACTTGGAAATAGTAATTATTTTCCCTCGTGGAGTTGAATATATTTTCCAAGTTGCTTACCACTCCGTCGAACACTCGATCTTCCATGGGGATGAAACTCAACATCTCGCGTGTTCCTGTCACGCTATAGCTGTCCCTGGGATAGAGAAATTCAGACACGCTGGACCAAGTGATACGGTTTGAGAAATTAAGTGTGATGGCTCCCCTCTTATCGGTGAGGTAGTCATGGTACCATTTTGCCGCCTCTTGATAATGGCCAGACCATAGGCAGAGGTCGCCGAGCAATGCCCTCATCGGGATGAAGAATTGTTGTGAGTCGAAGCCATTGATGTCTCCGAACCGTGGAAGTTCCACTTCAGCGTAAGGAGTGAGGTCGTTAATGAAATACTCGCATATCTCAGCGATACCCTTACGCGGCAATTCCATTGCCTGTTGGGCCGCTTGCTCGGTCATGACGGGGTCTGTCACCAATGGCACTTGTCCGTATGCTTGCGCCAGTTGTAGATATACCCATGCTCGGAAGGCTTTCACGGCTGCATATTCTTCGGTGAAGATGTTGCGCCCACGCCGTTGGAGAGCTGTGTCTACGTTTGCTAAGAAATAGTTGCAGTTGTTGATGACGGCATAATAGTCGCTGACCACATTGTATTTATTGTCAACCGACATGTTAAAAGAAGTCAGTTGCTTCAAGTCGGATGAGGCAGACTCTGTGGTGGTAATTAGGTCTCCTCTCACCTCTCCTAAGAGAATGGTACGGTCGGCTATGATTTGCATTTTGCCGATAATGCCCATTACGCTATACACAGAGTCTGTGGGGTGGTTGAGAGTGTTATCTTTCTCAAACTCCACCAGCTCTGATTCTGTATCAAGCATGTCGGAACAGGAAATGAAGAATGTAGAATGAAGAATGAAGAATGCTGCGCCGAGCAATTCCATCGTCATTTTCAAACTTCTTTTCCCTTTATTGGTTAAATATATTTTCATATCTGAATGTTTTTTATTCCCGCTATATGCAGTAGCAAATTCTTTATTCTTCATTCTTCAAACTTCATTTATAGGTTGATGTTCACACCCATTGAGAAAGAGCGTCCTGCGGAGAGAAGACCACGATCAATGCCTTGTGAGAGGATGTTGCTACCTAAGATGCAATCGGGATTGCTGCCGAGGTAACGTGTGACGGTGAAGAGGTTCGCCGCATTTCCCCAGATGGTGATACCTTGCAGGTAGGTGCTTCGGATGGGCAGATGGTAGCTGATAGTGACAGAGGAGAGTCTCAAGTAACTACCGTCCTCAATCCATCGGTCGCTGAAGCGAGAGTTGCCCATGGGGTCATTGTAGGTCACGCGAGGGATATTGGTTTGTTGGCCGTCAGAAGTCCATCGGTAATTCATGGCGGTGGTTTGGTTGATAAAGAATTTCCCTCCTTCAAGCAGAGACCTTTGGTAATTATAGATGTCGTTGCCGAGTGAGTATCCGAACACGGCAGAGAACGTCAGTTGTTTCCAGTTAATGGAAGTGTAGATGTTGCCATAGATGTCTGGATTGGGGTTACCGATGATGCTACGGTCTGCATCGTTGATTATGCCATTGTTGTCAAGGTCTTCATAGCATACGTCGCCAGCCTTGAAATAGGCACGGTCGCCATTCGACTTCATGATGTAATGGCCATCGTTGATGGCATCTTGCTCAGTGGAGTAGACTCCTTTGGCTTTCCATCCATAGAATGTACCCACAGGCTCGCCCACTTTTGTCAAGACGGAAGCACCATATACCTGTGTCTCGAAAGCGCGGTCATTGTCTGGCAATGCGGTGACCTTGTTGTTGTAGTGTCCCATGGATGCTCCCATCTCCCAATGGAAGTCCTTTAGGTTCAACACTTTCATGTTCATGGTTAAGTCGAAACCAGCGTTTTCCAACTTACCCCCATTGCTCCAGTTCTCTTTTAGTCCACTTGTCCAAGCCAATTGTTGGAGGGAAACCAAATTGGATGTCCAGCTCTTGAAAAGATTGAGCCTTACAAACAGACGATTGTTGATGAAATTGCCTTCAAACCCGCCAGTTATCCGTCGGGTGGTTTCCCATTGCAGTTCGGTGTTTCCGATGTTTCCGATGGACAATCCGCTGACACTGCTTTCCAACATGCGTTTTGCCACGAAATAGCTACGCGATGCGGTATAGTCGATGTCATCATTGCCAGTCCAGTCTATACCGAGGTTGAGGCGGAGATAGTTAATGCCTTTTACGGGAGATAGCCATTTCTCGTTGCTTATTACCCATGCCCCTTCTATACTGGGAAAAATTCCCCATGTCACACCGCCTAACTTCAACCCCGATGCATTGTCGCCAAAGCGGGAAGAGGCATGTGCAGAAAGACCACCATAGAGATAGAAACGTTCAGCATAATTGTAGTCTGCCAATGCATACCAGGTCATCTCGCGGGTCTTGTCATCTGCTCCTCCTGTGTCCTTGAACTGGAGAGAGCTGCTCATGTTGGGTGTCTTGTCGTTACCCGTGTTATATCCTTCTTGTGTGGTCAGCTTATAGTCGCTGCTCAGATAACGGAATCCACCTTTCAGCCCGATATAGTGTGCGGCAAAACGGTTTTGCCAAGCCAAGCGAGTGTCGCTTTGTATGGCTGTCTGTCTGCCAGCAAGACTCTGTGCGATATTTTGTAATGTCGTACCTTCGTCCAATCCCTCAACGGTGAATGTAGGTACGCCTTGGATGGGGAGGTAATAGTTCTCATTGGTATTCACCAAGCCGAGTGTGAAGTGTTCGCTGATGGATAGATGCTTGTTAAACTTGTATTGAGGCATGATGGAGAAAGTAATCAGTCGATTACCTTGCGAGTTTCGGTTCTTGCCGTCGCCTTGCTCTAAGATTCCCAATGGGTTTGCCAGTCGTCCTTTCCCTTGGAACATTCCTTCCAAGTAGTCGTCTGCCTCAGAAAGGTAATGACTAAGGTTTCCATTCTTATCATAGGCGTAAGGTGAGAGGAATGGGGCTTTAGTCAATGACAAGAAGTTGGGCGAGGTGATGACACCCGATAGAGGGTCGAGTGGTGCGCCATCGTCTCGGAGACCTCGATTCACGTCGCTATACGATGCATCAAAGCGCACGTTAAGGTCACGCAACACTTCAATGTCGGAATTCAGGCGCATGTTGAACCGTGAATAATCATTCTTCTTCAATGTGCTATTCGCCAAAGAGTAACCTACAGACAAATTGTAAGATGCCACATTATCACCACCTTGTACGTTGATGCCATAGTTCTGTGAGAAAGCATTGTCATAGACATAGTCTGTCCAATCCGTCTGGTTGTGATATTGGTTGTAATAGAAATACCCTGGGTCGTTGTTCAAGTATTTCATCGAACCGAGTGTTCTTGTTTTATCAGCAAGCAGTTCGGTGGTGTAAAGGCGATACTCCTCTGCTCCCATCATTTTCGGCAAACGGGGCATTAGTTCATATTTCCCATTAATGGTAACGTCAATTTTGGTTGCCATGCTTTTGTTGCGTTTCGTCTTGATGAGCAACACGCCATTGGCACCCTTTGCTCCATAGAGGGCAGTACCGTTTTTCAATACCGTGACACGTTCTATGTCGTTGACATTGAGGTTGGTAAGGATGTTGTTATAATAACCATCGTGCAACATTTCGCGCCCATATTGCATATCCATGATAACATCATCAACCACCACGAGAGGCTGTGCATTGGCATGTAGCGAGTTGATACCCTCGATGAGCATCACGTTGCCCATGCCAGGTATGCCACTTCGGGTTACCGACCTCATGTCGGCACCCAGTTGCTGTTGGACGATAGGGTCAATGCTCAATTCCGAGTTGTTGGAAAATTGTTCCGTCTCTGCGCCAACGGTGGCGATTGTGTTTTGGCGGTAGTTGTTGGAGAAAGACTCATGATAGAGGCGGCCATTCGCCTTATTACCAGACACGGCATTTTGTTGTAAGTTGTATCCATCGATGCGCATAGTCACCGAGCGAGTGTACGTCGGGGCTTTCAGTTCATATTGTCCATTCTCATTGGTCATGGCAGAGAAGCGTTGGTCGCCGTAGGCTGTGACGATGACACCCGCAATGGGATTTCCCGTGGCAGCGTCTACGACATTGCCCGTGATGGTTGTCATCTGGGTTTCTTGAGCGTGGCAAGTGGTAGGATGAAGGATGAGGGATAGATAGAAGATGGAGAATGCCATCCACAAAAACATCATTGCTGCTGTTCTTTTCTTTCCCCTACCATTATGTTTATATTCTGTTTTCATCATAATCGTTATTTAACTTAACTGTTTTCTCTAACTTCTTTCAATTCTCGCCAACTGTTTTTCTCGGACGTAGATAAATGCAGTCTAACAACATCTCACGTGAGTATCTCGATGTCTCACGTGCAAGGATGGAACATTGTAACCTGATGGACACCTTGATGTCGTTTTGGTTATAATTACAGGCGGGGAACTCAAAAGCCTCTGCCAAGACAATCGTGTCTATACACTCTGTGTTGTTGGTGAATTGCGTGTTATTGCAATTGAACGATTTTTCTGCCCCCGTGCTGTCTACATAGTTTATGTATGCCTTGAACTTACAAGGTTTCAAGTCTGTGGCATTCTGGTCTGCTACAGTCTTGGGCAAGATGATGGCGCAGATGTCGTATTTGCCGCTCAATGTGTTATTGATGCGGAATGTCATCTCCCAGTTGGAAGTGGCTCTGCTTGGGACAATCTGTAAGTAACCACCATCTGAGATGCTGTCTGCTGAAATCCGTCGGGTGATATATGTGCATTCTTTGTCATTGGTGATGAGGTGGGTTTGTTCCGCCTCGCTCCAAAGTTCGTGGAAATAGGTTTGCTCAGGGGTGAATGGCCACGTCTCCTGTTTGAAAAGTACACCATTGCTACATGGAATGCGCTCTGCGCCATACATGATGCCTCCTGCTTCAAAGGGGTGATGGAACACATGATAAACGGGTTTACCAGTGGTTGTGAGTGAACGATTTGCCAGATATTGCACAGATACCAACGAATCGACAAGTGTACGTTGGTCTGTAAGGTTGAAGATACCATCGTCGAGCAAGGCGCGAATAGTCCAATGCTGTTGCAGAGAGTCACGTTTCAGCACTTTCTCGTCGTATTTAAAATATTGTGATGCTTCCTGCCAAGCCTCTTGCCAAGCAGCAGCTGTGGGTACCACCATCCAATAAAGCGAGTCCTCGGCATCGATAAGCCCGATTTGTTGTAACATCCGATTGCGTTCAATCACCACGGAGTCTACATAGATGGGAACACCCTCAATGATGCCACTTGATACGGAACTGCTTGCATCGAACTCGTCTTCCTCGTATTGGCGCAGCAATTGGCCAATTACGCTGAAGGAGGGTGTATCGGTAAGTGTCTCATAGAGGCTTCGTTCGTAGGGTAAGGGACGATTAGCAACGTGAAACACGCCATTCTTGGCATGTTGGTTGGATGCTGCAAGCGTCACCCCCTCAATGGCACCGTCTGCCATAGTGACATGTTTCTTATTGAGTAGGAGCATCGTCTTCGCTTCGGGACCCATCGAATTGAGTGAGCGTGACAGATGGTTGAGTACGAAAAATCGCTCCACCACAGAGTCCCCCTGTGCCGTCTGCACCAATTGCAGGAGAGAGTCCTTATTGAACGTGCCATTAATGGGTGCCACAACTGTAAACGACTGACCACTGTCGAGTAGGTCGGCATAGCTCACGGGTGTCTTCTTGTGCATTCTGAAAACCTTGGTCTGCTCAAGTACCTCACAGAAGTCGCTGAGGTTGCTATTACTCTTCAATTGCTGCCATATCGTTTGGTTGCTGCCGACTATTTGGTCTTGCCCGTCATAATGGTCATCCCATTCGGAGCATGATGCAAAGAGTGCGCAGAGCAATATGAGGGAACAGAGTTTTATTATTTTTTTCATATCTGTATTCTTTTAAAAACTAATCATTCATTCTCTAACTCCTTAATGTGTATCTTCTCCTTCAGGGCTTCCATATATACTCTTGGGGCATAGCTCAATGTAGTCAAATGACCAGTAACGATCGGGGTCATCAAGTACTTGACGGAATCGCAAGTAATATGTCTTCTCGGAATCCAAGTACTTGGTTGCCAAGACACGACGCAGGTTCCAGTTGTTGCCACGCAAGGGGTTGTCGGCATCCCAAGGACGGTAACTGTCCATACCTTTCATATAGCCACGGTTGTGCATGGCCTTGTCGTTGGCGATGTTTTCTTCCTCATCGTCGGTGTCCTCAGTCCAACCGATGGTGGGGTCTGGTCCGTAGACGCGCAAGTCAACAGGGATGCCGCAAGGCTCGTTATTCAAGTAAACCTGTACGACTCCACGCTCGTCTCCAACAGTGTAACCCAAACGGATTTCATAAGTACCAGAAGGAACGGGAAGGAGCTTGAATGCCACGTCGAACACACCACTGATACAAACGGCATTGGCACAATATGAGTTCCAATAACCCACGTCGCTATGTACACCCACGTATGTTTCGTCGCTGACATTCCAGTCGGTGATGAACTTGTTCTTGAATCCTGTCAAGATATCTTCGCCATAGCGACCACGTCCGTTGCAGTTCATGAAGTCGGGACTCAATACTGTGGCATCAATACGGATGCGGCAATTCAACACCTCGTCACGCACCTGTGGTGTGTAGGCAAGGATGTCATCCAAATAATGATAGACACCGTTGAGCGCATTTTGGTCAACTATTCCAGATTCTGATGGTGACAAGACTTTTACACCGCGCACGGTGAATCTGTTTTGCAAGCCCTTGCGGTTGATGAACAAGCCAGCTGGAGGACCAGCAAAACGCATCATCGTGCCAGGGCACATGGTTTCGTAGAACTCTTCAGGGTCACTCAACGACGTGTACCAACAATGTTCACGTAAGTCGCCTGACATCACCCAGCTGTTGTACTGCCCAATGCGAGGCAATAGGTGGTAAGACACAAAGCGGTTAAGGGGATTCTTACGATGTCGGAGGTCATCGTCATACAAGCCCGCGTCCTCAGGGTAAGTCTGGTCATAGACTTTCTTGGCGTATGCCTTTAGGTCTTCTATGTTGTTAATACCTTTGGCATGGTATACGGAATCGGGTTCCACAAATGCGGTGTACTTGAAATAACGCTTCTCTGGCCAGAATGAGCGGGTATACAATGCCGAGCCAGACGTACATCTCACCATCACTCCCGTATTCACGGAGTCTTCACCACAGCTATATGTCTCATCGATATATTTCACCAAGGAGTCTGCCATGCCTGTGAGTTGCAAGGCTTCGGAGAAAAGGGTCAACGTAGAGTCTTCCGCAATCTTGTCTGCCAAAAGCAAACTGCTGGATGTTATGACGTTATTTAATACGTGTACTACGCCATTCGTCACAGAGTCATCCCACTCAAGGATACGAGCGTTCTTGTTAATGTAATATATCAGCGCATTATGGTTTTGCACGTCCGAATCACTGGATAGGACGATATAGGCATCGTCCATGTTCAACTCTGGCAGCGCACCCTCGCTAATGTCTGTGGTGAAGAATGCACCTTTTTTAATAATATGTGTGCGTGCTAACGTGTCGCAAGATGTAGTGGGAATGGCATCTATGTTCCCGTACCCCATTTTGTTGAGGTATTTGCCAATGGCCTCGTTGTTAGGGGCGAAAAGAGTGTACTCGCCGTATGTGGAGAGCATAGAGAAATAAGGTGTCCGTTTCAATATTCCGATGAATTCGCTGAATTGGTCTTGGTGATCCAACAAGAATCCAGCGGCGGTTACCTTTGTTGATGAGTAATAGTTCATTGGCACGTCATCATCATTATCCACACAGGAGAAGAATAGTGAAGAAGAGAAAAGGATTAGTGCTATCCACGCATATTTCATGTCGTTCCTTCTTTTCTTTTCTTTCCCTTTATATGTCAAATTATTTTTCATCATATAAGTTGTTTTATTGTGTACGTGTATAATTAACTTGCAAAGATACAGAACATGTTATTTTGTTAGTTCAGAGTCTTCACCTGTGTCAAATGCAGGGTTTTGCTTGAGCAACGGGTTTACTTTCAGTTCACTCTTGGCGTATGGGAAGTAAATGATGTTTGGGTCTGCCAGTTTAATCTTGATGGCATTCACGTTTTCTATGTACTTCCGTGAGGTGAGTGATATGAGGCGGGCATTGTCGCCGTCTCGCCGTGCCAGACGAACAAGGTCGAACCATCGCTTGCCCTCAAACATAAATTCCCTTTGGCGCTCTGCCATGAGCAGTTCTTCCATGGATGCCTTGGAGTCACTATAGTCAGACAACTTCAGTGTGTCTGAGCGAGAGGTGGATGTGACATCATTGGCGCGTTTGTTGACGGCATTGATGAGACTGAATGCAGGGACATAGTACTCTGCTCCTTTTTGGATGAGTGCCTCTGCCTTGATGAGCATCATGTCACTCAGACGATAGAATATCCAGTTGGCATCGCCGCCAGAGCGACGTGAAGAAGTGAGGTTTAGGTCTTTGTCGGAATTGACGCTTTGCGTGGAGTAACTCACGCTGCGTCGGGCAAACTTGGTGATGGCATAGCGAGAGTTGGTCAATTCCGTAGATTCGTAAATCCTGCCGTCAGTCTTCTTGAATACATTATTGGTGCCGAGAGCCACGTCTTTCGCAAGGAAATCGGGAGCACTCAGCCTACCCATCACATTGTTGTTATTGCCATAGTAATTAGTGATCCAAGAGTTTTGTTGGCTTTGGTTGGTACGGAAATACAGTTCAAAGATACTCTCAAACGAGTTGCCCGTGCCAAATATTTCATTATATGTGTTTCCACATACCGTACTGCCCACGGGCTTTTCCAATATCATGGGAATATCGCCAAACAGGGCAATATTGTTCACGTTGCCTTCACGGTCAATCATCTCTTGGTATTGCTCACGCTTTTGGTCGATTACCAAGTCGCAATATTTGATGGAATGATCCCAGTCGCCCTTCCATAAATATAAGTCTGCCAACAGTGCGTAGATGGCAGCACGGGTGATTCGGCTGGAGTTATAATAAGCGTTGGGGCTGTCATCTGTCTCATATCTACGAACAGCATAGTCTTTCACTTTTTCCAAGTCAGTGATGAGAGAATCGACCACCTGATTGAATGGTGTGGCAGGGATGATGAATTCCTGTGAGTCGTCAATGCTGGGCTGGGTCGTATATGGCACATCACGGAAAGTACGTATGAGGTAGAAATAGCACAATGCGCGGATGGCTGTTGCCTCGGCAATGTTGGCAAGCATTTCCTCGTGGGTGTAGTTGGGGTCTATGGCTTGCACCTGTGGCGCATAGTGGCACACCGTATTGCAACGGTTGATGGCCTCGTAGAAACGTGACCAGTTACACATGGGGTTAGAAGGCAGGAGGTTTTCCTTGAGAATCTCATTGATCTCATTTGGAACGTTGGCACCCAATCGGAGGTTGTCAGAACGTAATTCGCCCCAAACGCCCATACGGGTCAGGCAGTCGGCACTCTCCAATGTCTCGTAACAACTGTTCACCACGCTTGTCACGTCTCCCTTCTCTGTCCAGTAGTTTTCAAGAACCACTTCGTTCATGGGGAGGATGTCGAGAAAGTCGGAACAGGAAATGAAGATTGTAGACTGAAGAATGAGGAACGTAGCACCCATGAGCTTCACGGCTGTTCTTCTTTTCTTCTCCACATTTATATATAGTTTCATGTTTAATATTATGTTTAATGTTTAATGTCAACTAAAATTGTATCGTAATGCCACCCGTAAATGACTTGGCGCGAGGCGTCTTTGCCTCATCGTAGACGATACCCATTGAACCGTAACCCACCTCTGGGTCTGCACCAGAATATTTGGTTAGGCAAAACAGGTTGTTGGCAGAAATGTAGAAACTTAGTTGGGTGAGCCCCCATTTCTTGAGAATTTTCGGGTCAAGAGAATAACTCAACTGCGAATAGTTTAATCGAATGAACGAACCATCTTCTACAAATCGGTCAGATCCTAACCAGTTGTAACCATATTGGTAAAGCGCACGTGGTATTTCCGTGATGTCACCTTCCACACGCCAACGCCAGTTGACGGCACGACTTTGGTTGTTGTTTGAATACATGTTCTCGGCTCGCATACGGGCACGGTTGATGATTTTGTTACCATAGCGGAAATTAAATTGGTTGTTCCAAGAGAAACGTCCAAAATATAGTCTGAAGCCAAAACCACCCGTGAACTTTGGTAATGAAGAACCGAGATAGACAATGTCAAGTTCATTGATTTGTCCATCATGGTTGATGTCGTCATAGATGGCATCGCCCCCTCGAAACTCATAGTTCACCGAGCCAGCACAGAACATCATGGGTTTGGTCATGTTGTTCTCATCGAGAATGACAATATCGTTTTCGTCGCGGACAACGGGTGCATTAGGACCGCTTACACCGGGAACCTCCACTGCGGAATAGTCAGAGTATTGGTAAACCCCTTTATAACGGAACCCATAAATGCTTCCCATGGCGCGATTGAGTTCCACTCGTGAGAGGTAAGAGCCATTTTGACGGTCGAACTCATTGTTCAAGCTTGCCAGACAGGTTTCTTCCATTTTGGTGATTTGGTTCTTATTGTTGGCAAATGTCACGTTGAAGTCCATGCTGAATTTTCCAGCGCGAATAATGCGGTTGCCATTGAGGTTGAATTCCCAACCAATATTCTTCATGTCACCAACATTCTGCCAAGCAAGGGAAGAGAATCCCGCAGATGTCGGGATACCACGGTTTGCCATGAGAAGATCAGTAGTGTATTGCCAATAATACTCAACGTTACCTGTAATGTGGTCATTGAAGAATCCGAAGTCTGTACCGAGGTTGTATGTCTCCTTCTGTTCCCATTTCAGGTTCTTGAGTTGGATGTTCTGTGGATAGATACTACCTTGGCCGAGGTAGCCAGAACCTTTACTGTATTTGCTGAAATAGAGATACTCTGCTCCTGGTTGCTTTCCCACGATACCCCATCCTGGGCGGATGGAGAGCATGGAAACCCAAGGCAATGCTTTCTTAAACCAAGGTTCTTTGCTGATGTTCCAACGCAAAGAGAGAGCGGGAAAGTTACCCCAACGTTGGTCATCGCCAAACTTTGTGCTACCGTCGCGGCGCACAGAAAAGTCTGCCATATACCTTCCCTTATAAGCATAGTGGGCGGAGTAGGTGAGGTAAATGCTTCGCCATTGACCACTACCAGTACTCATTCCGTCAATGATGCCTTCTGCCGCTGCACTCTCGATGGTTCCAGAGGGTAGGCCCCAAGAAGATGTGCTTTGTGATGTGGACTCACCGCTGGTTAATTGCCCTCGGAGCATCATCGATAAAACATGGTCTTTGTTTCGGAATGCAGGAGAGAAGGTGAGAGTGTGCGTGGTAGTCACGCCGAGACTCTTGGAAGAGTTGGCGGTGGTGCGGTTGCTTTGCTTCCCGTCAGTATCATTCCATCCGCGTGTGCTGAGGGATAGTGGCATAAACTGGTCTTCGTATCTGTTGAAGATGTTGAACACAACCTTGCCCTCGTAGTTAAGCCTTGTTTTCTCTTCGTCGAGGTTGAGTAGGTTGTAACGTAGCTTGAATTCCGGTTCTATGTTATAACTCGTCTCATGGTTCTTGGCAAGATGTGCCAGAGCTACGGGGTTCTTGTCGTTGAGTTGGTCACGTAACTGACTGGAAACGGTGGGCAACATACTGTAGTACTCATCCAAGTCGTTACCGTTTTTGTCTTGTTCGTATACAGACAAGTTTGGCATTCTCACGTAGCCGATGGCGAGAAGGTCGCCATTGTTCTTTTGGTTGCGGGTGTATGTGAGGGAAATGTTTGTCTCGATCTTGATACGGTCTGAAACGAAATAGTCCAAGTTGACACGCGATGTGAATCGGTCTAATTGCTGCTTGATGATGGAACCAGTCTCATGGTCATAGCCTGCTCCGATACGGAAATGTGCCTTCTCGCCACCACCGCTGAGTGCCAAGTAATGGTTTTGTCGCCATCCTGTACGTTTTACCTCCTTCAACCAGTCGGTGTTGTTGTTATACATCTCATATTCTGGGAAACTCGGATTGTAGTTGATTTCGTTAATATTGCTTGACGCATCACTCAGAGAGGGATTGAAGTATTCCTCTTTCAACAACATGGTGTACTCGTCGCCATTAAGCATGTTATAACCTGTGGGTTGGTAGGTTCCCGTGAGACGATAGCTGTATGTGACACGCGTCTTTCCTCGTGTTCCACGTTTCGTCTTGATTTCAATGACACCATTCGATCCTTGGGAACCCCATATTGCCGTGGCGGCGGCATCTTTCAATACGGAGATGCTCTCGATGTCCTCGGGATTGACATTGAGCAATTGTGCAAATTTCTCCTCATTGGCAGAAGAGAAGTCGAAGTCGTTGACATTGGTCTCCCATACGTTGCCATCGACGACAATGAGTGGCTCGCTCGTTCCGTTGATACTCGACACACCACGAAGACGCATGGATGTACCAGAACCCAAGTTTCCAGAATTGGCAACGATGTCAAGACCAGCGATACGACCCTGCAAGGCTTCGTCGACTGTGGTGAATGACAATCCTTCAAACTCTTTCATGTCAATGCTTTGCCTGGCAGTGGAGATTTCATCAACAGGTATGGAGAGACCCGATCCTTGTGTGCGTTGTTTGGCATAGACTGTCACCTCGCCGATTTGTGTGGCCTCCTGCATGGTGACCGTGTAGTTGTTTTTGTTGAAGGGCAGGGTGACTGTCTTATAACCCACGAATGAGATACGCAGCTTGTCTTTTGGATTCTTCAATTTAAACGAAAAGTTTCCGTTGATGTCGGTTTGCGTGGATGCCACAATACGGTTGGCGGCATCTAATTCCACCACGTTTGCCATCATGACGGGACCGAAAGCGTCTGTCACCGTTCCACTGATAATGTCACCAGCTACTTGTGCATAACAAATTGAAGAATGAACAGATAATAAAGATAAAAAGGTGAAAAGGTAAATTACTTTTACCCACCCTTTTACTTTGTTATAAAATGCTTGTTTCATATTTATTAATTTCATCATTCAATCATTAAAGGTTGGTCAATTTGATGGATTACTGCCGATGAACTCGTCTCTATGGCATTTGCTGAAGAGGCATCTCGCGTGTTATATTGGAATTCACGTGCCATGAGGTTGAAGAGTCCTGGCATCTTCGTCACCTGCCTTGTGTTACCAGCGTGGTCGGTAAGGGATATTCCTGTGTCAGTTAGTTTTGCTCTCACACGGTAGAAACGCTCCGTGGATGGGTCAATGACAGCCGTTTCAAAATCACCACTCTCTTCTTCCGCCCCGATGAAGAGGGCGTTGTCTTGGATGTGATATTTGAGGAAGTTCACGATTTGCAGAGAGTCTCTTGACTTGGCGGTAAGGTTTCCTGCCTCCTCGTATTCGTCCACCTTTTCCCATGATGATAACTTTCCACTTC
>JAFYZV010000251.1 GCA_017548525.1 Prevotella sp.
CAAATCAATGCCAGAAGCCAAAGTCACACGTTTGGAGGGAACCTATTTGGTCTGGGTAGATATCCGCGTAACGGGTCTGACCTCCGACGAGATGACCGCCCACCTGCTTCGCGAGCATCATATTCTGGTCAACAGCGGCACCATGTATGGCGAGGCAGGCGAAGGTTTCATCCGCATCAACATCGCTTGTCCGAGGGAAAGGATATTAAGAGCCCCCTTCTGATTTCCCCGAGGGGGAGAAAATGTGCGTCCGTACTACGTTTTCTGAAAGGATGGAATAAAAAAATCAGCGAAAAAGAGGTATTATATTCATTTTCTCTGATTTTTAAAGGGTAAAAGCAACAATAATGTCGCAATTCACGAGGTTATTTACCTTAAATTTGTTGCAAAATACGGGATGGTATAGGATACCTCCATGGTACATTTAATACAGAAAACACCTATTTTTTATTCAAAACAGTACCTTTGCCATTAGACATGATATGCGTAACATCCCGACACGGAAAATAGCCAACTGCGCAGAAACAGGCATTATGCTTCGTACGCTTACACCCGGCACGGCCGCAAAAGACTCCACCGAGTTGCACCGTGACGATTACTATGCATTTTGTTTCCTCCGAAGGGGTGAGGTGCGTATCAATGTGGACTTTCGTGAGGCAAGGATTACATCTCCGTCAATAGCCTGTATGATGCCCGGGCAAGTACATCAGTTCATTGGGATGAGGGATGCCGAGGGTTTTGTCATGTTCATCGACGGAGTACTTATTGGCGAGGAGAACAGGACGTTGATGCAACGTTTCGCTTTCTCTTTGCGTCCGCTGACAATCGATGAGCAACGGGGAGCAGAACTCTATGCCCTGTTCCCGATGCTTCAACGACGGCTACACTCACCGAATGCTCAAGATTTCGCACGTGCCATCGTAGGTATCTTTACGGATGTGATTGGTGAAAATGACAACCAGATGAGCCAGAACAAACGCCATCGTGAACTACTCATACGCTTCAGCGAACTGCTTGACCATCATATCACCGAGTGCCGCCAACCATCGTTCTATGCTGACCACCTATATATCACGACGGATTATCTGAACGAGATACTGACATCTACCATCGGCCTCTCCACAAGCCATTATATCAGACGTGAAATAATACTGCATATGAAACGCGAACTAGCATACTCCAATGACACCGTGCAGGAAATTGCCCATCGTCTCGGTTTCGAGGACTTAGCCTACTTTTCGCGTCTTTTTACCAAACAAGTAGGCATTAGCCCGTCTCTTTTCAGAAGCAAATACCACGTTTAGTCCAATCTTTGCCATCATTTGTTCATCGATTATTTGAATTAATGGCAGTACCTTTGCCATCGAATTACGGCGAAGGTGCTAACGCTCGGCAAAATGAGAACCAACTTTCTTTTGCTCTCGCTAAACGCATCTTTTCGCTAGAGTTTTAAGTCAAGAACAAATGAGAACAAATTTTATAATAGTAATGTCGGCTGCACTGGCCGCGACAATTGTGAGCGGATTCGCGCTCCACGTTCGTGGTGGCAATGGACTGACGGCCTTGCACCTTATTTGTATGGGAACTTTCACCATGATGGCGATGCACCACGCCCTTTCGCACAGCAGCAAACGACGCAAGGGCTTAGGACAGCCGCAGCGGACTGCGCACATTCAACTCGATACGAACAAATGTCAAGCCTGCTGGGAATGTGTCAAAGCATGCCCCAAACATGTCTTAGGCAAAATCGACCTGCCTTTACACAAGCACGTTAAAATCAACCGACCCGATGCTTGTATAGGCTGCAAGAAATGTTTCAAGGTTTGTCAGCATGGAGCGATTTCCGAAATAGAGAAGAAATGATAAAAAACAATACTCATTTCACTGGGCAGCCTCTGACTCCCCCGATGGATTGCCTTGTCCTATTATTCGGATTTCTGTCCGTTTGCTGGTTTTTTTGTGGTGTTTTCTTGCGGGGGTGAGTTATTTGTGTTATCTTTGCCAAAGAAATTGTCAGTGACCTTCCCAGCTTGGTCTTGAATGATGGCGGCAGGGCTCCCACCATCTGCTGACATTTCACTAAGCCGTCAGAATGGGGAGTAGGCTGCCGCCCTATCCTTCATTCGAAGTCTGAAGTCGCTGTTATTTATTAGAAAATGCGTTTTTCACATATCCAAAAATTGTCGCAAAATACGGGGTAATGAACAAAAAAATTATTCCTCCTCCAAATACCACTTGGAGTATTCCACGTAGTGGCGGGCGTAACTCTCGGCTTGGTCGGCTGAGGTTTTTTTGATGAATTTGGCGGGCACACCACCCCATATCTCGTGGTCGCCGATAACGGTGCCGCCAAGTACCAGAGCCCCTGCCGCAACGATAGCACCACGCCCCACAATGGCATTGTCGAGCACCACAGCACCCATGCCGATGAGGGATCCCTGACGGAGCGTGCAGGCGTGAACGGTGGCATTATGACCGATGGTCACATCATCCTCGATAACGGTAGGGCCGATTTTGTTGGTGACGTGCACCACGGCGCCATCCTGCACA
>JAFYZV010000252.1 GCA_017548525.1 Prevotella sp.
CCTCTAACAACTAACGACAAAACGACATGGAAAAGATCCCCAGTTTCACCATCGACCACAATCGTCTCTTGCGCGGTATCTATGTGTCAAGGAAAGACCAAGTGGGCGGCGAGACCGTCACCACTTTCGACATCCGAATGAAAGAACCCAACCACGAACCCGTCCTTCACAACGGGGCGATACACACCATCGAGCATCTTGCGGCAACGTTCCTACGCAACCACCCCGTATGGAAAGACCGCATCGTCTATTGGGGACCGATGGGATGCCTCACGGGAAACTACCTGTTGATGAGAGGCGACTACCAATCGGCAGACATCGTCGAGTTGATGCAAGAGACATTCCGCTTCATTGCCAACTACGACGGAGACATCCCTGGTGCCGCACCCAAGGATTGTGGCAACTGGCTCCTCCACGACCTACCCATGGCACGATGGGAAGCCCGCAAATATTTAGAGGAAGTGTTGGAACACATCCAACCCAATAACCTCATTTATCCCAATAATTCATAACATCCAGAACAATACGAATTATTATTCGTCATATCCGTGTATTCGTTTTCGTAAGTCTATTTCCATGAATTTCACCCCTTAATTCCTATGAAAAACCATGACAAAATGGGTGTTTATGGAAATGTAAAAATAGCGTTAAAAGTACTAAAAACATCGGTCGAAAAGGATGAAAGATAGGGTGTTTCATGCTGGATGCGTCAATTTAACATATTTTGGGCGGCACTTATCGGTTATAACTGCAACTTTTATCGCCGAAAAATGCCATAGAAAAAACGTTAAATTGCCCTATTTATGGAGCGGAAAAGCCCTCATTTTCTGTCCCCGTTTTCAACAAACGCTGGCAACACGTTGATTATCAGCACATTGCAAAACGCCCATTTTTTGCGTGTTTTTGTACGCAAGTTTACGCTGGATGGGAAAAAGCGGCAAAATTCACCACTTTTTTGTGATAAAAAATTGACAAAACAGAGTACCTTGGACATCATTTAACTCTCGCCAATCCACTATCTCAAAAACAAGAAATGACATGAACAAGAACTATCATTCCACAAAAAATCATTAAAAATGGATAGTTATATCAAATATATTCGTATCTTTGAACCGTCAAAACAATTATCAATTAGACTTATACTCATCATTCCATCTAATAATAACTAAAAATTGTGCACATGAGAAAGATTATGATTTTGGCAATCGCCTCATTTTTGTGCCTTTTCACAAAAAGTGAAGCGTTGGCTACTGGTGCGAACTTCACGGCGAGCACCCCTGCCAATGGAACATTCTATGTCTATAATGTGGGGGCAGACATGTTCTTGACTTCAGGAGCGAACTGGGGGTCACACGCGGCATTGAGCCCACATCCCTCCTTCCCCCTGACCTTGACCCTAAACAATGGCGCATACACCATTTCCACGGCAGCGATATATGAGAATTGCTACCTTGGCGACAATGGCTATATGGACAATGGCACAGCTGCCAATTGGACTTTCACGTCGGTAGGCAATGATGCCTACACCATCCAAAACAACGGCAATTACCTGCAATGGAATGGCACAGGCTACAACACCGACCTCGTAGCCTCGCCATCAGGCAATAATGCCTACTGGAAACTGGTAACCAAGGAGAACTTGGAAGCATTGCTAAGTAATGCCACCACCGCCAACCACGTCGATGCGACATTCTTCATGACCAACTCGTGGTTTGCGAGAGGCGAAGGACTTGTGTCTAACAACACTGGGATTGTACCCAAGGGATGGGCAGGAACCACCGTGACAGACTATTGGGGAGACCACTCGGGAGAAGAGACGGCAAACTATTGCATCGAACAATACCACAAACAATTTGACAACTACCAAGTGTTGAGCGTTCCCAACGGCGAATACGTGCTGACGGCACAAGGATATTATCGCGCAGGCGTTGATAACAAGAACGGAGTTCCCGTGTTTTATGCCAACGATGCTTCATCCAACTTGATGAACATCAATGATGATGGTCCAACAGAAAAGCCTAATGGTATTGCCACGGCAGCCAGTGCCTTGCGCTTTGAAACATCCCAACAATATTACCTTGTCACGGGCGTTACGGGGCAAGTCGTTGACGGCACGTTGCGTGTCGGCGTGAAATGTATGAGCGAGGATGTTGACTGGTGCGCCTTCGACAACTTCTCGTTGGTATGCACGGGTCTCTACTTCAGTGCCGATGCCCTGCCCCTGCCCAATGACGACACCACACCATTGGTGGCTGGGCAATGGTATTATTACATCGCACCATCCGATGGCACCTACACGCTGAATGGAAACAGGAGCGGACTGGTGTTTACCACCAACGGCGCACAAAAACCAGAGAGTGTCACGGCATACGATGCACCGGGCAAGATGAACTTGACTTCTGGCAAGCGCATCTACTTCAAGACGAGCCAAGGGGGCAGCACACTGTATCTCTCCCCCGCCACCAACGACGAGGTGACGTTCACCGCCTGCGCCCTCAACGTGGACGGACTGCCACAGAGCATCAACTTAGTGGTCTATAACATCAACCTGAACAGCGACGGTCCAGGGTCTGACGGCACAAAAGCCATCAGTTCCTACTTGGCTGGCAGAAGTCTTGACATCATCGGCGTGAGCGAAGACTTCAACTACGACGGGTCCTTGCGCTCACGGATTGACAGTTATAACCACGGTACATGGCGCGGCTCCATCGCCTTGGCTGGCGACGGGCACGCCACGTTAAACGGATTGCAGTTCGACACCGACGGTCTCAACCTATACACCAAGGGCAACTACCCCCTCTCCAAGGAGTCGTGGACGAAATGGAACAGGAGTGAAGGAAGCATCACCGACGGCAACGACGGACAATTTGACGACATCATCAACAAGGGCTTCCGCTACTACCAAGTGGAACTGAAAGACGGTTTCTTCGTCGATGTCTATGTGTTGCACATGGATGCGGGTTCGAGAGATGGCAGCTCGGGAACACCCCGCGACGGTCTCGACTCTGAGGCGCGTAACGCCCAATGGACACAGCTTGCCAACTACATCCTCAACAACAACGACAATGGTCGTCCTAAGATTGTCATCGGCGACACCAACAGCCGCTACACGCGTGACAAGGTGAAGACGAACTTCATCGATGTCATCGACGCTTCGGGCAATTATGAGGCAAAAGACGCTTGGGTGGAACTCGTCCGTGGCGGCGAATATCCCACGTATGGTGCCGACGCTTTGACAACAGGCAGCCGCAACAGTGCCACTTGTGAGATCGTGGACAAAATCATTTACATCAACCCCACGTATGGCACGAAGATACAAGCGCAAGCCTTCGACATCGATGAGACCAACTACAAATATCCCGATGACTATGCCGACGAGAGCAAGCGTGGACAATTCCTCGGCGACCACTTCCCTGTTGTCGTAACATTTCAGACGGTCGGGGCCACCAACATCGTTGCCGAGCAGAGCCAATGGTGGGTAGGCGAAACGCCAACTCATAGCAACGGCGACATCAACAATGGTTATTACCTTTACAATGTGGGATATAAGTTCTTTATCTCGGAGAACAGCACACCCGTCGTCACCGACATCCACCAAGCACCACGATGGCCAGCCAATGGCGACTGCTCGACAACCGAAGAACACACGTCATTCTCCCGCAGCGACTCTTGGAGAATCCTGAAGAACAGCGTGGGTGTGGGCAGTGGCAGTGCCAGGGATTTCCAATTGAAGACAGGAGAACCCGACCAAACGCCCAATTCATACAAGCTATGGTATCATACCACACTTCCATCACGTTACCACCGCTTTGGCATTGCCTATAGCGAGAGTAACGACGGTACGTACCGTTACAATGATGCCACCAGCACATCTGACATCTACAACGACTGGTTCTTCATCACCCAGGCGCAGAAAGATGCTTATGATGCCTACGTATGTGCCTACAACAACCTCAAGACACTGAACGACATTCCTCTCCCAGATGCTATGTATGTACAGTTGCAACAGCTTTTGGAGCAAGCATCGGCGGGAAACGCCAACTTCACCAATTGTGGCAAGGTGGGAGACGGAGGATATACCGACCAGATGATCAGTCTGTATAACACCGTCATCACCCATTACGGACAGTTCTTTGAGAACGATTGCGCCTCCTCCATCGTCAACCCCTCCTTCGAGGATGACCAAGCCGTGACCAATAACCCAACGGGATGGACGGTCACCGCCGATGGCGCAGACACGGGAGCAAGGGAGACCAACAACGACATTTATTCCTTCACGAACTCCGATGGCAGTTACACCTTCAACTCATGGGGCGGCACGGCATCACAAGGGCATTATTGCTACCAAGAGACTCCCGAACTGCCCGCTGGTTACTATGTTTTGACTGCCACCGTTGCCACCGACACCCAATTTGCCAAATGGGAAGGAGCAGAGGGTGTGGAGAATATCCGCAACCGACAAATCGTCAAACTGCTATTAGGTGATAACAAACGCGAAATCTGGATAGAACAAGAAAAGGGCGTGGGCGTGGAGTACAAGACTATCATCTATCATTATGGCGGTTCGCTGAAAGTGGGTGCAGAGTCTGACACTTGGTTTAAGGTGGACAATTTCCAACTGACAAGATTCATCGATTACTATGACGTGACGATTGGCGAGGCACTGTATGCCACATTAAGCCTACCATGGAACGCCACCATTCCTTCAGGAGTGACGGCATACACTTCCAATTATTTCAACCCGAGCAATCACAAGATAGACCTACAAGCGGTGAACGGCATCCTACCAGCAAGCACGGGTGTCATCCTGTATAGCGATACGCCCGACACCTATCGGTTCTATTACAATGGAAGCTATGCCGAGGAGATAGAAGACAACATCCTCTCAAGCACAGAAACGGGAAGATTGCCACAAACAGACCGCGACGAGGTGAACAACGCCTATTATGTCTTGGCAAACAGGAATGACAATGTTGCCATGTATCGGTTGGGTAAGGCAACCATCCCGCAATACCGTGCTTACCTCATGCTGCCCATTAGTCAGGCAAACACCCCTGCGGGTGTGGTAGAGCGCGTGGTATTCGGCATTAACAATGATCCGGACGTGGTGATGGTGTCTGAAGATGGCGGTTTCGTGGATGCCATTGACAAACCAAAGGGGACAGATGCCACCGTCATCGGTATCTATTCGCCCAACGGCACTCGCCTGCAAGGGATGCAAAAGGGTGTGAACATCATCCTGATGAGCAATGGTACGACCAAGAAAGTCATTCGTTAAAACATTTACAGGCATGAAGAAACACGAATATATGAAGCCCCGCATCAAGGCAACATTCCATCTGCCTTCTATGATGGATAGCCTATCGGTCGTTGACGACAACCCTCCTATCGACGATGAAAATGAAATCTTATCAGCTGATGATCCTTTAGGTCCAGGCTGGAGAACACGCCGAAACACCCACGGGTTTGACGAATAATCGAAGATAACACAAAGAATCCAGGCGACAGCTCACTTGATGAAGGGTTGTCGCCTGGATTCTTTTACATTTCGTTATATGTTGGCATACTTAACTATTTGTTTTTTCAAAATAATCTTCTTACCTTCCCTCTGAAGAAAAATAAAAATCTTTATCAAACTGGCATATAAATCGAAGTTATTTATGTATATTTGCAGCGTATGAATATTTAACTTACTTATTGCCAATGAAAGAAATGCGTTTTATGATGGCATTTTTATGCCTGACGATTGCTTCCACAACGGCTTTTGCCGATGATTACACCACATTCCTTAATTCAGAACGTGGGTTTACGGAAGTAACAACGACCAATGGCATCAACGATGCCAATTATTACTACATCCTCACTCCTGCGGAATCGAATGAGCTTATCGTGGGTATCGGCCCCTGCGAGGCGAAGCCAGACTGGGCATCCACGGAGTCGAAAGCCCTGCGCTACAAGTTGGCAGACATTGACCCAGTACTTGACCTTACGAACTTCTTCACTATCGAGAAGAGCGGAAACTACATCGGTTTTCGCAACGTGGTGTATTGTGCCGACATGTTCCAGACACACGACAATGCGGGCTACATGTACGTGAACACGTACACCGACAAAGACTTTGACGAGTGGAGTCACTTGATACCGACGTACCAGAATGGCTACTGGCTATTCGAGAGTGGAATGTATCCCATATCGAGCGGCAACTGGGCAAGCGGATACCTCGGTCCGTGGAATAAGATGGTGGCAGCAGGAGAGGCGTTGGCCCTGAACCGCACGAACACAGCTGGCGACGAGGCTGGTCACTACCACTTGTTCCGCATCGCGAAAGACAACCTTCGGGCATTGCAGAAAAAAGCGTTGCAATCTGCCAGCAGCACCAATACTTTGAATGCCACGTGGCTTATCACGAATCCATCGTTTGAGACAGGCGACGAGACAGGCTGGACTCTAAACGGTAAAGACCCAAATGGCAATGACGAGTTCAAGACCCGTGACTACGGCATGTCTAACAAAGATGGTATCTTCCTGATGAATGCCTACCAATGGTGGGCAACCAGCTTGAGCGTAAGCCAGACCATCAACGACATACCCAGCGGTATCTATGAACTTTCGGGCGTGGTTGCCACTTGGTCAGGAAGAACCGTGTTTTTTACTGGCAATGAAGTTACCGTCACGAAATCTGGGAGTGGCGACGCAACTGGCATTCCCGTATCAATGGAAGTAACTATAGGCACAAGCCAAATACTAACCATTAACGCTGGCAGCACCGCTGAATGGTGGAATTCAGGGCATGAGGGCGAAACACAGACATTCTTCAAACTCGATGACGTGCGCCTCACCTGCAAGGGACTATTCCTGAACGGTTTCGCCTTGCCTCTGCCAAACGACGACACCACGCTGCTTGAGTCTGGACAGTGGTATTACTACGATGTGGACTACAGTATGGAATACTGGCTCTTCGGAAACATCAATGACATGGTATATAGCACAGATGGTGACAAATTGATTGCCAACGTCTCCACCGCAGCCACCACACGGCAGATGACACTGCCAAAGGGACGCATCTATTTCAAGACGACCCGCAGCGATGCTACACTACGTATTGCGCCATATCGAGAAGTGCAGGAACTGGGCGAATTCACTGCCTGTGCCCTTAACGTGGACGGACTGCCAGAGAGTATTTTGTTTGTAACTTTGAATGAAGACGGTCCCCAAAGTGCAGGTACCAAGAAAATCAGTACCTACCTGAATAACAAAGCATACGATATCATGGGATTCAGTGAGGATTTTAACTTTGACACCGAGCTAAGATCCAACATGTCTGGCTATACGTGGGGTACCCATCGTGGGAAGATAACAGGATTGACCAATAATACAGATGGATTGCAATTCGCCTGTAAGAACAGTAGTGTCACGTGGGCTAACGAGACTTATGTCGCTTATAACTCCAGTGCAAGCACCGATGGCAACCAGTATATCAAAAAAGGCTATCGTCATTATGACGCGACCTTCAATGGACAACTCATTGATGTGTATATCACTCACATGGATGCAGGCGATAACAGTAGTGCTATTACATCCCGTGGCAAGCAATGGAAACAGTTAACAGAGGCTATCAATTCTTCCAGTAGCACCCGCCCGAAGATTGTGATGGGTGATACCAACTGCCGTTGGACGCGCGATGGAATTAAGGCCAACTTCTTGGATATGCTCAACAGCAATTTCACCGCCTCCGACGTGTGGGTGGAATTCTACCGCAATGGAGTATATCCCACCACGGACATGGGAGACCTCACCGACCAAAGCAACCCGACAAACTACACAAACTACGAGATTGTGGACAAGATTATCTACATCAATCCCAAGGGTGCCAACACGCTACAATTGGTGCCACAGAGTTTCAAAATCGAGCAGGACTACACATACGGCACAGTGAATGGAACCAGTGACACCACTCCATTAGGCGACCATAAGCCCGTTGTGGTGACGTTCAAAGCTTTCAAATCCGCAAACCCCATCGACTATTATTATGATGTGACCATCGGCAACGCAAAGTATGCCACATTGAGTTTGCCGTGGAATGCGACTATTCCAGAAGGAGTAACCGCATATACATCTGACGATTTCAATCCCAGTACCCATCAAATAGAACTTCAATCGGTGAATGGTATCCTTCCCGCATGTACGGGTGTTATTCTATATAGTGACACGCCTAACACCTATCGGTTCCATTTTAATGGGAACGACGCAGAAGCAATTGAAGGAAACATTCTATCGGGTACAGAGAAGGGAAGATTGGCGCAAGGCGAACGCGACGAGGTTCACTTTGCCTATTATGTCTTGGCAAATAGGGACAATCATGTTGCCATGTACAGATTGGGTACGGCTACTATCCCACAAAACCGTGCTTACCTCAAGCTGCCCATTAGTCAGGCAAGCACCACAGCGGGTATGATTGAGCGTGTGGCATTCGACTTCGACAACGACCCAGATGTAGTAGTGTCAGAAGATGGTGGTTTCGTGGATGCCATCACCACACCAAAGGGAGCAAATGACGATGTCATCGGCATCTATGCGCCCAACGGCACTCGCCTTCAAGGGATGCAAAAGGGTGTGAACATCATCCAAATGAGCAATGGCACGACCAAGAAAATCATTCGTTAAAATTGTTACAGGCATGAAAAAGCATGAATATATCAAGCCCCGCATCAAGGCAACATTCCATCTGCCTTCTATGATGGATAGCCTATCGGTCGTCGACGATAACCCTCCTATCAACGATGAAAATGAAATCTTGTCGGCAGATGATCCGTTGAACCCAGTCTGGAAAACACGCCGAAACTCCCACGGTTTTGACGAATAACCAAAGAATACATAAAGAATCCAGGCGGCAGTCTCCTCTTACTGAAGGTTGCCGCCTGGATTCTTTTCATCTTGCATTAGATGCTGGAATACTTTTCCACCAACTTCTTCCTAAAATTCTCGCTGATCATCACGCCCTTGATGCTCTTGAACGGCGCAAAGAAGACACACTCATTGTCTTTCAACATCATCAGGTATGCGACATTGACGATATACTTCTTGTGAACCTGGACTAACGAGGGCGAAAGGGCGAGGATTTGCTTGCTATACACGTTATGCTTCAAGGTAAAAGAATAGACCTTATTGCCATCACGGGCGTATGTTTGCCATCTCTTCGTCTTCTCTTCATAGAGGAAGAGACAGATGTCACACAACTTGACCACCTGAAAGTCCGACTTGTTCATATACATCAAGAGATGCTTTTCCTCCTCAAGCATACCATCACCAACACGTTCAGAAGGCCTCTTGGGTTGGTTGGCCTCAGTAATCAGATGTACCATGACCTTGTCGAGGTCTGCCTTGTCGATGGGCTTGAGCAACACATCCAATGCCTTGTGGCGAAAAGACTCCACCGCATGGTTGACAAAAGCAGTATAAACCACGATGTGGCAATGGTGACGGCTCTTGGCATCGAGCTGCTCCATAAACTCCAATCCCGTCATCCCTGGCATCTCAATGTCGAGGAACACCAAGTCGGGCTTATCCTTTAAGACGGCATCAAGTCCATTGACGGCGTCGTAGTATCTTCCCACGACCCTTATCTGTTGGTATTGTAACAGGTTTTTGGCAAGCGCATCCACGTCACTGCGGTCGTCGTCAATGATTATAGTTCTAAAATGATTCTCCATAATTCATGTTTTTACAAATGTTGGTTACTTTTCCTTTTTCAATTGTGATTTGTCAATAGAAAGCACTGAGCGACAGCCTTGAGTCTCTCCTTTGTCGTCCAACACGTTGTCGATGTCGAAGAGGATGGCATCACGGTGTCTGCTGTTGTAATAGTTGATGGTGTTGAGGATGACACGCAAGCCCGTGCCAGTACCCTCGTTGGAATAGCGGGTATTGTGGTTGCGGACATCAAAGCCACGCCCATTATCTGTCACCTCGATGGTGGTCATGTTCTCCTTGTTGTCGATTGCCACGGTAAGGGTCTTGGGACGGTCAAGCCCACGCAACCCATGCTTGATGGCGTTCTCCACAAGGATCTGCACAAAGGTAGATGGCACCAAGCATTCGTCGAGTTGCTCACCCTCTGGGGCAATGAGTTTGAACGAGAAGTCGTCACCCATCGTCGTTGCCGCCGTGTCGATATAAGCTTGGGTAAACTCCAGTTCCCTTCGCAAAGGTACGAACATCTCCCTCGATATGTCTATCTGCGAGTGCATCAGTTTGATAACACTTCGGATGGTGTCCTCTGCATCATGCACATCAAGGGTGGTAGCATGTTTGAGTACGTTGAAGATGAAATGGGGCGACATGCTGTTCCGCACGGTGGCAATCTTCAAGTTGGCAATCTCCTGCTCCTTGTCGGCATTGCGCTTGCGTAGGTATAGTGTCCAAACCAACAAAGCGAGGGCTATCACGAGGACAATGCTCACCACCACAGCAGACACCAACAGGTTGCGCTGGATTACGGCGTTCTTCTCCTCAATGCGCAGCTGGTTGTGCAATTGGAGGGTATCAATGGTAAGACGTGCCACGATGTCCTTCGCCCGCATGTGTTCCTGGCTGTTCTCTATGGAATCGCGGCGTTGTTGGTGCAACTCCTCATAGTAATCGGCGAGGCGGGTGTTGCCCGTCTTCACGTAATAATCGTGCAGATAACGGTTGCGGATGTCAAGCATGTTCTCGTCCTGGGTCAACGATTTGGGCTCCGAAGCGATGATGCTACTCACGGTTCCCATGTCATTCTTTTGCAAGGCATTGGCAATGCGGATGGTATTGGCATAATAGATGCCATCCCCCACTCCCTTGGCGCGGAAGAAACTATCGGCGGGGGCAAGTGTAGCCAACGACTCTTTCGTCCGTCCAAGGTTTTGCAACACGTCAGCCATGTTGATTCGGCAGAGATAGTCCTCAAAGCCACCACGGAGGTTCAATTCGGCAATGAGGCTGTCCAACTGCTGAAACACGGAGAGAGCTTTGGGATAGTCTTTCTTATAATACTGCAAGTTGCCATAGTTGTTGAGGTAGGTCATCTTCATGTTGATGTGCATACTGTCGTAGTTCTCTTTCGACTTAGCGAAACATTCCTCTGACAGGTCATAGTCTTCCAACATATAATAAGTGACACCCAACCCAATATAGAAAGATGTTCGTTTGCCCTTGGGCAGATTGATGGAGTCCGCCAGCACCAAGGCACGGCGATACCATGAGGCGGCATCGGTCAACAAATTCAGTTGCCTATAGGCATCGCCGATGTTGGCACAGATGGCAGGGGCATTATTGATGATGTCGCTCTGCATGAAGAGACGGTATGCCTCCTTGTTGTCCTTGATGACCTCATCCGCATTCTGGTGATACAGGTAGTAATAGTTGGCGCGGAGGTTGTAAGCACTGCCCGCTATGCCATTCACACGCGGCGACGGCTCCTGCCGTTGGGCAAACTGCAAGATGTGGTTGGCGCACATCAGGGCTGAGTCGGGCGCATTCACCATATACAAATTGCCCAACAGGAAATAGTAGTCGTAATAGGTCATGCTGTCACGGGCTACCGCCAAGGCGGAGTCCACCATCGCCCGCGCCTCGGGCTTCTGTTGCCTTACTGCCACGCCCACTCGCTCGAAGTCCTTGTCGGAATGTGACCGCTCCCTTTCCTTGGAACAGGAAAGGACGAGAATCGTGAAAATAAAAATCAAGAATGGAAATGTCCCTTTACCCCTTCTCATTATTTCATGTTTCTTGGTTATACCCTGCAAATATACGAATAATTCTGCAATTCCGCAATATGCCACTTCACTCTCATATCGTTTTACAAGACTTTATCCCAAATCAATACCTCCTAAATCTATATGCCAGTCCCATTTAGATAACTGGATGAGTACCCCCCCGCCTTCCATGAACAAACGAACTTTCTGTTTCCCGATTTCCCATCCGAAAGGAATGAGATAATAGGAATGATATATTGGAAGCAATATATTGTAATTGTTCATTTTTTGTTCATTCAGTCCAACAGACAACCCTAACACTCAATTCATATAGAAGATAAAGCGGAATAGTTACAAGAATTAACGTCATCAAATCTGGTGGGGTAATGATAGCTGCAATTATCATGATGACGATAAACGAATGTTTACGATATCGTGCCAACATATCAGAAGTTACTATTCTCATTTTACCAAGGAAGAACGCTATTACTGGCAATTGGAACACCACGCCCATGACCAATGTCAGCGAAACGAAAGTGGAGATATACGAATCAAGTGTAATGTTGCTCACCACCTTTTCCGACACGCTATAGGTACCGAGGAAACGGAAGGAAATAGGGAACAGCACAAAGTATGACATCAGCACGCCCAACAGGAACAGCACATAGATAATTCCAGCAACTTGTACTGAATACTTACGCTCGTTCTCGTAAAGAGCGGGTGAAATGAAGCGGAACAGCTCATATAGAATATAAGGTGAAGTCCCGAGTAATCCCAGATAAACAGCCGTAGAAATGTGCGTCATGAACTGACTGCTAAGGTCTGTGGCTATCATTTCTACATGGAACTCTTTGAAATGAAAATCAATGCCCATTGACTGCATGAAAGATTCTATCCAACGATATGTAAAAAAATCCCACTCACTCGGTGCAAGCAATAACTGCCATGTTGAATCTTTAAAACAAAACACCAACAAAGTGATTACTCCCGATACAGCAAGGACACGAAAGAGCATTTGGCGAAGCACTTCCAAATGTTCGC
>JAFYZV010000030.1 GCA_017548525.1 Prevotella sp.
AAATAGCGTAAAAAAGTCCAAAAACATCGGTCGGAATGGGCGAAAAATAGGGTCATCAACTACAAATGCGTCAATTTAACATTCTTTGTGCCGCAGTTATCTCCGATAACAGATGATATTTTCACCGATAAATGCCACATTAAAAACGTTAAAATGCCACCTTTATCCCACCAAAAAGCCCTATTTCCCATAATCAATTTGATGGGAAGGATGGTAATACGCTGACTATCAACGAGTTGTAAAATGGCATTTTTTGCCCATTTTTGCCCCCAAGTTCACGCCCGAGGGCAAAATAGGGCAGGATTTTGCGTTATTTTGTGACATAATATTGACAAAATTCATGGGAAAGAGAAACTATTTTCCGCATGAAAATGCCTACAAATAGAGAAAGACTTTCATCTTCGTATTTCTTTCCGTACAATTCCTTGTGCTGTCCTTACAATATTCAGCCCCTTACGTAACCCATTCATTGGGAGGCCTTGTATCGAAAAAATGCTTTCCTGTCTAACAGATGAAGGAACACCAACCACAGAAGCCACCTCTTCCGGGTTGATACATTCGTAGGGGTGTTTCGTCGCCAAATCTGCCGCTAACTGGGCAATATAAGCATTTGAGTCAACAACACTAATGGAAGAATGGTAATCTGACTTTACCTTAGTGGCATCAAATTTTGTGCGATTTCCTATTACGGAAATGCCGCTCCGAGGGGCAATCAACGACTGGTAATAGCAACATGCCGCCGTATATCGAGCCAAGCCATAACCGAGATGGCTACCATCACGGGTCAAGTCATATTCATTATTGTATGATGAGGCACGTAGGTTTTGTACGGCAGTACCGTAGAGAATGATGAACTTGATGTCATAATCCTTCGTCAGCTGCTCAATGGAACTTGCGATAAGCTTCCATCGCTCCAAGGCAGAATGTTCCGTATTCAAGGGAAACTCACTCCTTATTTGCCCTCTTCCTATCGTTATGGTCGAGGATGGTCTTGCGCATACGGATGGACTTGGGCGTGATTTCCACGTATTCATCCGCCTTGATGTATTCAAGACATTCCTCCAAACTCATCACCACCTTGGGTATGATACGGGCTTTCTCATCGCTACCGCTGGCGCGGACGTTGGTTAATTGCTTGGCTTTGGTCACATTGATGACAAGGTCGTTGTCGTGTACATGCTCGCCGACGACCTGTCCGAAATACACTTCCTCCCCTGGATCAATGAAGAACTTGCCACGGTCTTGCAACTTATCGATAGAATAGGCGAAAGCGGTACCCGTCTCCAAGGCTATCATCGAGCCATTCACGCGGCGGGTGATGTCGCCTTTATAGGGTTGGTATTCCTTGAAACGATGCGCCATGATGGCTTCCCCTTGACTGGCAGTGAGCAGATTGGTGCGCAGACCGATGATGCCACGCGAAGGAATATCGAACTCGATGTTCACGCGGTCGGCTTGAGACTCCATGGAAGTCATCTCCCCCTTGCGCCTTGTTACCATGTCTATCATTTTCGAGGCGAACTCCTCTGGCACGTTAATAGTAAGTTCTTCAATGGGTTCACACCTCTGTCCATCAATCTCCTTATATATCACTTGTGGCTGTCCCACCTGCAACTCATACCCCTCGCGGCGCATGGTCTCAATCAAGACGCTGAGATGCAATACGCCACGCCCGCTGACAATCCAACTATCTGTTGAATTTTCAAAGGGTTGCACGCGCAAGGCGAGGTTTTTCTCCAATTCCTTTTGCAAGCGATCATTGATATGGCGGGAGGTGCAATACTTACCTTCCTTGCCAAAGAAGGGCGAGTCATTGATAGTAAAGAGCATCGACATCGTAGGCTCATCTACTGCAATGGGAGGAAGAGGCTCAGGATTTTCAGCATCACAGAGGGTGTCGCCAATCTCAAACTTCTCCAACCCGATGACGGCACAGATGTCGCCCGAGCCCACATGGTCGGTCTTAGAATGCCCCATACCCTCAAAGGTATGCAGTTCTTTAATCTTTGTACGCTCATGAGAGCCGTCACGATGCCAGATGGTGACGGGCATTCCATCGTACAACGTACCCCGATGCACTCGTCCCACGGCGATTCGACCCGTATAATTGGAATAATCGAGCGATGTGATGAGCATCTGTGGCGTACCCTCTATTTGACGGGGAGCGGGAATCACCTCCACAATCTTATCCAATAAGTACTCTATATTGTCGGTCGGAGTGTTCCAATCCTCACCCATCCAACCATTCTTTGCGGAGCCATATACCACGGGGAAGTCCAACTGATCCTCGGTGGCATTGAGCGAGAACATCAAGTCGAACACCATCTCATACACCTCCTCGGGACGGCAATTGGGTTTGTCCACCTTATTAACCACCACGATGGGTTTCAATCCTATCTGCAAAGCCTTCTGCAAGACAAAGCGTGTCTGGGGCATCGGTCCCTCAAAAGCATCGACCAAGAGTAAGCAACCGTCTGCCATATTGAGTACACGCTCCACCTCTCCACCAAAGTCGGCGTGTCCCGGGGTATCTATGATATTGATTTTGACACCTTTCCAATTGATGGAAACATTCTTGGAAAGGATGGTGATGCCGCGTTCACGCTCCAAGTCATTGGCATCGAGCACTTGATTGCTATTATCCTGACCTTCACGGAAGAGCTTCCCGGCAAGCATCAGCTTGTCAACGAGGGTTGTCTTCCCATGGTCCACATGGGCTATAATCGCAATGTTTCGTATGTTTCGCATAAATATTCCTTAAAAAATCGGCGCAAAGGTACAAATTATTTTTGTAAAAAACTTGCTATCTCAATAAAAATCAGTATCTTTGCACCCGCATTTCGGAAAGACCGAAGCATTCGACAACGTTTCCCGTTGTGATTAAGGCGGTTAGGCGTTTGAAGGATGTATTTGTGCAAACAATAATTAATCAAACAACAACATGTATTTAGACAAAGCAAAGAAAGCAGAGATTTTCGAGCAGTACGGCAAGAATGGCGTGGCTGACACAGGTTCACCAGAGAGCCAGATTGCCCTTTTCACCTATCGCATCGCCCACTTGACGGAGCATTTGAAGAAGAATCACAAGGATCATGTGACCGCACGTTCTTTGACCCTCTTGGTAGGAAAGCGTCGCAGACTGCTCACTTATCTCAAGGATCGTGACATTGAGCGTTACCGCGCTATCATCAAAGCTCTTGGTTTGCGCCGATAAAACTCCTAAATACAATAAAATCCCGTTATCATCTTCCGATAACGGGATTTTTTATTCTCCTAACTATCGTAGAATAATACCACTCAAAACTAAATTGGAGAATTGAGATTTTATATTAAAAAGCATTAAAATAACGGGTGTATATTTGGTTATTTATGGATTAAGCAATACATTTGCAGTGTCTTAATTAACTAAGACACCATAAACAATAACAATATGATTAATTATCAAGACATTACATTTATGTATGCAGGAAATAGTGACTTCATTTTCGAGCATTTCAACCTGCAAATTCATCCTGGTAGCATCTATGGACTATTAGGACCAAATGGAGTTGGAAAATCCACCTTATTATATTTAGGGATGGGACTTTTAAGAGCAACAAAGGGCTCCGTGGAAGTTGAAGGCAAAGATGTATCCAAACGGGAACATGTTACGTTGAGCGAACTATTCATCATTCCCGAAGAATTTGAGTTGCCCAGCATATCGCTTGCTGAATACGTGAACACATACCGCCCCTTCTATCCACATTTTTCGGATGAAGTGTTGCGACAATGTTTAGAAGAGTTTCAACTGCCATACGAAATACACATTAACAAACTCTCCATGGGACAGAAGAAAAAAGTGATGATGGCGTTTGCTTTAGCATGTGGTACGAAATATATCATGATGGACGAACCCACCAACGGACTCGACATCCAAGCAAAGAAACAATTTCGCAAGGTATTAGCCACCCACATGACAGAAGACCGCGCCATCATCATCTCCACTCATCAAGTACATGACATAGAGCAACTACTCGATCACGTCATCATCATCGGCAATAAAGAGCCTCATAATTCTTCCACAGTCCTGTGTGATTCGACATTGCCGAATCTAACGGAAAAATACTCTTTCACATACGAGCAACTCGCCCCCACCCCATCTCGCAATTGCCTATACTCAGAGCGAAACGCCCAAGGATATGCTATCATATCCCCACGAAATCCCCATGAAGAAGAAACACCTCTGAATCTCGAACTACTCTATAATGCCGTGCAAAACGGAGCCATTCAAATAACCTCCAAAAACATTCAATCATGAAAAACTTATCATCCACCAATATCTGGCAACTCGTACGTTACTACTGGCGCACGGAAAAGAAACTCTACCTACGTCTCTATCTCGGGCTCGTTGCCATCTATCTTTTCAAGACCGTGCTTTTTTTCTTCTTCGGTCGCATATTCTCGATAGAGGAAATGGGCGGCATTCTCTTGGTTCTCAACAACGAATGGATCTTCTGGGGCTTCATTCTCATCTGCACATCACGCATGTTCGCGGTATTGGAGAAGAAACCGACAGCAATCACGCTGCTTGCCTTGCCCGCCAGCAACATGACAAAGTTCCTCACGCGCGTCGTCTATGCCACCATCGGCATCTACCTGTTGGCATTGGCAGCCCGATTAACCGTTAATGTCATCAATAGCATCCCTTTGTTCTTCGACGACAACTGGCCTCTCGAATACATCTTGCGTTATCAGATATTCCCAGGCCATTGGGTTATAGCCGGTCTCGACATATCGGGTCTGGGTGCCATTTTCAATGGCCTGTCTGTAATTGTGTTCGTAATGATCCTTGCACTCTGGCCTTGGTCGCTGTTCACGTTGTTCGGCTTGCTCTTTCGCCGTCACGGGTGGCTGTGGGCGATTCCTGTGCTTTTCGTCTGCATAAGTATCTTCGCCATATTTGTCAGGGTGAGCAACCTGAGCGATGAGGCCATCATGAGTATCACTTTTGGCATCATCCTCACACTCTCCCTGCTGAACTATTGGCTCGCCTACCGCTGCTTCTGTCATGCGCAAATCATTTCCAACAAACTCACACGCCTATGATTTACCGAAACGACAAAGCTATCTTTGTCAAGATAGCTGAACGTATTTGTGACGATATTCTATCTGGAAGATACCAAGAAGGAGAACGAGTGCCAAGTGTTCGTGAACTGGCAGCTGAATATGAAGTAAATACCAATACCGCCCTACGCGCATTTGATATCTTGCAACGTGACGATATACTACTACAACAACGAGGCATAGGAATGCTCGTTGCCAAAGGAGCCAAGCGCAAGATACGGTCGGCGAGGAAGAAAGAGTTTCTGACAAAGGACATGCATGAATTCTTCCGCCAGTTAACTCTACTTGACCTAACTATCGAGGATGTTGTTTCGGCATGGGAAACGTATAAACAATCGTAGAGAGTATTTACTCTACATCATCATCTTGCGTCTTTTCGGGTAAAACGGTGGTATCTAAAAGAACTTGTCGAAGTGGAATCATCACAAAGTCTCGTTCCAACATCAAGGGATGTGGAATTTTCAGGTCTGGCTCATCCACTATAACATTGCCATACAACAAGATGTCGATGTCAATGATACGGTCATGATATACGGCACGACCATCCTTCGTATGAGATTTCCTTTTACGTCCTAAAGCCTTTTCAATCTTTTTAGTGGCTTTCAATAATTGTCGTGGTGAAAGAGAAGTATTCACACGTATTACGGCATTCAGAAATCGATTCTCGGATTCAAAGCCCCACGGTTCTGTATCAACAAGAGTCGATTGGCACTCCACGGAGCCAATCAACTCTTGTATAGCATTTATCGCCCGAAGGATATTCTCCTGACGATTGCCCAAATTAGAGCCAAGTGCTAAATATACACAATGTCCATCCATCAATCATTGACAATGAGCAAGGCATCGCCAAAGCACCCGAACATATAGCCATGTTCAACGGCGAGGTCGTATGCTTGCATCACCAAGTCGTATCCACCAAAGGCTGCCGTCTCCATCAACAAGGTGGAATAGGGATGGTAGAAATTGGAAATCATGGTGTCGGCAAGTCCAAAATCGTATGGCGGGAAGATGAACTTATTGGTCCACCCCTCAAATTCCTTCAACATGCCATCGGTGCCAACGGCAGTCTCGGTAGCTTTTACCACACTCGTTCCCACGGCACAGATACGATGCCCTGCCATCTTGGCGGCATTCACAATCTCACATGCCTCCTTACCAATAAACATCTGTTCGGAGTCCATCTTGTGCTTGGTGAGGTCCTCCACTTCTATGTCATGGAAGCAACCTAAACCGCAATGCAACGTGATGAAAGCGAAATTGAAGCCCCGAATCTCCATGCGTTTCATCAGCTCACGGCTGAAGTGAAGTCCTGTGGCAGGGGCAGTCACGGCTCCTTCATTCTTAGCATAGATGCACTGGAAGTCTTCCATGTCCTGTTCCGTGCCATGGTGTTCCTCACGGGCATCGACGATATAGCGTGGCAGAGGCGACTCGCCAAGGGCGAACAGCTCGCGTTTGAACTCATCGTGAGGGCAATCGTAAAGAAACCGAAGCGTCCTTCCGCGACTGGTGGTATTGTCAATGACCTCTGCCACCATCGATCCACTGTCATCAAAGAACAGTTTGTTGCCAATGCGAATCTTTCGCGCCGGCTCCACCAACACGTCCCATAACCGCATCTCCTTATTAAGCTCACGCAAGAGGAACACTTCTATTTGGGCATCGGTCTTCTCCTTCGTTCCATACAACCGTGCCGGAAACACCTTGGTGTCATTGAAGATAAACGTGTCTCCCTCATCGAAATAGTCGATAAGATTACGGAAGTCCAAGTAATCTCCCTCGATGGGATTTCCCTCGGCATCACGTTTGTACATGTCGATGGTCTGCGACTTGCGGTGCAACACCATCAATCGACATTCATCACGGCGGGTGATGCGAAACATTTCTTTTTCCCCTTGCTCGTTCACATACTCATGCCAAACGCTATGAGGATAAAGAGCGATTTGGTCTTCAGGTAACTTAAACTTAAACTGTGATAACTTCATAATAATTATTTGTACGGGGTATTCAGTATTCTATGGTTTGTTGATCCAACCACTCACGGAAATGGTCAAAGTTAATACAATCTTCCACACGGATGTCGCCCACACGAGTCCTACGTAAAGAGGTAAGGAAAGCACCACTATCCATAGCCATTCCTATGTCGCGAGCCAAAGCTCGGATATATGTACCCTTGCCACATACCACGCGGATGGTCATCTCTTTCTTCATAGGGTCAAAATCCAATAACTCAATTTCATCAATATGGATGGGTTTGGCTTGGAGTTCCACTTCCTTTCCTTTACGTGAAAGCTTGTATGCCCGATGACCATCTATCTTGCAGGCACTGTAAGAGGGCGGTACTTGCTGGATGTCTCCAACAAAGTGTTGCAATGTTTGTATGACCAATTCCTTGGTGATATGACGTGTGGGATAGGTGAAGTCCACCGTATGCTCCTTGTCAAAGCTGGCAGTGGTCACCCCCAACTTCAACGATGCCACATACTCCTTGGAGTGTTGCTGCCATACATCTATCTGCTTGGTGGCCTTGCCCGTGCAAAGGATAAGGACTCCTGTCGCCAATGGGTCTAACGTACCAGCATGTCCCATCTTGACCCTCTTCACGCCCAGCTTCTTAGAAACAAGAAAGCGAACATGAGCCAAAGCCCCAAAACTCGACATGCGATAAGGCTTGTCCACCGCAAGGATAACACCCTCTGAAAAATTCATTTAGTCAACCATTGCAAGTGAATGTCCTGTCAGCAACAATGCGATGATAATTCCACCAACAATGATGCGATAGATACCAAAGGCCTTGAAGCCATACTTCGTCAGGAAAGCCACAAACCATTTCATGGCAAGAAGTGCCACAATGAAAGCTACGGCGCATCCCAACAAGAGCATGGCAATATTATGGCCTGTTGCCCAGGCTGTATCTTCTTTCAAGAGGTCGAGTAGGTCAAGCAGCGTTGCACCCGCCATTGTCGGTACGGCAAGGAAGAAAGAGAACTCTGCGGCACGCTTGCGGGTAAGTCCCTGTGTCATACCTCCCACAATAGTAGCCATGGAGCGCGACACGCCAGGGATAACGGAGATACATTGGAACAGGCCAATGTTAAATGCCCGTTTTTCATTCACTCGTGTTGCATCGTTTCCTTTATTAAACAATTTGTCACAATACAACATGAACACACCACCTACCACCAGCATGATAGCTACCACCTCCACACTGTCAAGCAACCAATCAAGGAGTCCAGATTTCTTTGCAAGCAAGCCGATAACGACGGCAGGAATCACACCTATAATGAGCAGCCAGTAAAAATAAAACTTATGTTTCAATCGCTGAAACAATGTGCTACCCTCGGGAACTGGTGTGTTGTCAAACTGGAAGAAACGTTTCCAGTAAAGGCACACCACCGACAATATTGCCCCAAACTGAATGATGAACGTGAAAGCGTGGACGAATGGATCCCCCTGAGGTACATTCAACAAGTTTTGGGTGATAATCATGTGTCCAGTGGAAGAAACTGGCAGAAACTCTGTCAAGCCTTCCACGATAGCTATAATAACGGTCTCTATCCAATCCATTTACGCATCCTCCCCGTCTTTCGGTTTGCGGATGATGGCATAAATCATTGAGATAAACCCGAAGAAACAAATCAGCGGTGCCACCTTGATACGCATGGCATTAAATATCTCTGGGTCGTAAGTATTCTCGTTAGACCCCCCACCACTCATCAAGATGAAGCCAATGATGACGATAACCATCCCAATTGCCAGAAGGATGAAATTCATTTTGTCGAAAGCGAAATTTCTCTTGTCCATATAATATATATAATGTGTGTGTTTAAATCTTGTATAGTTCTCCTGCTTTCATTCTCAAGAATTTATTGACAGAAATGTTGGCGCATAGCGTAGTGATGATGATGCCGAACAACAACACGACGGCTGCGGTGATGGCAAGCACTTGCCAATTAAGCACCGTCAACACCTCAGGCTCATAATGGTAAATGGCATAGATCAAACCTGCCAACACCACGATGGCGATGATGGCGGCGACAATACCCACCCAAAATGCTTGTCTAAGGAACGGGCGACGAATAAATCCCCATGATGCCCCCACCAACTTCATCGTATGGATGGAGAAACGACGGGCATAGATGCCGAGGCGGACAGTATTGTTAATCAACGAAAATGACACGACCGTCAACAACACCGCCAGCACCAATAGCACCAAGCTAATCTTAGCTATTGTCCTATTGACGGCATCCACCAAGTCTTTCTGGTAAGTTATCTCATTCACCTTAGGATGGCTTTTCAACTCTTTCGTAATCCATCCCAACGAATCGCTATTGGCATATTGTGCATTCATGGTAAGTTCAATGGACGAGAGGAATGGGTTGCCATCTGCAAATTCCGACGGGTCGGCACCCAAGTCCTTGATACCTTCCTTCAAGGCTTGTTCCTTGCTCACATATTGAAGACTGTTGATAAAGGGGCGTGTTTGCAACTGTTGGCAAAACTGCTGTGCCTCGGTGTCAGACATATCTTGGTCTAACATCATTGTTACCACCAAATTTTCCTTGACGTAAGATGAAAGATTCTTACCCACAAGAACAGAAAACACCACTAATCCCAAAAGAATAAGTACCATCGCCGTACTTATGCACAATGTAATCCCTTGCAACCGATAGCGACTGCGAGGCTTGTTCCTTCTTTTTCCCATTTCTAATAAGGCTACATTTCACCAAATTTGATGCAAAGTTAGCACAAACAGAACAATTCTCAAAACAAATTAAGATTTATTAAAGGCTTTATAATCAATGTGAGTGATAAAGCTCAAAATAGTATTTCCTTCCCCTTATATAATAATGGTAGAGGAGGAATATGTGGCTGCGACCATCATGACAGGCGTCCACTACCCTACTTCCCTGTATCCTTTGGCGATCCTCACGGAATTGTGGGAGCCATCGGCGGAATGCTCTTCTTGCACGATAAATGGCGAGAAAATCTTTCCAGTTGCGATTGAGGATGAGCGTCTGCCATGCCGCGAGATAGTCCAAGAACCAGCGTAAAATCATTACTTTGGGCAGTTCGTCAGCGGGAAGGTTCTTATAGAGCATAGTCAGGTTGTTGCGGAAATTGTAAAATGTCTTCATCGGATTCTCCTTGGGCAACGTGCCGCCACCCACATGGTACACCTCGCTGGCGGGGACACATGCCACCCGCCTTCCCAAAAGCCGCAGTCGCCAACAGAGATCTATCTCCTCGTTGTGGGCGAAGAAACGTCCGTCAAGTCCTCCCACTGCCCAATAGTCTTGGCTGCGTATCATCAAGCAGGCTCCCGTCGCCCACAAGATGTCGGCAGAGGTGTCATACTGTCCGCTGTCTGTCTCCACCACATCGAAGATACGCCCCCGACAAAAGGGATAACCGTACCTGTCGATGAATCCACCTGCCGCTCCCGCATATTCAAACCGACCCTTATCATGAACGGCAAGCAATTTGGGTTGACAGGCGGCGACATCATTATGTTCCTCCATATAGTCCACCAAGGGGTCGAGCCAATGCGCTGTCACCTCCACGTCGCTATTGAGCAACACGTAATATTCGGCTTCCACTTGGCGCAAAGCTTGGTTATATCCCTCGGCAAAGCCATAATTCTTACTGAGGAGGATGGTTTTCACATCTGGCGAAAAGGCCTCCAAAAGGGAGATAGAGTCATCGGTAGAGCCATTGTCTGCCACATAGACGGCAGCCTCCTGCCGAGAGTATTCTATCACGGAGGGCAGGTAACGTTCCAACATCTTGCGCCCGTTCCAATTCAATATGACTAAAGCTATCTTATCCATGTATCACCTCCCCCATCAATGCGGTCTTATCGTAGTTGAAATTACCTAACCTAACTTTCAACAACTGGTTATCATATTCAGCTTTTGCCCTCGTCGGCGGCAACTCTACACGGATGTAATTGCGGGTAAAGCCGTGCATAGCTCTACCCCGAGGTGCTTTCTCAAACAGTACTTCTGCCTCTTTACCGATATGCTGGGCATAGAAAGCGTGGGTCTTCTCATCCGATAGGTCGAGCAATCGTTTAGACCTAAGCTTTTTTTCCTTTGCGTCCACTACGTATGGAATACGCAGCGCAGCGGTGCCGGGACGCTCACTATAAGGGAATACGTGCAACTGCGTAACATCCAAACCACGCAAAAACTCATAACATTCCTCAAAACAATCGGGTGTCTCACCCCTTGTGCCGACCATCACATCCACTCCGATAAAGGCATTGGGCATGGCTTGCTTGATACTTCTGACCTTTTGGGCGAATAGCGCACGGTCGTATCGACGGTGCATGAGCCGCAACACGGCATCACTACCACTCTGCAAAGGGATGTGGAAATGGGGCATAAAGGCACGGCTATGGGCGCAAAAGTCAATAAGTTCGTCGTTGAGGAGGTCGGGTTCGAGACTGCTGATGCGGTATCTCTTAATACCCTCCACTTGGTCAAGAGACTTCACAAGGTCGATAAACCGCTCTTTGGTGGTCTTTCCAAAGTCACCAATATTTACGCCAGTGAGGACAATCTCCTTGCCGCCCTCGGCTGCTACGCCCCTGGCCTGTTCCACCAGCGATGATATTGTGGCGTTACGAGAGAGACCGCGAGCAAAGGGGATGGTGCAATAAGTACAGAAATAGTCACAACCATCCTGCACTTTGAGGAAATAGCGGGTACGGTTGCCACGCGAGCATGATGGCGCAAACGTAGTGATTTCCTTGGGCTTGGCGACGGCATGGTACCTCTTCCCGTCATCCACTGCGGCTTTACCATCCATCTTGGCACTCCATCCCTCGGAGAGGAATTGTATCAAATTTGCCTTTTCATTGCTGCCCAATACCAGGTCCACACCTGGTATCTCACTGATAAGAACGGGAGCAAGTTGTGCATAGCATCCCGTCACCACCACGTAGGCATTGGGGTGCTGGCGCACAAGGCGATGGATGGCCTGACGACACTTGTGGTCAGCAACCTCCGTAACAGAACATGTATTGATGAGACAGATGTCCGCCTGTTCGCCCTTGCCCACCGTGGTCACACCCATGTCGTGGAGCATCTGCCCGAAAGTGGATGTCTCGGAGAAGTTCAACTTGCATCCTAAAGTGAAGAATGCAGCCTTCTTTCCTTGAAATGCAGAGGTATTTATCATGGGAAAAACACGTCGCGTTACACCTTATATTATTATATAGGTGCAAAGATACAAACTTTGAATGATTTTATGTCATTTTTTCCATCTTTTTTCAGATTGTGTGGGTACACAAAACAACATTAACTTTTATTAAACATTCATAACGTTCTCATTTACAATGACTTACAAAAAAGTTACAAAAAGGGCAAAAAAAAGTTCAAAAAAAATGTTTGAGGTATTGAAAAAATGCTTACCTTTGCAGCGTTTTAATAAACAAATGATTGTTTTACAGATTTAAAAAGCAAAGAAAAATGAAGAAATTAGTTTTTATGTTCGTGGCTATCGCAGCAATCTCTTTCGCATCTTGTGGTGAGCAGAAGCCTGCTCAAGTTGCTGAGGAAGTAGTAGACAGTGCAGCTGCAGTTGTTGACTCTTTGATTGACTCTGCCGCAGTAGCTGTTGATTCTGCAATTGCTCAGTAATTTTTGACACGAATCAAAAGTGAGAATACCGCTGGACTTCATGAAGTCTGGCGGTTTTTTTATGCCATTTTGTAAACAATAAACTTTTTTCGCATAAATATTTGGCAGTTGGGATTTTATTCTTTATCTTTGCAGAAAACAAGGGAAAATAAAAGACTGAAAATCATTCATTTAACTAAAACCTAAAACATTATGGCATACAAAATCATTGACGTCGAGGGAATCGGCGAAGTTTATTCAAAGAAACTCATTGAGGCTGGCATCAACACTGTGGACGACCTCTTAGAGAAGTGCAACAAACCCGCTGGCCGCAAGGCATTGGCAGAGCAGACGGAAATCAGCCCGAAGCTCATCTTGACATGGACCAACCATGCCGACCTGATGCGTATCAACGGCGTGGGACCGCAGTTCTCGGAGCTTTTGGAGGCTGCTGGCGTAGACACCGTGAAGGAATTCCGCCATCGTAAGGCAGAGAACCTCGTTCCGAAGATGGTAGAAATCAACGAGCAGAAAAACCTCGTGGGGCGCGTACCAAGCGTAACGGAGGTGCAGAAGATGATCGACCAGGCAAAGGAATTGCCTCCTGTGATGGAATATTAACCATCCACAAAACTCAAAAATTTGTTGCAAATTGAAGTGTTCCCCAAAAGTTAGTCAAAATAACTTTTGGGGGCATTTCTTATTTACACCTGAGTCGGGAGGTATTATAGCCTTCGTTCTCGGGTACAAAAGCTGCAATTAGTGGGAACAAATGCCGTATTTGCGACCTTACGGCTATAGCCAAAAGGGGTTGCGCCTATAGCCGAAAAGGTTTGCGGCTATAGCCAAAATAAATCAAACAGAAAAGGATGAATATCGATAAAAGTTGAATTTACATCATGCAAAAACCTTTTACCAAAATTGAATGAGGAATAAAGAATGAAGAATCGTTTGGTAGAGAACTAACTACACAAGTGATTCTTCATTCTTCATTCAATAATCTTTTTAAATCAGAAAGTGTACTTCAGCCCCAACTGCCCACGCCAGCGGCTGTAATAGTCGCTGTAGTTGCGCACGGCATACTGTCCTGTGAATTGGTAATAGCCATTCCCCTGGTAATTGACGGGGCTATAATAGACACCGAAGCCATCGCCGTAGGTGTGTCCCCAATCCTTATTGAGGAGGTTGGCGACATTGAGGATGTCAATCGATAGCTCGATAGCATTGATTTGCTTACCCACCTTGAACTGGTATTTCTGTGCCACGTGGATGTCGAAATGATGCTCGAAAGCCAAGTTGTCGGCATAACGCTCGAAATATTCGCCACGGTGCTTGCTCATGTACGAGTCGTTGCCCACCCATTCCTTGAGCAATGCCCGCTGCATATCCTCGGTTAGCTTCTGCTTGTTGTATGTGGTTTCCTCAAACCGCATTTGGTCTATCTGCTCGTCGGTGGGAATGAAGAAGAGGTCGTTGCCATTCTGACCGTCGCCATTCACATCACCATAATAATAGATGGAATAAGGCGAGCCGCTCTTGGCTTGGTAGATGACACCGAGAGTGGTTGTCCATGCCTTGTTCGCCCCATACTTCAGATGGTAGTAAGCCGACGCTTGGATGCGATGAGGCACGTTGAAAGCGGAGTTTCCAAGCTCAGGATTGTTAGGATTACGATACGTATAGTTGTAACGGAAGTTGCTGGCTGCCACCGATGACGAGCCATTGTTGACGCTTCTCGACCGCGTCCAAGTGTAAGATGCCATCAAATCGAGACCGAAGTCAAAATGTTTCTCTGCCTTCAATGACAAGTTGACGGTATATCCCTTGGACGTATTAAACAGCCCATACACGTGTGAGAACTCGGTACCACCCGTAGTGGACATCATCATGGGACGGTTGTCCCAGAGATAACCGTATGTCTGCCCAAAGGTCTTTCCCGTCTCGTCAATGGCCAAGTCCTTGTAATAGATGTCGTTGAGCGTCTTCGAGTAGATGGCTTCTGCCGTCCAGTCGATACCCGCAAGGTCAAAGTCGAATCCCAAATTCATACGCAGGTTCTGTGCGAACTTGAAATGGTGGTCATAGACATTGATGATCTGGCTGCCCGACGTTGCTTTTAGCTTTTGCGCGTTGGCATCCTGCTTGTCAGGATTGAGGATGAGGTCAATGCCCTTGGGGTTGAAAACGTCATACGAAGATAACTGGATGCCCGTATTGGAGAAGTTGTTGGAAATCCACACGAAGGGGATGCGCCCCGTGAAGACACCCACTCCCCCGCGAAGGATGTAGCGGCGGTCACCCGCTATGTCCCATCGGAATCCCATACGCGGACTCCATAGCGGTGCGCTCGACAGGCGATGATTGGTCTTGACGTTCCAGTCGGGATTGGCAACAAACTCTGTTCCGTTGCTTCGTGTGGCGTATGCCCTACCCCGTGCGTATGCGTTGAACGGTGCATTTTCGGCTGGCGTGTCGAAGAAGATGGGGATGTCCATACGTAGGCCGTATGTCAGTTGGAAGTTATTGGAGACATCCCATTTGTCCTGCGCATAGAAACCCAGTTGCCCAGCCGTGAATGCCGCTTCCCAGCGTGGGTCTCCCGTGACCTCGACATTGGCATGACCGTACCTGTATTCATTGATATAAGCATACGTTGGGTCGATGGTGCCAGCCATGAAGTCATCATAATACTTGTTGAAATGGTCAAGGTCGTTGAAATAATACGTTCCAAAGGCATCCTGGATGTACAGGTTGGAGAAATGGTATATCTCATTGTGCGTTCCGAAGGTATAGGTGTGGTTGCCACGGAACCATGTGAAGTTGTCCTCAAGGGTATAGATGTCCTGGTCCAGACGGTTTGCCATTGACGACCGTTCATTACCAATGTTGACCGTACCACCACGTCTATTGACGAGATAGGCAATGCCATCTGATGCGCTATTGGGGTTAGCCAACTGCGCACTACCCACGTTGCGAATCGTGATCATGGGGAACGATGTTCCCGTTGCCCGCTGGTCGCGGACGCGGACGTATGAGGCACGGAACTCATTGCTCATCTGTGGCGAGATGCGAGACTGCAATTCTGCCGTGAAAGAGTTGGTGTTGCTCTTGAAAGGATAGGAATAACTCTTGTCATTGAGGGATGTCGTGCCGCTCGTGTTGTTGAGTTGCTCAGCCTTGACGAGGCTCCAACGAAGGCTGAACTTATTAAACTCGTTGACGTTCCAGTCGAGTTTCACCCCCGCCTTATCGCTCTTGGTGTAAACATCAGGATTCTCGAACACGCCCCCATAATGATACCCTTGCTTCTCTGCCATCTCATTGATCTTGCGGAGGACATCATCGGCGTTGGCATCTCCCACGCTCGTATAACCCTGTGCGCCATATTGGGCAAGGTAGGCTTCGTCCATCGCCTTGGTCATAATCTGCGAACCATTGGTGTTGTAGCCGAAGAGGTTAGGATATTCCTTATTAGCCTTCTCGTAATTGGCGAAGAAGAAAAGCTTGTTCTTGATGATGGGACCACCGAGAGTGACACCAAACTGGTACTCCGTCTGGCTGTCGTAGGCATCGCTATATGTGCCGTCGGTCTTCTTGTATTTCTTTCCGATGAGGTTCTTGTCATAGCCATAGCCATAGAAAGAGCCATGGAACTGGTTGGTACCCGATTTAGTGATGGCGTTAATGGCACCACCCGTGAATCCGCTTTGGCGTACATCGAAGGGCGCAACGTTCACCTGAATCTGCTCTATCGTCTCCATTGACACGGGATTGGTTCCCGCCTGTCCTCCGTTGTTGCCACTTGAGGCGAGACCGAACACGTCGTTATTCATCGCCCCGTCAATCATGAACGAGTTGTAACGGTTGTTCGTACCAGCAAAAGACATCACTCCGCCGTTGGTCACGGTAAGCTGGGGATTGAGGCGAGCCACATCGGCGATGCCGTGAGAGATGGATGGCATTTCGTTGATGCGCTCTGAATTGATGCTCATTGCCGCACCAGTCTTTGTGGCATTGATACCACTACGCCCCGTGACGACAAGCTCTTGCAGTACCTTGGCATCCTCTTCCAACGAACAAGACAGGTTTCGCGTCTCACCAAGATTGAGGGTCACATTGTCGAATGTCTTGGACTGATGTCCCACATACGTCACCTCCACGCGATAAGGACCACCCACACGCATACCTTGGATGGTGTAACGACCATCGGTGTTGGTAACGGCGCGGTAAATAGTACCCGATGGTAGGTGAGTTGCCGTGACGGTAGCCCCTATCACGGTGCTTCCGCCTGAAGTGATTTTACCACTCACACCCGAAGTTGTCACCTGCGCAATCACCGAAATGTTGAATGCAACGATGATGACAAGCAAAGAAAGCAATTTCTTACTCATACTATAAAGTTTATTGATTGATGATTCGGTTCGTATATAATCCCCTGCAAATATAAGCAAATTATTCTGAAAAACAAGTCATAAATATAGAATAACATTCTTTTTTCATTCTGGCTGGTGGGTAATTCAGGATTTTTGCGTACTTTTGCAAAAACAAAAAACTATACACCTTATTTATAATGAAACAGTACAAACTGGTAGACAACATCTTAGGGTGGGTGGCATTTGCCATCGCCGCATTCGTTTATTGTTCTACGATTGAGCCAACAGCGTCATTTTGGGATTGTCCCGAGTTTATCACAACGGGCTATAAGCTGGAAATAGGACACCCACCAGGTGCACCGTTCTTCATGCTGACCGCCAATTTGTTCTCGCAATTTGCCAGCGACCCCACACAGGTGGCGCGGATGGTGAACATGATGAGCGCATTGCTTTCGGCAACCACTATCCTTTTCCTGTTCTGGTCCATAACGCACCTGACACGGAAACTAATCCTCAAAGACTGGGGTGAACTGACAACCAGCAAACTAATCGCCATTGAGGCATCGGGAATGGTGGGCGCATTGATATATACGTTTAGCGACACCTTCTGGTTCTCGGCAGTGGAAGGCGAGGTGTATGCCTATTCTTCGGCATTCACCGCCATCGTATTCTGGCTCATCCTCAAATGGGAAGACCATGCGGACGAGCCACATGCCGACCGCTGGTTGGTGCTGATTGCCTATATGACGGGACTCTCCATTGGCGTACACTTGCTCAACTTGTTGTGCATCCCCGCCATCGTGCTGGTTTATTGTTACCGCAAATACCCCAACATCGAGACGAAAGGATCGCTCATCGCCCTCGCTATCTCATTCGTTATCGTGGCGGCAGTGCTCTATGGCGTGGTGCCAGGTATCATCACGGTGGGCGGATGGTTTGAGTTGCTGTTTGTCAACGTGTTGCATTGTCCTTTCAATACGGGTGAGATTATCTACATTATCTTATTGGTAGCAGCAGTAATCTGGGCGATTTACGAGACATTTACCGACAGAAACCAAACACGACAGAACATCGCATTTCTCTTGAGTGTAGGCTTGTTGGGTATTCCATTCTATGGATATGGATGGTCAGCCGTGATTATCGGTATCATTATCTTAGCAATTCTTTGGTTCATCCTCAACCGCAAGGTGAAAGTGGAAAAGAAGTTGTTGCCCCTCATCAGCGCACGGACGAAGAACACTACGTTGCTCTGCCTGTTGATGTTGATGATTGGCTACTCGACGTATGCCCTCATCGTCATCCGCTCCTCTGCCAATCCCCCAATGGACCAGAACTCCCCAGAGGACATCTTCACGCTGGGTAACTACCTGAGCCGCGACCAGTACGGCGACCGCCCACTGTTCTACGGGCAGGCTTACACATCTCAGGTGAAACTCCAACAGGAAGGTAACATTTGCCGTCCCGTCATGAAAGAGGGTGCCCCCATCTGGCAACGCAAGGAGAAGGCATCGGCAGACGAGAAGGACTCCTACTTCGTGGTGAGCCATAAGAATAAATATGAATATGCACAAAACATGTTCTTCCCACGTATGTACGATGCCGGCCATTCACAGTCGTATGAGGAATGGATGGGTGGCGTGGAAGGTATAGAAGTACCATACGACCGTTGCGGTGAGAGCATCATGGTGAAAGTACCATCGCAAATCGATAACATCAAGTTCTTCCTCTCCTATCAATGCAACTTTATGTATTGGCGTTACTTCATGTGGAACTTCGCAGGAAGACAAAACGACATCCAAGGCAATGGAGAACTGGAGCATGGCAACTGGATTTCCGGAATCCCATTCCTGGATAACGCACGACTCGGCGACCAAAGCAAGCTGCCCGACGAGTTGAAAAACAATAAGGGACACAATGTCTTCTATTGCCTCCCATTGTTGTTAGGACTCATTGGATTGTTCTGGCAGGCATGGCGCGGCAAGCGCGGCATCCGCCAGTTCTGGGTGGTTTTCTTCCTGTTCTTCATGACAGGTCTCGCAATCGTCGTTTACCTTAACCAAACCCCATTGCAGCCACGTGAACGTGACTATGCCTACGCAGGGTCATTCTACGCCTTCGCCATCTGGTGTGGCATCGGCGTAGCAGCCATCATCGATTTGCTGAAGAAATATCTCAAGGTTGACGGCATCGTGGTTTCAGCTCTCGTGGCAATCATCACATTGCTCGTTCCCATACAGATGGCATCGCAGACATGGGATGACCATGACCGTAGCGGGCGCTATTGCTGCCGTGACTTCGGGCAAAACTACCTGATGACATTACAGGATGAGGGCTATCCCATCATCTTCACCAATGGCGACAATGACACATTCCCACTCTGGTACAACCAAGATGTTGAGGGTGTCCGTACCGACACACGCGTCTGCAACCTTAGTTACTTGCAAACCGACTGGTACATCGACCAGATGCGCCGTCCTGCATACGACTCGCCTTCCGTGCCTATTTTATGGCCAAGGCTCGACTATTGTTCGGGTACGAATGAGTATGTGGAAATCCAACCATCTGCCAAGGAAGAATTGAAGCAATTCTATAAGGAATATCCCGACGAAGCCAAGCAGCAATTTGGCGATGAGCCGTTTGAGTTGAAGAATATCCTGCAATACTGGGTACGTTCCAAGAACTCTGATATGCACATCATCCCTACAGATACCGTCTATGTTACCATTGACAAGGAGGCTGTCAAGAAGAGCGGCATGATGATGGCAAGCGACTCCATCCCCGACAAGATGGTTATCTCATTGGCTGGCAAACGAGCCTTATATAAGGGCGACTTGATGATGCTGGAAATCATCTCGCAATGCAACTGGACACGCCCCATCTACGTGGCATTGACCGTTGGCTCGGAAAATTACATGAACTTAGGCGACAACTTTGTACAAGAGGGTCTTGCCAACCGCATCACTCCCTTCACCACCAATGCGTCTGGAGCCAAGAGCTTCGATACGGAGAAGACTTACAACAATGTCATGAATCGGTATAAGTTTGGCGGGTTATCTACCAAGGACTTATATCTTGACGAGACGGTCACCCGCATGTGCTACACGCATCGTAACCTCATGGCAACCCTCGCCTTGCAATTGATTGCCGAGGGGAAAAACGACAAGGCTTTGAAAGTGTTGCAAAAGGCAGAGAAAGAGATACCAACCTATAACGTGGCACATAATTTCCGTAGCGGAAGTATGGATATTGCCCAAGCATACGCACAACTTGGAGAAAAAGAGAAAGCCAAGGAGGTCATCAATGACTTGTGGAAAACGTCTACACAATATCTGGAATGGTATCTGTCACTTAATGAACATCGTTTCTCGCAGTCACACACCGATTGCATCACACAGCTATATGTCATGCAACGCCTTAACCATACCACAGAGTTGGTAGACAAAGCTCTTGCCGAGAAACAGATGCAACAGATCGAAAGTTATTATGCAAGGTACTCCTCAAGGGGTGGCCAATTCCCGCAATAAAATTTATTGAGTGTTTAGTGTTTAACGTCTTAGCGTAAAAACACTAAACACTCAACATTAAAAGCCCAACAACATATCATGATTATTGAACAAGCATCGAAATGGGGTAAATGGATATATCCCAAAGCTATTTGGCGAATGGATCCTAACGAACACTCAGTCTATCTGACGTTCGATGATGGTCCTATTCCCGAATCCACTCCTTTCTTGCTTGACACGTTGGCACAATTTGATGCTAAGGCGACATTCTTCATGGTGGGTGATAATGTAAAAAGGCATCCTGAGTTGTATCAACAAATTGTGGATGCTGGGCATCAAGTGGGCAACCACACCTACAACCATTTAGGTGCATTCAAGCACTGGACCACGACTTACATCATCAACACATTCAAGGCTAATGAGCTAATTCACTCACATCTGTTCCGTCCTCCCCATGGTATCATGAGGCATAGCGAATATTACTGGTTAGGCAAGGAATTCAAGATTATCATGTGGGATTTGGTGACCCGCGACTATTCCAAGTGGATGACTGCTGATGATGTGCTACACAATGTGAAGGAACACACCCGCAATGGTTCAATCCTCACTTTCCACGATTCACTCAAAAGCATTGACAAACTACGTTTTGCCCTTCCCGAGGCATTAAGATGGCTACAAGAACAAGGTTATGAGTTCAAGACTTTTGAATGAATTGAAATAAATCAGGAGTCCTAATAAATCTATAATTTATAGAAACATTAGGACTCCTATATTACAACATATGGTTTATTGCATGTCGTAAACCACTTGCATCAGCTTCTTTCCCAAGGCATCTGCCTCTTCCATCGTTGCTGCCTCACTGTATACACGGATGATAGGCTCTGTGTTGGACTTGCGAAGGTGTACCCACTTATCAGCAAAGTCTATCTTCACACCATCGATGTCATTTACCTGCTCATCTTTGTATAGCTCTTTTACCTTAACCAAAATGGCATCCACATCTGTCGAAGGTGTAAGGTCGATACGATTTTTCGCAATGAAATAGTTGGGATAGTCCTTACGTAACTCGCTCACTTTCTTGCCTTTTTGTGCGAGAAGGGAAAGGAACAAGGCAATACCTACCAATGCATCTCGGCCATAATGGCTCTCGGGATAGATGACACCACCATTTCCCTCGCCGCCAATGACAGCTCCCACTTCTTTCATCTTCGTGGTGACGTTTACCTCACCAACAGCGGAAGCGGAATATTTGCCGCCATGACGCTCCGTCACGTCACGCAAGGCACGAGTTGAACTAAGATTGGAGACTGTGTTACCAGGGGTATGAGCCAATACATAGTCAGCAACGCTCACCAAAGTATACTCTTCCCCGTACATCTTACCATCCTCACAGATGAAAGCCAAACGGTCTACATCAGGATCTACCACGATGCCCAAATCATAGCCACCACCACGAAGTTCATCCATAATACCCGCGAGGTTCTTCTCCAAAGGCTCGGGATTGTGCGCAAAATCGCCAGTGGCATCGCCATTGAGGAACTTATACTCCACACCCAACTCGTCAAGTAACTTGGGCAGGATGATGCCACCTACGGAATTGATGGAATCGACAACCACCTTGAAATGCGCATTTATAATAGCATCGAGATCCACAAGCCTCAATGCCAACACGCTGTCTATATGCCGCTTGTCAAACGTATCGTCAAAGACATACTTACCCAGATGGTCTACATCAGCATACTCAAAATCATCAGCTTCAGCCAAAGCCAAAACTTCCGCACCATCTGCGGCGGTCAAGAACTCACCCTCGCAGTTCAGCAACTTTAACGCATTCCAATGGCGAGGGTTATGACTCGCAGTAATAATGATACCACCCGCAGCACCCGACATACGAACGGCCAACTCTGTAGTAGGGGTTGTGGCAAGACCGATGTCAAGAACATCATACCCAATGCCCATCAATGTGCCACATACCACATTCTTCACCATCTCACCAGAGATGCGGGCATCACGCCCAACAACAATCTGATTACTCTTTGACTGGCCTCTGCGACGGATAAATGTAGCGTATGCAGTCGTGAACTTGACAATATCCATCGGGTTCAGCGTGTCACCAACATGACCGCCGATAGTTCCGCGAATACCAGAAATTGATTTAATTAAAGTCATAAATGAAATTGATTTTGTTAATTACCTTCCCCTCTCGTATGTGATGTCATACAGACAGGGGTAAACGCTTTGCGAAGCGTAAGCATGCCCTTGGGTATGGGGAACGATTAGTCTCACCTTGGCTATCTCGTCTCCATCCTTCACTGGGCGACCTAAATTGATAAAAGAAAACGGCGTTAGCCAACCAGAAGGAACCGACGCACTACCGTATGTGTAATACATAATGCTTGAACCTTTCTCAAAGGAGGCGGAGAACGTTCCCGACGTGTTCTTGACTGACATCTTCTCTGGAATGCTGGAGTAAGTCAGATTCTCATTACTAAGTTGAATGCTGTCAGCTCCTCTCTTCAAGTTTCTTTCAGTGAAACGACATAATACAGTAGCAGTCTCTCCATCCTTCAACTTCTCTCCACACCCTTTGCGAATGATTTGCATATAGACACCCGATGACTCGAAAAGCACAAACTCATTCTTAGAAACATCCGTCGTACTATCTTGTGCGAAAAATTGTGTCTCTGAAATGACTTTCACCGCCGAGTCTGCAATGAATTTATTGATGGCACTTCTCTCCTTCTCTTTCTGTTCAGCGTATGTCTCTGTATCGTTACATGCCACAAATGATGCCATCCCCACGATACACAATATCAAAAAAGTCAGCTTTCTCATACTCGCAAAATAATAATTTGAGTGCAAAAATAACAATAAAGTATGGAAAAAAGGCGAATTATCACTATTTTTTCATCTTTTCAACATGTCTTCATATTGCAGGAAAGCCTTGCGTACAACCTCCTCCGCCTCTTGGATTGTGCCAAAGAGCCGACCACCACTGGCATTCAGATGACCGCCACCATTGAAAAACTCCTCCGCCATCTTGTTACATGGGAAGTCATCAACAGACCGCAAACTGACCCAAATCAAACCATCTTGCTGGTTATCTTCCCGTAACGAGACAGACAATTTCATCCCTTTGATTTGCAAGGGAATATTCACCAATCCCTCTGCATCGCCCTTGATGAAATGAAACTTAACCATCTCTTGGCGAGTCAAGGAGAAGAATGAGGCATGGAGGTCATCATAGACATTCAACTTCTTGTACATGATATAGCCGCGCATACGGATGGCCCAACTACTGAAATTGTTGAAAACCTTGCGGTAAATCTTGTCCTTATTGATACGTTTAGTCAAAAGTTGACCGATGATGAAATATATCTCGGGCATGGTGGAGTTGAACGTAAACCCTCCCGTGTCCGTCATCATGCCACAATAGATGGCGGAAGCACCCTTGCGTGTCATCATCTCAAAGCCTCCTAACTGCCAGATGATGCGGAAAACCAATTCACTGGTACTGCTCATCTGTGGGTGTGAGATTACCAAGGCATCGGGGATGTTGGGGTTTAGGTGATGGTCTATCATCACCTTCTTGGCGGGCGATGTCACCAGACAATGCTCCATATACTCTACCCGACTTGGCTCGTTGAAGTCAAGGCAGAACACCAAATCTGCCTCTTGGAACATGGCGGCAACCTGTTCCTTGTGTTTGTCGTAGCGCACGATTCTCTCCACATTTGACATCCAGCGCAGGAAGTCGGGGAAGGCATCCGGCACGACAATGGTAGAAGCCTTGCCTTGATTGGAAAGAAATTCTGCCCAACCCAAAGAAGAACCTATCGCATCGCCATCGGGCGACTTATGGCAACATATAATTATTTGCCCAGAAGTCGCTATCAAGTCTTTAATGATAGCAACTTCTGAGTCGTTAAGGATATTTATCTGCATTAAAACAATTTATCTGGATAAATTCCGTCGTCAATCAATTTCTGGATTCGGTCAACCGTATCTTGGCGGTCAGCGGCGTAAGTAACACCAAACCATTTGCTGGTCGTGTCAAGTACCTCCACGGTGGACGTACCGTCATTGATAAGTTTATTCACCATCAACGGGATGAAAAACTCCGCCTTGAGATTCTCAATGTTCTTCGGATTGCTGAGGAACTCCTTGAAATATGCCTCACTATGATCGAAGTAGTCTGGCGTGAACCCCCACATATTCATACTCACCGGTACGTTTTCCTCCAATGGAATCCATTTTCCTTCCTCATCCTTGTAGCAGATAGGACCATCCACGCGCATAATTTCTGTACGTTCCACCACGTCCGTCAAGTGATGCTTATCATCATAGACACACACACCACGAGCCACGGAGCCATTCTCCGACAATGTATTGCAGCAACGGAAGCCCACCATCGCGTACGTGTTCTTTGCCCCCTCAGGCAAATCTGCCAGGAACTTACCTATCGCAATGAAAGCATCCCTACCATAAAAGTCATCACAGTTGATGACACAGAAGGGCTCCTTAATCACACCTTTGCCCATCAACACGGCATGGTTGGTACCCCAAGGCTTGACTCTTCCCTCTGGAACGGTGAATCCCTCGGGCAGGGAATCCAAGGCTTGGAAGCACAACTCACAAGGTATCTTATCCTCATACTTAGAAAGGATCTGCGTACGGAATTGCTCCTCAAAGTCCTTGCGTATCACCCATACAATCTTGCCAAATCCTGCTTGGATGGCATCGTAAATGGAATAGTCCATAATAGTCTCGCCGTTGGGACCTAACCCGTCAAGCTGTTTCAAGCCTCCGTAACGGCTACCCATACCTGCTGCCAAAAGAAATAATGTTGGTTTCATAATAATTGAATGTTTTTAGTTATTGAAATACTTTTGCAAATATAGTCATTTTTACGTTCTACACGAACATTTTTAATCAAAAAAACACTATTATTTGTTGTTCGTACCACATTGGAATGAGTATCATCCCCCAAAATAGGCATTATTTCGACACGTAAAACTTACCGTCGTGAGTGACACCCACCGCACTCACCTGTATCCTCGTCTCCCTACTATTATTATATAAGGTGACGGAAAAATGGCCATTCTCATCGGGCATGGCATTAGGATTCCAATAGAGAGTGCGCCTGTAGTCGGTCGGTTCCTCGGGTTTAATTGCACTATAGTCGGGGCTGTAAAACGTCTCTGGGAAACTGAATCCACGGAAAATATATCTTCGGTCACGATAAGTAGGACGTTTACCATCATCAGGGATGGTCTCATAGACTAAAGTGATGTCATCGCGGTTGATGCTCTCCGACCTCAATGAATCTATATTGCGTGGTTCGTAATCCGTATAGAATCGGAAGTTCTGGATGCGATTTAAACTCAAATCCTTGTATATGGCAGCATCGCTGCGGTTTTTGATGCTCTCCTGCATGGGCTGATAATTGTGGAAAAAGGTATAGTCATCAATCTTCGCTCGCACATTGTAATCCTGGTATCTCCGCATGTTGCCATAGACAGTGAAACAAGCCGTGGGTGGGAAGTTTCCCATATTCACGATGCCCCAGTTCAAGCCACGGTCTGTCGCCTCGTTGTATAGGTCGTAGGCATCAACGACGTATGCAGGTTTGGTGTAGTCTATCGCCCTGCGCCCCCGTCTTCGCGCCCTCACATCCACAGTAGCAAGTGTATGGTCGCCATCGAGTCTTGACAGATAGGCGGTGGTGTCCTCTTCCACATAACTGGTGTAGTCTACTGGTGGAATATGATTTTGGTAATAACTATATTCATGGGCAAACATGGGATAGAACAGGTCTTGCTTCACGTAATAGTCGGGATAGGCTCGCTCATTCCTGAAATCATCCATCGCATGAGCCATAGACTTCTTGACGGAATCCTTGATGTTGTATGCTTTTAGGAAAACAACCGCTTCCCCATAAAAAGGAGGCAACTCGAAGACAAACCGCCCACCATCCTTAGTGCGTTGCACAGCACCTGCACTTTGACCCGTATATGAATCTATCTCAGCCTCCACCAACACCTCATGGCGCAATCCGCCATGATTGACCCCGAGGTCTGCCTGGGTAATGTCATTGAAGACGACCTCATCTCCCTGACTCGACTCCTTCAAAGCCAAGTCATCACCCTCTGCATTGTCTTCATTCTCCAAAGACTCCGTTGCCGTCGTACCACTCGAAAAACCAGACAATGATTCCGTTTCCTCATTCATCTCATCAGTCACAGACTGGCGGCTATTCAGTGCTGCAACGTCGTCAAGCTCCAAGAACCTCAAACCCAATTGCTTGTACACGCCTCCTTCAATGGTCAATGTCTTTTCCGGCTCGTATCTCATCTTAGGTTGAGGAGCGTATCTCCGCCATCCCTGTACCATCATCAGCAAATCGAGGTCTGCCCTATGCAGACTGTCATCCTTGGAAAAATAATACATCGGATTGGCAACGTATCCCTTGACATCGGAAGAGAGGAGCATATCGGTAAGCAT
>JAFYZV010000253.1 GCA_017548525.1 Prevotella sp.
AAAAAATCCGTGTAACTCATGGAGCTACACGGATTTCTTTATAGTTTATTTATCGATGTTTTACTTCCATCAATGGACTTCTTCGAAGTCTGCGTCTTGCACTTCATCATTTGGATTTGATTGCGTTTGCTGACCGCCTTGGTATTGTTGTCCACCATTGAAGCCTGCACCTGCTCCTGGCTGTGCGCCACCTGCTTGGCTATACATCTTGGCACTGGCGGCTTGCATCACTTGGTTGAGGTTGTTGATGGCATTGTCGATGGCTGCTACATCGCCGCTCTTGTGGGCATCCTTCAATTGTTGGACGGCTTGTTCCACGTTGGCCTTGTCTGCTCCCAGCTTGTCACCGTTCTCATTGAGGAACGTCTCGGTTTGGAAGATCATCGAGTCGGCTTGGTTCATCTTGTCGATGCGCTCGCGCTCACGCTTGTCAGCCTCGGCATTTGCCTCTGCCTCCGCCTTCATGCGGTTGATTTCATCCTCGCTCAATCCGCTGGATGCCTCGATGCGGATAGCCTGTTCCTTGCCCGTTGCCTTATCCTTGGCGCTGACGTTGAGGATACCGTTGGCATCGATGTCGAATGTTACTTCAATCTGTGGAACGCCACGACGTGCCGGTGCGATGCCCTCGAGGTTGAATTGCCCGATGGACTTATTCTGTGATGCCATAGGCCTTTCTCCTTGCAATACGTGGATGGTGACAGCCGTCTGGTTGTCCACAGCCGTGGAGAATGTCTCGCTCTTCTTGCAGGGGATGGTAGAGTTGGCATCGATGAGTTTGGTCATCACGCCGCCCAAAGTCTCGATACCGAGCGTCAACGGTGTCACGTCGAGCAGCACGATGTTGCCCACGCCACCTTCCTTATTCAAGATGGCACCTTGGATGGATGCGCCAACAGCCACCACCTCATCAGGGTTCACGCCCTTGGAAGGCTCCTTGCCGAAGTAGTTCTTCACCAAGGTCTGCACGGCAGGAATACGACTCGATCCACCTACGAGAATCACCTCGTCGATGTCGGATGTAGAGAGCTTGGCATCGCGGATGGCATTCTGGCAAGGCACAAGACATGCCTGGATGAGTGAATGTGCCAATTGCTCAAACTGCGAGCGTGTGAGTGTCTTCACTAAGTGCTTGGGTACGCCGCCCTCTGCGCTGATATACGGGAGGTTAATCTCCGTAGAAGTGGAGCTTGACAACTCAATCTTGGCTTTCTCGGCAGCCTCTTTCAGGCGTTGCATAGCCATCGGGTCCTTGGAGAGGTCGATGCCCTCGTCGCTCTTGAATCCCTGTACCAGCCAGTCGATAATCACCTGGTCGAAGTCGTCACCGCCAAGGTGGGTGTCACCATTGGTGGAAAGCACCTCAAACACGCCACCACCAAATTCCAAGATAGAAATATCAAACGTACCGCCACCGAGGTCGAACACAGCAATCTTCATGTCTTTGTTTGCCTTGTCCACACCGTATGCCAGAGCGGCAGCCGTAGGTTCGTTCACGATACGCTGTACGTTCAAGCCGGCGATTTGCCCTGCCTCTTTCGTTGCCTGACGTTGTGAGTCGGAGAAGTAGGCGGGTACGGTGATGACGGCATCCGTCACTTCCTGTCCTAAATAGTCCTCTGCCGTTTTCTTCATCTTCTGGAGAATCATGGCGGAGATTTCCTGCGGGGTGTACTTGCGCCCCTCGATGTTCACCCGTGGGTATCCATTCTCGTTGGTCACGGAGTAAGGTACGCGCTCTGCCTCTTTCTGTGCCTGGGCATACGTCTCACCCATAAACCGCTTGATGGAGTACACGGTATTCTTTGGGTTGGTGATGGCCTGACGCTTGGCGGGGTCTCCCACCTTGCGCTCGCCGTCTTTCACGAAACCCACCACGGAGGGTGTGGTGCGCTTACCCTCGCTGTTCGCAATCACTACAGGCTCGTTGCCCTCGAATACGGCAACACAACTGTTGGTTGTTCCTAAGTCAATTCCAATAATCTTTCCCATAATAGTCTATTTTTTAATTTATAATTGTTATCGTTTCATGCCAAACAGTCAAGGCACCATTTGGCATGAAACAATCAACAAAACATGTGCCAACTGACACTTTGCCGTCCAAAGGAGGTGACAGTGTGACAAGTTGGCACAATTTGATGTAGGAAGTGCGAAGGTTGAAGGATGAAGTGTCTTATATGAAGATGTTGGAAGTATTTCGGATGGAAGATGGTTGAAGGAGGAATGATGACGTATCTCGTCTTTCAGCGATGATAGGTGTACTATGTTAGAAGTACTTCCTTCATCCTTCTTTCTTGCGTAGCATCACTTCGTAATTCCTCCTTCATCCTTCGTCCATTAGAAGACGAATGTGTCAAGCAACCAATAGCACAGGATTCCCGCCAGATAGCCAGCGAAAGCAATCCACGTCATCCGCTTGAGATACCATCCGAAGGAAATCTTTTCCAAGCCCATGACGATGACACCAGCGGCAGAGCCGATGATTAGCATCGAGCCTCCCACGCCGGCGCAGTATGCCAACAGCTGCCAGAAGATGCCATCCACCGCCATGTCGCCAGTCGGTGCGATGGGGTACATGCCCATACATCCTGCCACCAATGGCACGTTATCCACGATAGACGACAACACGCCGATGATTCCCGTCACGAGATAGTGGTTGCCTCCTGTAGCCTTGTCGAGCGTCTCGCCTAATTGGGTGAGTACGCCTATCTCCTCCAAACATGCCACAGCCATCAATATGCCGAGGAAGAAGAGGATGGTGGGGATGTCGATGCGTGTCAGCAAATCTGTCACACGCTTCGCCATCGTGTCGTGTTCGTCAATCTTGCGGTGGAAAATCTCCGTCGCCGTCCATAGGATGCCTAATACCAAGAGGATGCCCATGTATGGGGGCAGGTTGGTGATGGCACGGAAGATGGGAACGAAAATCAAGCCTCCCACACCGCAGCAGAATAGCACCTTGCGCTGCGTCTCGGTAAACGACGACACTTTGGCTTGCTCAAAATTCTCCGCCTTGTCGAATTTCCCGTGCAGCGAGTATTGCAAGATGAACGTTGGCACAACCATCGCCATTACCGATGGCAGGAAGATTTCGGTGATGACTCCCTGCGTGGTGATCATTCCCTTGATCCATAGCATGATGGTTGTCACGTCGCCGATGGGCGAGAAGGCACCACCCGCATTGGCGGCGATGATGACCAATCCCGCATAGATCATGCGTTCCTTGTTGTCGCGTACCAGCTTGCGCAGCACCATGACCATCACGATTGACGTAGTGAGGTTGTCAAGGATGGCGGAAAGGAAGAAGGTGGCAATCGCCACGCGCCAAAGCAGCTTGCGCTTGTCACGCGTCTTCATCAGGTCGCGCACGAAGTTGAAGCCGCCATTGGCATCCACGATTTCCACGATGGTCATCGCTCCCATCAGGAAAAAGAGCGTCTCGGCGGTGTCGCCAAGGTGCATCTTGAGCATCTCGCCAATCTCCGCGCCGGGGCTGAATACGTAGATGCTCCAGCAAAGTACGCACATGAGCAGTGCGATGGCTGCCTTGTTGACCTCCGTCACGCTCTCCAACGCGATGAAGAGGTAGCCTATCAAGAACAGCACCACGATGATTAAAGTAAATGTACCCATTTTTGTATTGATTGTTTGTTATATATTTAAATGTGGTGCAAAAGTAATCAAAATATTCTGAATTAGTCAAGAAAAAGTCACGAAATGCGCCTCCGTGGTTCGTTTATTTCTCACCAACCCGACATCGGGTCGCAAATACGCGATTCTCGTGAAGTACATAACCCACTGATAATGAGTATGTTCCGATTTCTTGACATAATTTCAGGGGTGAAAAACGCCCCATTTGGGCGAAATAAGTGCGGCAATAATCGACCCTAACAACATCATCTATGGAAGATAACTGCCGCACTAAAAATGTTAAATTGATAAATCCGTCAAAAGTGTCTTATGATTGTGTACATTTTGAAGCGTACTTTCGCCGATTCCGTTTCTATTTCAACCAAAAATCCAGACACAATTTTGTCCGCTTTTTTGACATCATTTTATGAGGAATCCGTATTGATAAATATAGGGCTCAATATGTTTTCCCAATGGTTTCATTATTCTTTTATCGGTCACCAATAGCTTATTTATCCCAAATCGGTCATTAGGACGGTCATTTTTGTGGTTGTCTTCGTAACTGCTTGATAACAAGCCTTTTTTGGATTGATTTTTCTAATGACCGCCATTAGAAAAATGTCTTTGCAAATAATTCACTTTCAACGTATTACAGACTTGACCACGGATTATTGCACTTCTAATGACCGATTTGGGTTTATGTATGTATAGATACAAAGAATATGGATGATTGTATAGTTGGGGAAATATAGATAATTGGGAGAGTAAACATTGGTATGATGTTTTTTATGCTTTTTTGTGTTGTTAATTGAGGAAAAAAGTGTAAGTTTGCAAAATAATAACCTAAATGATTGAAATGAGACCCAAACTTTACTTGATGGCGTTGCTTGCCATGATGGCAACGCAGGGGTGGGGAAACCCCATTGATAAGGCTGAGGCGCGAGCCATTGCCCAGGAGTTTATCGGCATTGACGACACGACGAGCGATGATGTCCCCGTGTCACCTTATTATATATTCTCACGCGGGAATGGTCGTGGATATGTTATCGTGAGTGGTGACGATGCCACTACACCCATCATCGGGTATACCGAGCAGGGCGATTTCGACTATGAGTCGTTGCCCCTGCCATTGAGAGAAATGCTTGATGGATGGGCAGATAAGATAGGGAAGGTGCAGAGCCAGCCAAAGAAAGTCGCACGGAAACAAAGTGCCACAGTTCGCTTGCGTGCGGCTCGGCGTGGTGTTGATGGTTTCAAGGCGAATTGGCAGGACATCCCCTACCTGGTGCAGACACATTGGCATCAAAGTTCGCCTTACAACGACATTTGCCCCACCAACCCTGAGAACGGGGCACGGGCGGTGACGGGATGTGTGGCGACGGCTGCTGCCCAGATTATATACTATTTCCGCCGTGACGTTCCCGATACGTTGATGTATGACACACCTAAGTATAGTTATGGTTTTCCCGTGACAACCTCATTGCCGCGTGGCACGTTTATCAATTATAACATCATGCGTTTGTCCGGGCATGGCACGGTGGCACAAGACGATGCGGTGGCAAAGCTGATGTTCGCCATCGGCACAAGTTCTTACCTTACATACGGAAACTCGACGGGTGGACAGCCCGATGAGGCGGGTAGGGCATTGAACAATCAATTCCTGCTTTCCAATACCTACGTGGGCAAGTGGGACTATTCGCAAGCGGGATGGGAGCGTATGGTCTACAACAGCTTGCTTTCGGGAAGTCCTATGTTATATGGTGCCACTCAGTATGCTGACGATGGTACTGCCAGTGGTCATGCCGTAGTTCTTGATGGCTACCAAGCCAGCACGGGTCTATACCATTTTAATTTCGGTTGGGGTGGTCAAGGCGACGGTTGGTTTACCGTGGACGATGAGACAGGTATGAATGGTTTTAACAAAGACCAGCGTGGGTGTCTCAATTTTGTACCTTTGCGCCCCAATGTGGAGGCGAAGATGGAAGTGGATGCCCTTTACCAAAATGCCAATTGTCCTGTGAAAGTGACGTTTACCAACAAGAGTACGATTCCATACGCATCGGGTGTGAACTTGTATGTGAACACACGTGCCGTGCTCCCAGCAAATCCCACCAGCACGATAACAGATGCCGTACCCGTGGATGAGACAGCGGTTTTGACATTTAACTATAAGCCTACAAGGTCGCAGACACTCTATCTCTTTGTGTGTGATGCCAACAAACGTATTCTCGACTCATGTAGTGTGGAGGTTCATCCATCGGTGGCACATCTGCAAGTGAACGCCTTTACGGTTGATGCGGGAACGGAACAGGAGGTTGTTGATGATATGGTGTTCCATACGGTCAACAACACCACTGCCAATGTCACCGCACACTATACCAATGGGGAGGGTGGTAGTTTCTGCCAACCCATATTGCGATGCTATTTGGAGAAATATGACGTGGATACCAAGCAATGGAGCAAGGTGACAAATAGGTATACCACAGACTTGACATTTGAGGCGGGAGAGAGTAAGGAAGTGGTATACGAGTTCACCAAGTTGGAGCCAGGTCTTTATTATCGTGCTTATTTGGATAAGACGGTGCGGTCGGTAACGGAGGGAAATCTGCAATACTTAACGGCAGACACAGTTGTGTATTTCAATGTGAGACCGTCTGACCTTGCCATCCAAGTGGATGGACGCCATGCCACGGTAACAGGTACATACAATGATGCCTTGTTTGTGGAATCAGTCAATGATGCTACCATCTGTTCGTATGATATGACGGGCGTGAAAGAAATTACCACACGTCCCACAGTTGCCAATCCCAATGCTATCATCTATACGTCTTACGATGTGCCAGGTGCAGTGAATGTCGTGAACAATGGTCGTTGTGAAAACTTGGTTATCAATACGGGATATGAGTTCCATGCTGCCATTCCTTTCACTGCCACACATGCTTCGCTTGTTCTTGATAGGGCAGAAATGGGCAAATGGAACGATGCTGTCGCCCCCTTTGCCGCCAAGGTGCCTTATGGAATGCAAGTGAAGATTCCTGATGGTATCAATACCAACACACATTATATTACTTTGGCGTATGTGGACGATCTCAGGACGAATGACATTTTCATGTATTTGCCCGATAGAGAGGGATTAGACGTGATTACAGCCGAGAATGTGGAGGTGGGTGTAGACTCTGTTGTGACGTTGTTCGATGGCGCATTGACCGCTTCCACCTATTATATAAATGTGGATGCTGAGGCGATGGTTTTGGGTGATAGGTCTGGTTTGTCATATTATTTGCCAGTGGAAGAGTCTGGTCGCCTCGCCCCATTTACTTCTGTACTCACCAATTATTATAAAGGTGGGTATCGTACATGGAAGTCATCGGATGAATATCACATTGACATTCGATACCGTGCCTTGACAGAACAGATCAATCAGGCATATCTGACCCTTTCGGAGAATACCAATGCCCCTGTAGATGCCGTGGCAGAGTTGCAAGCGGCATTGAAACATGCTGAGGATATGTTTACCTATCGCAGTGCCACTTCCGAGGATGAGGCGAATGAAGAAAGTGGTGTGTTGAAGGCTGCTATTGAGAAATTCCTCAATGCCGTTGCGGATGGGATTCAATGGGTTCATGTAGAGAACATGCCGTTGGATGGCCAGAATGAGTATTACAACTTGAATGGTCAACGTGTGCAAACTCCCGTGAATGGCATAGTCATCATCAAGCAAGGTAACAGGGTTAGGAAGATGTATATCAAGTAAGTAATAGGAATTATATTTTTTTCTTGTTAAAAGCGTTGGCAGTTCGATGCTTTTTCGTATATTTGCGCTCTCATTTTTTATAAGGGAAGGAGTGAAATGGAAGAATTAAGACAAATAAAAACCGCCCTCATTTCGGTTTTCCACAAGGATGGCTTGGAAGAGTTGTTGGCAAAACTGAATGCGGAAGGTGTGGAGTTCCTATCCACGGGCGGCACACAGAAGTTTATTGAGTCGTTGGGATATGCGTGTCGCACGGTGGAAAGTGTGACCACATATCCTTCTATCTTGGGCGGAAGGGTGAAGACTTTGCATCCTAAAGTGTTCGGTGGTATCTTGGCGCGTCGCGACAATGAAGGTGACATCGAGCAGATGAAGCAATACGAGATACCTGCCATTGACTTGGTGATTGTGGACTTGTACCCCTTTGAGCAGACCGTGGCAAGTGGCGCGTCGGCAGATGACATCATTGAGAAGATTGACATTGGCGGTATTTCGTTGATACGTGCTGGTGCCAAGAACTTCAAGGATGTGGTCATCGTTCCGAGCAAGGCAGAATATGGATTGTTACTCGATATTCTGAATGAAAAGGGTGCACTGACGGATTTGGCTGACCGTAAGGTGTTTGCAACGCGGGCATTTGGTGTGAGCAGCCATTATGACACAGCAATACATGAGTGGTTTGAGAATTATAAAGTAGTTAAGGAGTAAGTTGTAAAGGAGTTTAGAGACATGGGATTTTTTTCTTTTATTCAGGAGATTGCGATGGACTTGGGTACAGCCAACACCATCATTATCAGCGATGATAAGATTGTGGTTGACGAACCGTCTGTGGTGGCACTTGACAAGCAGACAGACAAGATGATTGCCGTGGGCGAAAAGGCCAAGTTGATGCATGAGAAGACACACGACAAGATTAAGACGATACGTCCGTTGCGTGATGGTGTGATTGCCGACTTTACGGCATGTGAGCTGATGATGCGTGGACTGATTAAGATGGTACATACGGGCAACCGCCTCTATTCGCCATCATTGCGGATGGTGATTGGTGTTCCCTCGGGCAGTACTGAGGTGGAACTTCGTGCAGTCCGCGATAGTGCAGAACATGCTAACGGCCGTGACGTGTACCTCATATTTGAACCCATGGCAGCCGCCGTGGGTATTGGTCTTGATGTGGAGGCACCAGAGGGTAACATGATTGTAGACATTGGTGGTGGCTCTACGGAAATTGCTGTGATTTCTCTTGGTGGTATTGTTTCCAATAATTCCATACGTGTCGCTGGAGATGAGCTTACTTCAGACATCCAGGAATACATGAGTCGCCAACATAACGTGAAAGTCAGTGAACGTATGGCAGAGCGTATTAAGATTCATGTGGGGTCTGCATTGACCGACTTAGGCGACGAAGGTCCAGAAGACTATATCGTACATGGTCCAAACCGTATCACTGCCCTGCCAATGGAGGTACCCGTCTGCTATCAGGAGATTGCCCATTGCCTTGACAAGACGGTTGCCAAGATTGAGAATGCCGTGCTTTCCGCCTTGGAAAAGACTCCGCCAGAGTTGTATGCGGACATCGTACACAATGGCATTTACTTGACAGGTGGCGGTGCATTGCTGCGCGGTCTTGACAAGCGGTTGACCGATAAGATTCATATCGATTTCCATATTGCCGATGATCCCTTGCACAGTGTGGCGCGTGGAGCAGGCATAGCGTTGAAAAACGTTGACAAGTTCTCCTTCTTGATGCGATAGACAGATGCGAAACCTCATTGCTTTTCTGGCGAAGTACAACCATTGGATTGTGTTTGTGCTATTTGAGGTTGTGAGTTTCGTATTGCTATTCCAATACAACAGTTATCAAGGGAGCGTTTGGTTCTCGTCTGCCAATGCCGTGACGGGAAAGATCATGGAATGGAGTTCGGGCGTGGAGTCGTTCTTCTCGTTGTCGAAAGTCAATGAGGAACTGACTTATCGAAATGCGTATTTGGAACACCAAGTGGCATCTCTTACTAAGAAGTTGGAAAACGCCCCGAAGGACTCCTCCGCTATATACCGCGACCAATTGCGTCTGTTAACAGAGTATAAGCTCATTCCCGCCAAGGTGGTGGGCAATGAGCTTAATAAACTCAATAATCTCATGACTATAGACAAGGGGAATGCCGACGGTGTAAAACCTGACATGGGCGTAGTGTGTGGTAGTGGTATCGTGGGAATTGTTTATCTCGTTTCCGAGCATTATTCCGTGGTGATTCCCGTCCTTAATTCCCGTTCCAATATCAGCTGTGCCATCCAAGGGCGCAATTATTTTGGTTATCTCAGTTGGGAGGGAGGCTCCTCCTCTTATGCTTATTTGGATGATGTGCCGCTCCATGCTCAGTTTGAGATGAAGGACAAGATTGTCACCAGTGGCTATTCATCAGTATTCCCGCCTGGAGTGTTAGTGGGTACGGTGGTTCAGAAGAAGAACTCACGCGATGGATTGTCCTATCGTTTGGTGGTAAGGTTGTCAACCGATTTTGGTCGTTTGCGTGATGTGTGTGTCATTGACGATGCCTTGATGCGGGAAAGGATAGAAATATTGCGAGCGGCGCAAGATAGTCTCGGCTTGTTGGAGAAGAAGAAAGAAGCACAATAGTGATGCTGAAAAGATGAAGTTTGAGTTGTTGTGGTATATCTTGGTGTTTGTATTATTGTGGATGGTACAGGCATTGATTTGCAACCAGATTTGCTTATTTGGCTGCGCCACTCCCATGATATACGTCTATCTGCCATTGACATTCCGTATCAATTACCCCCGTTGGGGTATCTTGGCATGGTGTTTCGTGATGGGACTCTGTGTGGATATTAGTTCTAATACCCCTGGTGTGGGTGCTGCTTCCTTGACGCTCGTTGGTTTGTTACAACCCTATTTGCTTAACTTGTTCATGCCTCGTGATAGCCAAGAAAATTTCCAACCCACCATGAAGACCCTCGGTGTGACAAAATATGTCTGGTATGCTCTGTCCTTGATCTTCATTCATTGCCTATCATTCTTCACCTTGGAGGCTTTCAATCTTTTCCATTGGTTGCAATGGTTGGGTTGTGTGTTTGGGTCAACTATCTTGACAGCTCTCCTCCTTTTGGCGGTAGAGCGTCTGCGTTCTTCATAGACCAATCCCTATTATTCGTCAGTCGTGAAAGAGTTTGAACTTGATAAGAGAAGACTTGTCATTGGTGGGGTGGCTATCACAATTGTTGTCATTTACATCATCCGCCTTTTTGCCTTGCAGTTGTTGAGCGATGACTACAAGCGCAATGCCGACTCCAATGCCTTTTTGAAGAAAATCGAGTTCCCCTCACGCGGTGCCATCCTTGACCGCAATGGTGAGTTGTTGGTATACAACCAGCCCGCTTACGACATTATGGTCATCATGAGCGAAGAGGATGGACGGCTTGATACCATGGAGTTTTGCCAATCCCTTGGTATTACGAAGGATTTTTTCATCCAGCGGATGAAAGATATCAAGGACAAAAGCAAGAATCCAGGCTATTCACGATACACGCAGCAATTGTTCATGAGTCAGCTTGCCGATAAGGAGTTTAGTGTGTTTCATGAGAAAATCTTTCGTTTCCCAGGCTTTTATGTGCAGAAGCGTAGCATCCGCCAATACCAATATCCATACGCTGCCCATGTGTTAGGTGATGTGGGAGAGGCATCGCCAAGCGACATCAAAGAGGATGACTATTACCAATCTGGTGACTATATTGGTAAGATGGGTGTGGAACGATTCTATGAGAAACAACTACGTGGCCAGAAAGGTGTGCAGATCTTGCTCCGAGATGCCCATGGTCGCATCCAAGGTAGATACAAGGATGGTGAATATGACACGTCGCCCATAGCAGGGAAGAATATCACCCTTAGCATCGATGCCAAGTTACAGGCGTTAGGCGAGCGACTGATGGAAGGGAAGGTTGGTAGTATCGTTGCCATCGAACCCTCTACGGGCGAAATCCTATGCATGGTGTCTGCACCCTCATACGACCCGCGCATCATGGTGGGAAGACAGAGAAGTAAGGGACATCAAGCCTTGCAGAATGACCCTAAAAAACCCTCAATCAACCGTGCCATTATGGGGCAATACCCTCCTGGCTCCACATTCAAGACTTCCCAGGCATTGACATTCCTCAATGAGGGCATCATCACGCCACAAACATCTTATTCTTGCCATCGTGGCTTTTATTTAAGAGGTACGCATGTGGGATGCCACGGGCATCCCTCGCCATTGAGTCTTGTACCCGCCATCAGCACCTCTTGTAATGCCTATTTCTGTTGGGGATTTTACGATATGATGGTCAATCGCACAAAATATCCCCATGTGCAGGATGCCATGAACAAGTGGCGTGACTATATGGTGAGCATGGGATTCGGCTATAAACTTGGTGTGGATTTGCCAGGCGAAAAACGGGGGATGATACCTAATGCGGAATATTATGATCGGTGGTACAAGAACGCATGGAACGGGGCGACGGTCATCAGTATCTCCATAGGGCAGGGCGAAGTGGCTCTCACACCGTTACAGATAGCCAACTTGGGTGCCACTATTGCCAATCGGGGTTACTATTATGTGCCTCATGTGGTACGAAAGGTGCAAGATGAGGCGTTAGACACCACTTTCACTCGCCGTCATTACACCAAGGCGAGCAAAGAGGCATACGAGTGGGTGGTGAAAGGGATGCGCTCTTCAGTTTTAGGCGGTACATGCCGCTCTGCGAACCGTAGTGACTATACGGTGTGTGGCAAGACGGGAACGGCACAAAACCGTGGTCGCGACCATTCCGTTTTCATGGGTTTTGCTCCGATGGATGACCCGCGGATTGCCATTGCCGTGTATGTGGAGAATGGTGGTTTTGGTGCACAGTTTGGTGTCCCTATCGGTGCTCTCATGATGGAACAATACATAAAAGGTGAATTGTCGAAGGCATCGGAGGCACGTGCCACGGCTTTCCAAAAACGGCATATTGGCTACGATAATATATACAAGAACAAGTAATGGTACAAGGAACAGAGAAACAACCCAGTGTGCTTCAGTCGCTTGACTGGTGGACGGTAGCCATCTATCTGGCTCTGCTCATTTTCGGATGGTTGAGTGTCTGTGGGGCATCTTACTCATACGGCGAGACCGACATCTTCAGTTTGGACACCCGTTCAGGAATGCAGATTGTGTGGATTGGCACGTCCATCTGCCTTGGCTTTGTGCTGGTCATGCTCGACGACCGTTTCTATGACACGTTGGCGTATATCATCTATGGTTTCTTTATCATCTTGCTCATCGGTACCATCATAAATCCCCATGAGGTGAAGGGGTCTCGGTCTTGGTTGGTGTTGGGACCTGTCCGCGTCCAGCCAGCCGAGTTTGCCAAGTTTGCCACGGCATTGGCGGTGTCTAAGTTGATGAGTACATTTGGCTTCAACATCCGTCAACTGAAAGATTTCGGCAAGGCATGTGCCGTCATCTTCCTTCCTCTTCTCTTGATTGTTGCCCAAAAGGAGACTGGTTCGGCGTTGGTCTATTTGGCGTTCTTCCTCGTCTTTTACCGCGAAGGTATGCCTGGGAGCATCTTGTTCACGGGCGTGGCGTTGGTGTTTTATTTTGTGGTGGGCATCAAGTATGAGCATGTCTGGCTATGGGACACGCCTACATCTGTGGGTAAATTTATCGTCTTGCTTTCCATTCAACTTTTCACGGCTGGGATGATCTATCTCTATTGCGATGACAAGAAGCGAGCCCAACGCATCGTGTTTTATTCTTTGTATATCACCGCCATCTTCTTGTTGTTCTCCGAGTTTGTCATTCCTTTCGACATTGTGTGGGTACAATTGGTGCTTTGTGCCTGGCTAATAGGCTATTTGATATACCATAGCATGTCGCTGAGGATTAACAACTATTTCTTTTCGGCTTTGTTTGCATTGGGGTCGGTATTGTTTTTCTATTCTGCCGACTATGTGTTGAACGATGTGATGGAGAATCACCAACGTACACGTATTAATGTGCTATTAGGATTGGAACAAGACTTGGCGGGTGCTGGATACAATGTACACCAAAGCGAGATAGCTATTGGTTCGGGTGGCTTGTTGGGCAAGGGCTTCTTGAATGGCACCCAAACGAAATTGAAATTTGTTCCCGAGCAAGACACGGATTTCATCTTCTGTACGGTAGGAGAGGAGGAAGGGTTCTTTGGTTCAGCTGGTGTGTTGTTGCTCTTTCTCGCCTTGATACTTAGGCTCATTCATCTTGCGGAACGACAATCGTTCAAGTTCGGTAGAGTCTATGGCTATTGCGTGTTGAGCATCTTCCTCTTCCATGTATTCATCAATGTGGGGATGGTACTGGGCATCACCCCTGTCATTGGCATCCCCCTGCCTTTTTTTAGTTATGGGGGCAGTAGTTTGTGGGGATTCACCTTCTTATTGTTTATTTTCTTACGTATCGATGCGGGGCGTAATTTGATTCGCACCTGATGGGTTAATACCTTGTTAGCATCAAGCCCACATCACCGATACCTGGTGGCATCTCACGTTTCATGTCGTGTCGCACTTCCACTTGCATCGAGTCTCCTTGATTGAGATGGAGGTCTGCCACATGGAAAGAGTATTGATAATAACTCACCCCTTGTCGCCGAGGCTTCCCGTCATTCTCCCTCAATTTGCAATGGATGGTATCTGATGACTTGAATAAGGAGGGATAGATGGTTTTCTTGACGATGAGCGTGATGCCCAAAAAAGGGTACGAACCATTGATACGCAATTTCAAATCCATTCCATACATACCCTCTTTTGGCGCCTTTGGCAATGAGAATGTTAAGGTATCATTCTTGTCCCAACCCGATAAGGAGGTATGGATGTAGTGGTCGTACACCTTGTGTTCATGGCATGATGCAATGGTAAGCAATAGCCATAATATCCCAATGGCTAATAATGGTTTTCTCATGGATGGAAGGTCGCTTTGTCAATCCTCTTTCTTCGCCTCGTTAGTGCCATCGCCATTCCGCCGACCACCGTTGTCGTACTTGGTGGCGTTGGCATTCGCCTTGCCGTTTTGTTGTGGTTTGTTCTTTTTCTTCTTGCGTTTGCTCTTGTCAAAACGGCTGATGTCGCCACCCTCCAAGAGGTCGGTGTGCGTCCTCATGGGCTTTTGGTCGCCATTCTCCAACAAAGAGTCTGGCTTGATGCCCTGCTTGTTCATCTCGATGATTTCTTTGGCGCGGGCCGCGGTGATGGTCTCTAAGTTGGTAGCGGTGTTCTTGGCGGTGGAATAAGTCACCAAGCCAGCCAAAATGTCGGTCTTGAAGAGGAAATAATCGCTATCCATCGTCTGCAACACGATTTCCTTGCTTGGCAATTTGCGCGATGCTTCCATGTAGTCATCCACTTCATAATTGAGGCAGCATTTCAACTTGGCGCACATGCCCGCAAGCTTCTGTGGGTTGAGGGAGATGTCTTGGAATCGTGCCACATTGGTACTCACGCTGACAAAGTTCTTCATCCAAGTGGCACAACATAGTTCCCTACCACACGGACCCGTGCCGCCGATACGTCCCGCCTCTTGCCTGGCACCGATTTGTTTCATCTCGATGCGCACGTGGAAGGTCTCGGCAAGCACCTTGATGAGCTGCCTGAAGTCCACGCGATCGTCCGCAATATAATAGAAAATCGCCTTGTTGCCGTCGCCTTGGTATTCCACGTCGCCAATCTTCATCTGTAATCCGAGGTTCTTGGCGATTTGTCTGCTCTCGATCATGGTGTCATGTTCGCGGCTCTTCGCCTCAAAGAATCGGTCCATATCCGTCTGCTTGGCGAGGCGAAATACCTTCTTGATGTCATCTTCAGACTTTAGGTTGGCTTTTTTGAGTTGCAACTTAACGAGCCGCCCCGTGAGTGTCACCACGCCGATGTCATGCCCAGGGCTTGCCTCCACCGCCACGATGTCACCCTTTTTCAGTTCAAGTCTGCTCACGTTATGGTAATATCCCTTGCGTGTGTTCTTGAATTGCACTTCCACGAGGTCCGTATCATCATCATTCCCCGGTACGTCGGCGAGCCAATCGTAGGTGTTTAGCTTGTTGTCTTGCCGTCCGCAACCCTTGTGGGAAAGCCCCCTGTCGCACCCTCGGAAGACGTGAAATTCCATATCTTTATAATCCATGCTCTCTTTTCTTTATATATAAATGTGTAGTTATTTCTTGATAAGCAAGACGACCATTTTCAGGGCGAGGTCGAAAAACACGATTTTCCCATTGGCGTTTTGCCCAATGTCGCGCCGTGCCAATGCTAATAGGTCGTTGATTTCAATGACATTGGCCTCGTTGATGAATCGTGCGAAATTCCGCGTGAAGTTCTCTTCCTCCTGCGTCATGTAGTTGAGTTCCGCCTGATGGAAGTTATACATGAAGTTTTCCCTAATCATCTGCATGAAGTAGGTGAGCATCCGCTTTTGCCGTTCGCGTCCATAGCCCGCCACCGTCTCGCTCCATTTCTTCAGTTCTTTCACGTTGCGGGTGTATGCCATACGCATCAAGACAATGAACATGTTGAGGAATTGGCTATTCTCGTTGTCGGCATCCAAAGTATCCATGGCTCTCAGCCAACTGCCATTGGATAGCCTTGCGATACGGTGAGCGGTCTCTTCTTCTATTCCCCGGCGTTGAATGAGTGCCTGTTGGATATCCTTTTCGTCAATCCGCTTGATGTCTATGCGTTGCGTTCGGCTACGGATGGTCTCGATGAGATGCTCGGGTTCCTCGCACACCATGATGAAGAGGGTGAGAGCAGGAGGCTCTTCCAACAACTTCAAAAGCTTGTTGGCACATTCCTGGTTCATGCGTTCAGGTAACCATATCAAGCTAATCTTATATCCTCCTTGGCTCGATTTCAGGCTGAGCTTATGGGTCAAATCGTCACTCTCGCCCGCCCCAATGATGGCTTGTTGGTTGGCAGCCTTCATCTGGTCAAGCCATTGGTCCATGGTGAAATATGGACCGTCCATGAGCAACTCGTGCCATTCCTTGGTGAAATCATCGCTCACCATCTTGTGGTCTGCCGACTTGTTGGCGGGACGGATGACTGGATAAGTGAAGTGAAGGTCTGGGTGTTGCCATTTCTTTAGCATCGCCTCGGCGTTGCGAGTTTGAGCACTCAACGGCTCCTCGTCGCGTTCCCCCAAGAGGTAGGATGCCAATGCTAGTGCCAATGCCATCTTCCCGCTACCCGTAGGACCGCATAGTATCATGGCGTGTGGCACACGGTCTTCGCGTACCATCTTCATCAGCCGTTCTTTGGCTTCCTCTTGCCCTATCACTTCATTAAACTTCATGCTCCTTTGATTATAAAAGGTTAGACACCACTTGCCCCACGGAGTCCACCGCCGAAACGGTATAGAAATGGATATTCTTCACGCCCGCCGCATACAACTCCTTACATTGCTGGGTTGTCCATTCCACACCAAGGGCTTTTGCGTCGTTATCGGTCTTGCATTTCAGTACCTCCGTAGCCAATTCTTGTGGCAGGTCGCAATGGAATGTCTTGGGAATAACGGTCAGTTGTGATAATTTCCCAAACGGCTTGATGCCAGGGATGATGGGGATGGTGATGCCCATCTCTCGCGCTTTCTTGACGAATTGGAAGTATTTTTTGTTGTCGAAAAACAATTGCGTGATGGCATATTGCGCCCCCAAGTCTTGTTTTTCTTTCAGGTATTGCATATCCAACTCCATGTTGGGAGCCTCCTCGTGCTTCTCGGGATAACAAGCCACGCCATAGTGAAATGGCTCACCAGGCTTTTGGATGGGAGTGCCATCGGCAAAGAATCCATCGTTAAACTGGTTCACTTGCCTAATGAGTTGGGTGGTGTGGGCGTGTCCGTTCTTTATTGGCTTAAAGGTCTTGTCGTCCTTGGCCTTGTCTCCACGAAGGAGAAGGAGGTTAGAAATGCCCAGAAATTGCAAGTCGAGCAATTCATATTCGATGTCCTCAATGGTGGCACCGCTACAGATGACATGGGGGATAACGGGAATCTTGTACTTGTTTTGGATAGCCGCGGAGATGGCAATGGTGCCAGGACGGCGACGGAGGCGTAGTCTCTCAAACTTTCCGTTATCCATTTCCCTGTAAACATATTCACTATGATGGGTAGTGATGTTGATGAAAAGTGGGTCAAACCCCTTCAGTTTGTCGATGGTGGCAAACAAGGCATCTGTACCCGTACCCTTCAAGGGCGGGAGTACTTCAAATGAAAAATTCCGTTTGTCAGTATCTTGGTTGATGAGGTCTAATACGTTCATCCTAACTTTGTAATCAATATATTTGGATGCAAAAGTACAAAAAAATGTTGATAAGCTGACATGATTGATGAAAAATAGTTGTTTCCAAAGGCTGGAAATACCCATAGATGCCGCTTTATCACTAACGATAATATTTAATAATTCTTAATAATGATTTATGTAAACCGTTTCTTTGTGTTTTTATTTGTATTTTTGGCACAATATAGGCGTATTTGAATGATAAGGATATTAACTAACAACAGAAAAAATGAGAAAACTATTACTATTTACCCTGTTGATGATTGCCATAGAGCCAATATGGGCGGGCAACACGACCAAAACCGTGAGTCAGGTGACCTCCGCCGTGACACTTAGTGAGGATGTGGATTACCACATCACGTCCACCACGCCGTTCACCACGACGGGAAGCATCGACATCACCAATATTGACCATGCGGTTGTCATCATTGACAACCTACGACCCAGCCTTGCCCTCAAGCAATTGGGATTTATCACCATCAACGGCACGAAAGCAATCAATGGCAACAACTGCCAGGTGAAGATGTATAACAATGGTGCCATCATCTTCCCTTACCCCAGTACGCTCAAGCCTCTGACGGTATATAGCGAGGAGAATTTTGAGGGTGAGTCCTGCAACGATTTCGGGTTGGAGAATACCAACGGATACATGAACACGTTGACCGCCGCCAAACTCAACAACCGCATCAAGAGTTTCAAACTCAAACGTGGTTATATGGTTACGTTTGCCATTGGCACGGGAGGACGAGGCTATAGCCGTTGTTTTGTCGCCGACAAGGAAGACTTGGAGATGGCGACATTGCCCACCATCTTGAGAGGAAGAATATCGTCCTATCGTGTCTTTAAATGGAACAACTTCAGCAAGAAAGGCCTTGCCAGCGATACGAGATACGAAGCCACGCAAGCCCTCAACGTACAAGCATGTTATTCATGGGGCTTGGGAGAAGATCGTGGCGCGGATTGCGAGTGCGTCCCCAACCACATCTATGAGGACTGGCCGTCATCGGCGGCTTGTGGAGGCGTGACCTATTCACCCCACATGAAGACCAACAACGAGCCAGGAAATAGTGCAGACGACACACCACAGACGGTTGCCACCGTGTTGGACAACTGGCAAAACCTCATGCGCACAGGTATGCGTCTCTGTTCACCATCGTCTCACGACGGTAGCTTGGGTTGGTTGCGCGAGTTCCTCGACTCCATTGATGCCCGTGGTTGGCGGTGCGACATCCTCGATATGCACTGCTATTGGCCAGAGGGTAGCTTTGGCAACCTCGCGGGATGGTACAATAGCTACCATCGTCCGATATGGGTGTCTGAGTTTGTCTGGGGAGCATCATGGAACAGCAATGGTGCTTTCGCCTCTGGTGTGACCGAGGAGGACAACAAGAATGCCATGACTCGCATCCTCAACCGCTTGAATGAGTGGGAATATGTGGAGCGGTATTTCTATTGGAATAGTGAGCGTGACCCGTCCAAAATCTATAAGAGCAGTGGACTCACGCCTCTTGGCGAGTTTTACAGGGACATGAACACGGGGCTTGGCTTCCGCGAAAACCTCCAATACGTGCCACGTCCCACGAGGATGAGCAATCCCACAGACCTCACCATCGCCTTCAATCCCAGCACTACCATTGCCACGTTGAGGTGGAATGATGCCAATGGCGAGTTGAACGACTCCATGTTTGTGGAGCGTAAGTTGGGCAAGGGACCTTGGCAGATTATTGCCCGCATTGATGTGCCTGATGATGCCGCCAGCTTCACCTATAAAGATACCGTGTCCACGGCTGGTAACTACTCGTATCGCATCCACACGATTTCCTATTCCAACTCCAATAGGTATTCCGCAGAAGTGTATAATATCATTAACGGATCGGAGATGGTGGGAAGTGGCGATGTACAATTTGGCACATTCAATGCCGTCAGCACCGACGATACATATAACTACTTTGCGAGTACATTCGACGAGCAGCCCGCCATCGTCTTCGGTAGTGTGAGCAACCTCAATGCAAAGATTGCGCTTGTGGAACGTGTCTATCGCGTGTTCCAACAGAATGTCGGTGGGAAACGTGCCTATTCGTTCTATCGTGCCAATATGCAGGCATTGTCCCTCTATGACGAGACGGAGTTCTATCAGACCGCTAACCCGGAACTCTCTTCCTATATCGTTGCCAAGACGGGTAGGGGAGCAGTGGGCACCTTGCCATACGAGGCGGGCATCATCCCAGAAGTGACCGTGGGCGATGTCGCTACGTATACTTTCAGCGAACCATTTGCCGAGACTCCCGTCGTGTTGGCAACGCCCATCTATACCTCCACCCAATACCCATTGATGTGGCGTGTGTTTGATGTCACGCCGACAGGATTCAAAGTGGCTTTGCAACGACAGAAGGCATACGATGATGAAGGGAAAACTCGCGTCAAGGCAGACCTCTCCTTCTTCGCCATTGCAAAGGGAACCAGCCCCGATGGCACGGGAAGGCAGTTCGTTGTGCGTGACACCACCGTATCGTTCACCAGTACCACTTCGTTGAGGAAGGTGGAATATGGCTTTACCGTGGAGGAACCAGTCGTTCTCGTCCAGATGCAGACGTTCAACAAAGACGTTGCCGCCGTGTTGCGTACCCGTCCGTATGGTCCTGAGGCTGATAATACGCGCATCCGCTTCCAAACCGACAACACCAATAAGGACATTACCGTCAGCTCGAAAGACCCAGCAACAGAGCGTCTCGGCATGATTATCATCAGCAAAGACCCCGTATTCGATGGCATTGAGGCGGTGAGGAAGATGGATGGAAATGGTAGCAAGTTGTCTGTATATCCCGCCGTCGCCCGTGAGGCATTGGGTGTCCGTGATGATGCTGCTACCACCGTCAGTCTCTTCAACATGGGTGGACAAGAGGTCTACACTGGTCGTCTGCAAGACGGACAAGCCACCATCAACGTTTCTGCCCTCCCCACGGGTATCTACATCGTGCGTACCAATGCAGGGCATAGCATGAAGGTGGTGAAGAAATAATGGAATATTTCTCTTTGAAAGGAGGGAGATGATATAGCATAATTGCCCTCGCCTAAGCAGATGATCATGCTGTAAGGCGGGGGCATTGTTATTTTTTGTCCCCATTTTACATCTCGTCACGCTCAGGGTGGTGGCAATTGCCGTGAAGATGGCAACAATGAGCTGGCTGATGAATTTACATATATTTTTCATTTTCATTTGTTTGTACTTTAACATGATGGTTTGTGCTTGTGTGAATAAATAATTGATTCCTTCGGATTTCCTTTGCAAATTTACGCCCATTCCCGCCAAACGCCAAAAAACGCCATCGCCTAAGCTGTGAAAATCTGTTAAGAAAATGACCCTTTCGTGTTAAAAACGCAAACATGCCGTTTCGCAAGGGCAAACCAAGTATTTGCGCTTCACAAACCTATCCTTTCCCATGCGGAAATGAATGAAAACGGGAAAATGCCACTTTGCCACTTTGCCACTTT
>JAFYZV010000254.1 GCA_017548525.1 Prevotella sp.
GGTGGGGAGATAATGACGGGATTTCAATCAATTGGCTTTCATCAGAAATGACATTTCCACTATCGTATATCAAACGATGGGTGAGACGTTCATGAACGACGATTTGATATGATTTCTGCAAAGAAGATGCACCTTGGTCAACCATGTATTGCCATCCCAACCGTATTTTTCCTTCCACGATGGCCATTTCACCACTTTGATAATTGCAAAGTGTTTTTGTAATGATAGGTTTGGCACAAACGGAAGTTAAACAGAAAACAACGAGATAGACACATGCGCATATCCTTAGAATCGTATTCATATCTTCACTCTATAATCTTTAATCTTTAATGTTTAATCACTTTACCGCCAACTATACTTGCCTCTATGACTCGTCCGTTAGTGGCATGAAGTCGGAAACTGACGTTCCATTTCTTGGGCCAGGCAGGGAATAGGATGGGGCTTCCATCTGGAGCTTCTTGCAAAAGCATTTCTTCTAAACCAATCATGGCAGAACCACCTCGGTTATGATCGGGTGCCCAATCAAAACCCGCTTCCCAGAATGCTGGGAAACGATAGGGACCATCGGCGAATTTCTCAATACTGAGTCGCGTTGCTTCTTTTGTCAATCCCAAACATGCTGCCCAGATATTATCTTGTTTCCATCCTTTGCTACTGCGCATCTCGATGGCATGTGAATCTTTCAGATAAGTGTTTTTCGCTATGTGTAAGTTGGGCTTTCCTATTCCGTAGATTCGCCAAGGGAATACGGGATATAATTGGGGTGTCTCAACATTTTGTATTCTTGCCCACGTCACGGCAGGTGCAATACAAGTATCACCTGTTGCGGTCGTTGTAAGTGGGATTTCTGGAATACGGTCGAGTATTTCTTTGTAAGTTGAAGACTGACTGATAGAATCTTTTTCGTTTAGATAGGTTATGTATTCCGCGAGAACGGTACGGAGTGCGGCAATCGTACTCGATGGATTGTAGGCCATCTTATAGGTCTCGCATCCCGAACCTGGGTAGATGATGAGTTTGTTATCTGCATTCAAAGCCTTTGCACCACGTTGTTTGGCAAGATATTGATAGTGCTCATCAAAAAAGTGCAAACAACTACTGATGAGTGGCTCGTATTTGACAATGTCTTGTTGGGTATATCGATGGGTAAGTAATATCATTTGGCAAAACTCAAGTACCGTGTCCCATTCGTATTCCAACCATGCGTTGTGCTCTACACCATAGTCACTTCCATCTGGGTGCTTGCCATATTCAGCAGGATTAGGCAAACCGAAGTTTTCTATTTGTTCGGTAAAGCAGGCTCCCTCATGATTCCAATGATAACGTGACCATGATTCTGCGGTGGGTAAAAGACGCAAATAGGTATCGAATTGGGCTTTCATCATGTCTGTGTCTCCACTCTTCAACATCGGCCAATAAACGAGTCGTTGGTTTTGAGCAGTCATCGTGCCTCCTCCCCATTTACGATAGTCTGGAGTGAATGTTGCCGTAGAATCGACATATACGGGATCAAAGGAAAACAACCCACCATTGAATTTGGTAGGCCATTGTCCGTATGCGTTACATCCAAGAATGTAACGGAACAACTCGTAATTACGAACTATACGAGTTAAGTCAGCATCTGAACCATCTGTTTGAATCCAACTACGTTGCCAATAGTTGTGCCACCAACGATTACTTCTATCTTTAGATTGTTTGACATAGTATGGAGATCTATTGAGTTGATGATCGTTAGTGAATAAAGATATCTGGATGGTGGACTTCTTCATGCGATGATGAAAAAAATTCCATGACTTATAATCTGTAGAGGCATAAATACCCTTGTTTGTTCCGATATATTTAAAACCAGGCATCGTCATTTTCCCATTCATGTCTCTACCTCCGATGGGATTGTATAACGTAGTCTTGATGTCATTGAGATGTTCTCTGCTGACGGTAAAATCGAAAACGGTTTGTGCTCTGTTCTTGTGCGAGAATAACAATTGACCGTTTTCCGCTTCGATGCTATCGGCATAAGTGGTGCAATCCGTTGGTAATATCCATTTGTATGAACATTGTTGACATTCTGCTTTGGTCACAGGTCTGTCCTGATATCTCCAACTTTCATAGCTGATAGTGGTGGGGACAGCATGTTTAGAATCCAACTCGACAAACACGATAGGATAGAAAACGTCAACCCATATACGTACATTCATTTCGCCTCCGTGGATATATATAGCACCCTCGTCAAGACAAAGTCGTTGCTGGAAGTCATGTCCTTCAAACGGATGATTCTCGAAATGCAATCGCCAGCGACCTGCTTTCAAAAGGGTGTTATTCTCGTCAAACCATCCACTCTGTTGGATATAGAAAAGCACATCACCATTTTCCACCCATACATTCAAACCAATGTCGTGACCACCACATGGCATCGACTCGCTGGAATTCTTGCTTTGGGTTGTCCAAACATAGTCTTTGGGAATGTAATCTGCTGCTTGTAAGATAGTAGTAACAAACAATAGGATGAAGAATAACGAAGTTCTTTTCATGGAGATCATATTATTGGGTTTACCAATTATCTGTTCTAAACGAGCTGACGGGTAAACCGTCGTGCATGAGGTCGCCAACTACCCAGTTCTTGAAAGCGTAGCGCACGGCGACAGGTTTATTCACTTGATCGCTTTTCACATAGACACGATTACGCGAAATCCATGCTTGTGCAGGATGAAACACTTGGTCTTCTCCCGCTATCTCGAAATTGTCGCTATGTAATCCGTTCTCGAAATAGACCCATTCCTTGCTTCGGTTGAAAGCAATAACGGCAGTATCTCCTTGAAATTCTACGTTGCTGTATGTGGCGAAGTCGGGTAGTCCTTCTACGTTGTAGGTGTTGGATAAAGCTAATAACGCCAATCGTTCACCAGCTTCTCGTTTCTTTCGAGGATGAATGCCATATTCCAAACCTGCATCCATGAGTACTGCCATGCGACAATTATTGACCTGTGTTTCTACTTGAGCTTGTTGTTCGCGCAGCAAAGCACTATTGTATTGTCCCCAATTGATCAAGCTATAGTCGTAGGGAGCAATTTGGCAAAAATAGAAAGGAAAGTCTCCTTGCTTCCATTCCTCGCGCCAACCTTGAATCATACGTGTCATCAAGGGAGCATAGAAATCATAGCGTGGAATATTGTCTTCACCTTGATACCAGATAGCACCACGAATGCCATAACCAATGAGGGGATGGAGTTGACCATTATAGAGTGCCGTGGGACAACGTTGTTGTAATCTTTTTACGTCATCTTCTGTCGTGGGTAACTTCACTTTTGGGAATGCTTGGAGCCAGTCGGCTTTCATCCAAGCCTCACAAGCAGAACCGCCAAATGAAGTGCATATCAACCCTACAGGTACACCAAGTGCTTTTCGTAATGCCTTGCCGAAATAATAGGCTGTAGCGGAGAATTCGCGGACAGAGGCGGTATTGGCCATTTGCCATGTGGCGGCAATGTCGTCAACTGGTTGCAACTGTGGATTGCGTTTGCCTGTATATAGTCTTAACAACGAGTCTCCACATGCAAGCAGTTCTTCCGTTGCACCTTCAACGGGTTGCCCTTTGAATCCCTTCATTTGCATTTCCATGTTCGATTGTCCAGAACAGAGCCATACTTCGCCAATAAGAACATTTGTGAGATTCGTGGTGGTTGATGTGTTGCGAGTCGATTTTTCTTGAAAAGAAATATGATACGGACCGCCTGCCTTGGGTGTCTGAACGCTTATCTCAAATCGCCCGTTTGCATCGGTTTGGGTTGTATAACTTTTCTTGTTCCATGAGGTGGTGACAGTTACGTTTTTATTGTTGATTTTCTTACCGTTTTGTTCACACCAACCCCATAAACGAACTTCCGTCTGTTGTTGTAAAACCATCCCATCGCTGAAAAACTGTGGCAATCGTATTTTAGCATGGATATTTAATGCAAATAGGCAAACAACGAATGATAATAAAATATGTTTCATAATCTTCAATCTTCAATCTTCAATTTTCAATTTTCAATTTAATCGGTCCAAACAATCCTGCTGGCAATAAATCATTACCCTTGGTTCGATATAGGGCATTTGTCCATATTCCATCGTAGGGTGCTTTCCCTTGGTCTGCTCCACGTAAGGCATTGTGCCACGTGTTGACCACTTCTATCTCTAATTTGTTTTTTCCTTTCTTCAATGCTGGAGTAATATCTACCTCATATGGAGCCATCCATGCAATTCCGCAATCTATATCGTTTATCCATACGTGGGCAATATCGTGAACGTCTCCCAAAGATAGGGTGATGTTATTGCTTTTTGCTTCTTTTTTTGTCGTTTTGAACGATGTTATATAACGTACATGTCCGCTATAATAACGGATACTATCGTTCTTTTGTTGTGACCAATCGAAAAGGGAATCGGTGTGGAGGGTTATTCCATTTTCTTGAAATGTCAAATTCCATCCGTTGGTCTGTTTCCATGTCTCTCTATATTCGGGAATTTTTTGATGCAAACAAGTCGTTACTGGGATAGGGTAGGCCCATTCGTTTTTATCAAATATGACAAATACCGACTCGTATGGTGCAAGGGATAAATGAATACAGGTTCTTGAACCTTCTTGGTTTATTTGATGGGTGAGAGGCATGCGTTGGTCTGTCATGGGTTTATAAATAATAGCATTATTTCCGCCATTCCTGAATGTTGCATCAAAACTATTTTCCTTGTCGGTTTGGTTAGATAAGAAATAGATATGTTTATCTCCATTGACACGATGACAATAGGCTATTTCTCCCGATGGTAATTCTACGTCTCTCAATAAACCATTGATATCATCGTTGTACAAAGGTTTGTCAATGATAATAACTCCTTGCTTTCGTAACGTTTCAATACGTTCTTTTGTCTCGGAAGAGATGATTCTATTTTCTGGAATCACCAATACTTGATAGTGGAAAGGTTGATGGAGCAAAGCATCTTTGTTCATCGAATCATATTGATAACCATTCAAGGCGTTTACCCAATCTTTGGGGTCAACGATATTGGCAGAGTGATTGACTCCAACAGGACTTTCTTCCATGGGTTGACCGACATTTGCCATACGTCGTTTTTCTGCTTCCACTCTTTCCGTTCCTATCAGCCCTGGTAAGATGTTGATGAGTTGTTCGGGACGAATAGCTCGACTTGGCATTTCCTCACCAGTATAAACGGCCAAATCAACAACGGGCTTACCTTCTTGTAACAATTGCTGGCAACGAGTGATGTAATCAACAAATCCTTTGGCTTCAGGGAACCAAGTTTGATCGCGTTGGAAGAATAGGCCTATTCCATCAAGTGTCATACCAGGCTTCTTATCCATCCAAGGATTATGTGTAAATACATGGAAGAAAAGTTTATTCATTCCAAGGGCAAAATTCCTATCAAGCAAAGGTTTGATGATGGCTGGTGTTTCATTCCACACACCCCGAACTTCCGTGAATCCTTCTGCTTGTACGATGTTCTTTCCATAGATATGTGCACCGCTGATAGCATCAAACATATCATTGGGTTTGTCGTGTGTGGGTGAGTTCAACCAATATTCACCCATGGGAAAACCAACATATTTATAGTGTTCTATGCCGTCTGAAACCATCGTGGGTGCCACACTCTCCGAACTGAGTTGAACGCCGTATCCTTCTGCCCGTTTTTTGATAGTAGCAAAGAAGATATCGTTAATCAAATCATTGATGGTAAGTCGGATGTCACGCAGTACTTGTTCTTCGTTCTCCATAGGAATACCCGCATAAACAGGCAAATAGGGTAGGAGGTCATATCCCCGTCGTTTCTTGAATTCCTCGGGAAAGTTCTTACTCCAGTTCTGTGAACCACATTCCCAAGAATCAACATGCATATACTTCACTACGTTTGCATGAGGACGTTTCATAAACTCCCCAAACCAATGATCTATTTGCTTGTTGATAGCAGCCACGGAAAACTTATCACATTCCAATCCCTTTCCTCCGCCTCCTGTCGCATTGGTATGTCCTGTAGAGGTATGCCCAAATCGGATGATGCGCCAAGTGCCGAGAGGGAGAGTTTTGAAGGAGGATGGTTGAAGGAGGAAGGGTGAAGTGTTGCGCAAAGCGCAGTTTTGATGTTTTGATGTATGATGTTCATCCTCCTTCATACTTTCCTTCATCCTTCTTACTTCTTTCCTTAAATCACATCCTCCATCGTCATTCCTACATCCTCCATCAACTATCCTCCACACACTCCCATTCTTTGCCTCATATTGGTCAATGCATGCGTCTGCAGAGAGCTTGATTTCCTTTACCTTCAACACTGGGCTCCATTTAGCCGCATCCAAGTCCTCGCTTCCTGGTTCTGTTCCTTCTGGTGTCCAATAGAAACGGAAATGCTTGGATGTGGTTTCTGGGATGGAATAGGTATAATTCTCATCCGTATTCTGCCATCCTTGACGTGGAGGGGTGAGTTGTCGAACATCATGGAAAGTCTCGCCATCCTCACTCGCTTGTACCAACAATCGTTGTGCTTGCATATTGTTTCCACTTGGGATAATCTCTAAGCTCCGAACTGTTTGTGGCTCGTCGAAATCATATTGTATATATCCTGCTTCCTTAGAACGGAAATCGCCACTCTCATTCCGCACAATCGTTCCTGATTCATGAGGTTTAGGCAAGGGATTATAAGCACGAATGGCATAAGTAGCAATGTCTTCGTAATAATCTTGATTGCCTTTAGCTGGTTGAGGAATAGGAATATTTTGATTTTTACGAGTAACGGTAATAATCGTGTCACTCCACACTACTATCTGCATGGATTCCTCGGGTGAAATCCACGGACCACCAGCCAAGGCAAAACCATCGCAGATATGAATACCCATCTCCAATCCAAGAGAGTCGCTTTGTTGCATAGCATAGTCAACCATCTCCCAAAACTTCGGAGTTAGTTGTTGCGCCTCACCTTGGTATTCAGGCTTTTCAGTAATGCCTCGTATGGGCATGAGATAACAACCACCCAATCCCACGTCTTTCATGGCTTGTAAGTCAGCCTTAATGCCTTCCTTCGAAACGGCTCCATACATCCAATACCAGAATGTCCAAGGCTTGTTGAGTGTTGAGGGTTGAGTGTTCAGTGTTTTTGCGTTAAGAAAACCTACGCTAAACACTAAACAAATGCTCACTACACGCTGAACACTAAACAATAAACAAATTCGCCTGTTCATTCAAACCAGAGTCTTGCAGAGATGGTACTCCTACCTGTTGCCCAATGCGGTTGTGCGGAAGGACCGTTGAGGTCGGTGGTGTTCACCTTGTTTCGCACGGAAGGGATAACTTCCAAGATGGAAATGCCTGTCTCTGGAAGGTCATAAAGGATATGGTCACGACCGTCACGGGGTTGGTAAACACCTATATATCGATGATGGCTTGTCATGGGCAAACAGGGTTCGATGCCGATTTTGCCCTCTGTGGTTTCTATTTGCATCCACTTCACGTTGGCGAAATATCCCTTAAACTCAGGATATTCAAACGTCTCACCCGGCACGGGATCATTGTAATTGGTCTGCCAAAAACCGTATTGAGGACCCTCCATGCGGTTCTGCCATACGCGATAGGGACCTTTTCCCACCCATTTCTTCAACTTCACTTTGTCTTCAGGATAATCAAAAGAGATGCCCATCATGTCTACTACGCCATTGAAATAAGTATATGCTTCCACCGAGACAGAACCATCGTCAAGGAAATGCCAACACACCCTGTACAGGCTACCGTGTTTGTATTTGGCATCCAACGTTCCGTTTTCAAACGTAAATCCATCGAAAATACCTTGGTCGACGTATTCCGTATATTGTGTCTTCTTCTTGAATGCCTCCTTGTCGTCATGATTATAGAATCCGTCTTGCGAACGGTCACTCCGTTTTGCCGCAACAAATCGGGGTCCATTGCCAAATGACAAAGTCCGTCCTCCCACTTTCACTTGTTCCAACCGTCCGTCTTTCTTGGAGAACAAATATACATGTTGCCCATTCGTCACAATATATTGGTCGGATGTCTCGGAGGTTGAAACGGTGGAGTGTTGATTGTACCAATACGAAGGCAATTTCCCTCTCATTTTCTTGCTCCAAGTGAACACCTCTTCTCCGTAAGGGTCTTTGGCGGTTATGCTTAACACATCTCCTTCACCTTTAGGAATGTCAATCCACTTGCTTTCCTCGGGTTTGATGTCGGGTGAAACCAATGTGCCTTGACTCGCAATACTCACCTTTGATTCGCCCATCTTAGGCATGTTGAGGTATTGATAGGTGAACTGGCAGTCCTTGAGATTGGTGAAGTTGTAGGCATTTTTCACCATGCTGTGGTTTTCGTTCACATCCAATTGTATCGGACTCCATATCTCCTTGATGGTATAATATGATCCTTCCTTCTCCCCATGAGGCCCCACGATACCGTCAGCACCAAAATTCCCCACGCAATCAAGAATCCCGTTTTGGTCAGTACGCACCACGGCTTGGTCCATCAAGTCCCAAAGGAATCCTCCAGCACATCGTGGATTCGACATCATCAAGTTCCAATAATCCTTCAATCCAGCTCCGTGTCCGCCGTCATAGAGTCCATGTAGAAATTCCGTAGGCAAGAAGATTTCCTTTTGGCGCATATACTCTGCCGTCTCTCCCCACGAACGATAATGTTTCGTTTCAAAGCCGTTACGGTTTGCCCATGGATAAAGCACCACGCGTTTCTGTGGGTCGAGTTTCGTAAACACGGGTTCTAATTCATAGTTAAAACCGCCCTCGTTGCCATTGCTCCAGAAGATAATCGAAGGATGATTCACGTCGCGAGTCACCATTTCTTCCACCAACTGACTCCCCACGATGGTCTCATGTGCCCAATGCCAACCAGGTAATTCGCATTCCACGTATAATCCCAACGAATCGCAAGCATCCAAGAACTCGGGATCAGCAGGGTAATGACTGAGGCGCACGGCATTCATGTTCATGCTCTTGATGAGTTCCACGTCCTCGATGTTCTTGGCCTTTGATAATGTACGACCGCTTTCTGGTCGGAAAGAATAGCGATTCACTCCCTTGAAAATCACTTTTTGTCCATTGATAAACACACCA
>JAFYZV010000255.1 GCA_017548525.1 Prevotella sp.
ACTTTTATGATATGACATCAGAATCTTCGGTTTCTACTCTTAAAAAGAAAGAGCGGAGAACAACTGCTTTGGAAGAAGACTATGATGATTTTTCTTCTCTCGATAATATCGAAAGAAAAACACATGAAAGCGTTGTGGAACAAGGGAAACGGGCTGGCGTGAGCACGGAAGGTTCCACGTCAGACATCCTCGATAGAATGACTCATAAGAGCGTTGTGGAGCAGGCGAAACGTGCTGGTGTGAGCACGGAAGGTTCCACCTCTGAAATCCTTGACAGAATGACTCATAAGAGCGTTGTGGAGCAAGGGAAACGTGCTGGCGTGAGCACAGAAGGTTCCACCTCTGAAATCCTTGATAGAATGACTCATAAAAGCGTTGTGGAGCAGGCGAAACGTGCTGGTGTGAGCACAGAGGGTTCCACCTCTGAAATCCTTGATAGAATAACACGTAAGTCTTTGGAAGAGTACGGTTATTAACAATTGCATCATAAAAAACCAGAAAGAATAACTTTTTATATTTGTAGGATTATTACCTTTTAATTTTTCATGATTTGACTCTGTTTGTCCAAATTTAGCGGAATTCTTTCGCTTTCTGGCAAACAGAGTTTTTTTGATTATCTCTTCGTTGACAATCACGGTGGTAGATACGGAAAAATGCCGCATGTGACAATACATGCGGCATTGATATGATTTCCTTGTGTATGATGTCTGTAAAGTGCTGCTAAAACTTTGCCATTTTGATAGCATCGATGGCGCATTCCTCTCCTTTGTTCCCAAACTTTCCACCAGCTCTTTCCTGTGCCTGTAGCAAGGTGTCGGTGGTGAGTAGTCCGAAGATGACGGGTACGTTGCTGGTGGCATTGAGCCTTGCGATGCCTTGTGTCACCCCTTGGCAAATATAGTCGAAATGCGGAGTCTCACCCCGTATCACGCTACCGAGAACGATGACGGCATCAAAGCTATCATTGAGACCCATTTGGTGGGCACCATAGATCAACTCAAAGCTACCTGGTACCGTCTTGACATGGATGTTTTCTGGCAAGGCACCATATTTCTCTAACGTCGTTACCGCTCCATGAAGGAGGTTACTGGTAATTTCGCGATTCCATTCAGACACCACGATGCCAAAGCACATATTGCTGGCATCGGGTACTTTTGACAATTCCTCCTCGGAGAGGCGATATAAAGCGGTTGCCATTTACTTGGAAGAGAGGCGTTGGATGTATTTCTCAATCTCCTGACTTTGCACAAGGGCGGAGTTCACATACTTCGTCTTGATGCCCTCATAAATTTTCAAAGCCTCGTCTTTCTTGTCCTGTGACTCCAGGATTTGTGCGGCTTGTAAGCGGAAGGTTGGTGCCAAGCTGTTGTTTACACCATCGACTCCTTGCTTGTCAGCCTTGTCTGCTGCCTTGAGCAAAGTGCTTACTGCCTTGTCAAGTTGGTTGACATGAGCGTATGCGTTACCTAAAGCGGCAAGTGCAGCGGGACTAATCATGGCATCGTTGGCAGGTTCGTACTTGTCGAGGAACTTCACAGCATCTTCCCATTTGTCAAGGTTGGCATAGCAGAGACCAGCGTAGAGGTTGGCAAGGTTGCCAGCGTCAGTACTTCCAAAGTCACTTGCAATCTTCAAGAATCCTGTATAGCCCGCTCCGTCGCCATTGAGTGCCTTGTCGAACTGCTCGGAATTGAAGTATTCCTGTCCGCGAGCGAGAGCCGTGCTTGCCTTTTCCTCGCGGGGACCAGAGAAGTATTCCTTGTAGAGGAACAAGCCTGCGATGATTACGATCAATGCGATGATTGCGATGAAGAGGGGCTTCTTGTATTGGATGAAGAATGCCTCTGACTTGTTGATGGTGTCGTTTACGTCAATAACTCCTTGTTGTTTCTTTTTGTTAGCCATTATGATTGATTGTTTTGTTATGATTCCATAAATGCGTAAATCGCCGCAAAATTACTGAAATTCTCGCATATATTGAAATTTATAGACAGTTTTTTTCGTTTTTGACTGATAAAACCCCTAACTTTGCAGGGAATATTGGCAGACAGGCATGTATCTCAAAAAGGTAACGATTCTCAACTTCAAGAATATCAAGTCGGCAAATCTCGATTTGTCGCCCAAGTTGAATTGCCTGATCGGAGATAATGGGATGGGGAAGACTAACCTCCTCGATGCTGTCTATTACCTGTCTTTCTGCCGTAGTTTCTTCAATCCCATCGACTCACAACTGATTTCGCATGGCGAGGAATTCTATATGATTGAGGGGGAATATACCTCGGACCAGGGTGACACAGAGGTGTTTTATTGTGGGATGAAGCGTGGTACGAAGAAACATTTTAGGCGCAACAAGAAGGAATACAAGAAACTATCTGATCATATAGGATTGATTCCCTTGGTGTTTGTGTCGCCCTCTGACACCCTCTTGATAGACGGAGGAAGCGAGGAGCGGCGCAAGTTGATGGACGTGGTCATCTCACAATACGACCATCAATATATTGAGGCTTTGGCCAACTACAACAAAGCCTTGCTGCAACGTAATGCCCTCTTGAAGTTAGAAGAGGAACCCGACCCCGCATTGATGGACATCTGGGAGGAGGAGATGGCTCGGAATGGCGAGTTGCTCTATGCCAAGCGCAAGGCTTTTGTTGACGAATTGGTTCCCGTATTCCAAGATGTCTACCGCCAAATATCGGGCGACAAGGAAAATGTCGCACTGAATTATGTTTCCCATTGCCAGCGCGGACCGTTGCTTGAGGTTATCCAACGTGACCGCCATAAGGACCGTGCCGTTGGCTACTCGCTGCATGGCATTCATCGGGATGACTTGGAGATGATGCTTGGTGGCTACCAAATGAAACGCGAAGGGAGCCAAGGGCAGATGAAGACTTTTGTCCTTGCCTTGAAACTGGCGCAATTCGACTTTTTGAAACGTACGTCTTCCCACAATGTACCATTGCTCTTATTGGATGACATCTTTGACAAATTGGATGCCCAACGTGTGGAGGAGATTGTCAAACTGGTGTCAGGTGATGGATTTGGACAAATTTTCATTACCGATACCAATCGCGACCATCTCGACAAAATACTCCAAAGAAGTGCGTTTGACTATAAACTGTTCTCCGTGGAAGACGGGAATATTGAGGAACGAAAGGAGGGCGAAAAACATGTTTAGGAAACAAGTTCAGACCCTCGATGACATCCTCCAGATGGTGTTGAGAGAGCAAGGGCTGGAAACACCCTTGCAACAAAAACGCCTCATAGATAATTGGGAACAAGTGACGGGAACGGTTGTGACCCGTTATACCCAAGAGAAATTTATCAAGAACCAGACCCTTTTTGTTAAGATTACCAATGCCGCCCTCCGCCAAGACCTCTTGATGATGCGTTCCCAATTGGTGAAACGCCTTAACGAGAGTGTGGGGGCATTGGTGATCGTTGATGTCAGGATCTATTAGCCATGATACGTTGGTAGCGTGAGATGGACCAACGATGGAAGGAATTATCCACAGATGCCACCTTCTTCTGCTTACCATTCTCCTCTGTCGCTTCCTCAGGTTTTGTTGGGAAAGCGGCATTGTTCTTAAACACCTTTAATGCCTCGTCGATCACATGGTCAAATTGATTGATGTATTCGTTCCATGACTCTTCGTTGAGCATGTTATAGATGATGCGGCTGTTGATATAACGCTCCAAGAGGTCGTGTGACTTTTGGATCATCAGATTGCGGCGTTTCAACCCATGCTTGTCGGCATAGACGGCAAACTTCTCTACCATGTCTTGCCTACGGAGGTAGTTAGCGAGAGCATCCAAATCCTTGTAGTTGTTCAGCTTAGGCCTGTTTTCGTCGGTATAGGTATAGGCGAACTGCAAGATGAGTCCGCTCATGCTTGCTTGTTTGTAATAGGAAGTCATGTTGATGGTGTCTTCTGGGACAAAGATATCGGGAGTGATTCCACCACCGCCATATACCTCTCGTCCGATACTGGTATGGTAGGTGGGACCCGTGTGTTTGATGCTGTCTTGTGAGAAGAACTCGCCATGCTCATACCGGGTAATGATATCCTGCTCATAACCCATCTCGTCACCTGCCGTGTAGGGCTTTTGGATGCAACGTCCCGATGGGGTATAATAACGGGCAATGGTGAGTCGAATCATCGAGCCATCGGGGAAGCCAATCTGTTGCTGCACAAGTCCCTTACCGAAAGAACGTCGTCCGATGATGGTGGCACGGTCGTTGTCTTGCATGGCACCAGCCAAAATCTCTGCCGCAGAAGCCGACCCTTCGTTGATTAAGACGATGAGCGGGATTTTCTGGTAGCTACCATGTCCATCGCTACGATAGTCTTGGCGGGGTGATTTGCGTCCTTCTGTGTAGACGATGAGCTTGTTCTTAGGCAAAAATTCATTGGCAATCTGTACGGCAGACTGTAGATAACCACCCGAATTGTCACGGAGGTCGATGATGAGGTTGTCAAATCCTTCCTGAGAGAGTTGCGCCAACGCGATGAGAAGTTCGGGATAAGTTGTCTCGCCAAAGCTCTTGATACGTATATATCCTGTGTTCTTGTCAATCATATAGGTGGCGGCGATGCTCTTTTGAGGAATCTCCCCACGGGTGACATTGAACTGTTGGACGGTTTTTTGACCATAACGAATGACACCCACCTTGACCTTTGTTCCCTTCGGACCTTTCAGTCGGTGTTGTGCTTCTTGGTTGGTAACCATCTTTCCCACGAAAGGCTCATCATCTATTGTCACAATCTTGTCGCCTGCCAAGATACCTGCGCGTTCTGCCGGACCATTGGAAATGACGTTTTGCACGTGAATGGTGTCTTCGCGGATGGTGAACTCAATACCCACGCCAGAGAACGAACCTTTCAGGTCATCATTGGTTGTCTCCACGTCCTTGGCACTAATATAGACGGAGTGGGGGTCGAGTTCCGACAATATCTGTGGTATTGCTTTCTCAACGAGAGAGTCAATATTCACGTTGTCTACATATTGGTCGTCAACTATATGCAAGAGGTTGTTAAGCCTATTGCTACCTGAATTGATGATGTTGAGTCTGTTTCCAGAAAAGTGATTGGCATAGAAAGTGCCGATGAGAATACCGATGATGACGCACAGGGCGAGTATCATGGGCATATATCTGTTGGTCTTATTCTGGCTCATTGGTATTTATGTTTATGTATTTTACATCAATATTGGCACGGCGGAGGAGGTTGATGCCGTCTTCCAAGCGATATTGCTCACCATAAACCACGCGTTTGATACCCGCCTGGATGATGAGTTTGGCGCATTCGATACAGGGGGAGGCGGTGACATACAAGGTAGCACCATCGCTATTGTTGCTGCTCCGTGCCAGTTTGGTGATGGCATTCGCCTCTGCATGTAGCACATAGGGCTTGGTCACATTGTTGTCGTCTTCGCAAATATTCTCAAATCCACTCGGTGTGCCGTTGTAACCATCGCTGATGATCATCTTGTCCTTGACGACGAGAGCACCTACCTTGCGTCGCACGCAATAACTGTTTTCTGCCCAGACCATTGCCATGCGCAAGTAACGCCTGTCTAACATTTTCTGTTTGTCGCCCCTCTCTGCCATTGTTGTTTACTGTTTGTAGATTCCGTTGCGTTCAAGGAGAGCATCAATGGTGGGTTCCTGCCCTCGGAATCGTTTGTATAAAGTCATGGGATGTTCTGTTCCTCCCTTGGAGAGGATGCAATCGCGGAATCGCTGTGCTGTCTCCTGGTTGAAGATTCCTTCATGCTTGAACACGCTGAAAGCGTCAGCATCCAACACCTCTGCCCATTTATAACTATAATAACCCGCTGCATACCCTCCAGCCATGATGTGCGAGAATTGCACCGTCATGCACGTATCGGGTAATTGCTTGGAGATGAGGGCGCGTTCCCATGCTTTTTTCTCGAAGGGTTTGATATCGTCTGTGAACGGTTCTTTCTGTGTATAGTATGCCATATCCAACAAGCTGAAACTCACTTGCCGCAGACATCCCGATGCCACCATGAAGTTTCGGCTGTCGATGATGCGCTGGATGAGGTCGTCGGGAAGCGGCTCTCCTGTTTGGTAATGGTATGCGAATGTGCGAAGGAAGTCTTTCTCAATGGCGTAGTTCTCCATGAATTGAGATGGCAGTTCCACAAAGTCCCACCACACATTGGTACCACTCAGGCATTCGAAGCGTGTATTAGCAAACATGCCGTGTAACGAGTGACCAAATTCATGCAGGAAAGTTTCCACTTCGCCAAGGGTTAACAGGGCAGGTCTCTCCTCTGTCGGCTTGGTGAAATTCATTACGACACTCACTTGTGGCCGATTGTTTTTGCCCTTATCGTCTATCCATTGTCCTTGATATTCGGTCATCCATGCCCCGCCTTGCTTGCTTTTGCGTGGATGGAAGTCGGCATAGAACACCGCCAGATATGAGCCGTCCTTGTCAAATACCTCGTATGCTTTCACGTCGGGATGGTACACGGGAATGTCTTTGTTCTCTTGGAAAGTGATACCATAGAGCTTGTTTGCTAAGCCGAATACTCCATCAATTACCTTGTCGAGCTGAAGATAGGGGCGCAGCATCTCCGAATCGATGTTGTATTTCCTCATCTGCAACTTGTGGGAATAATAGCCCGAGTCCCACGGCATCATTTCCTCGTCGCCCAAATCTTCCTTCGCAATGGCTTTCACCTCCTCGCGTTCTTGGATAGCAGTAGGCTTGTAAGCATCAATGAGGTTATCAAGCAACTTATATACGTTTTGTACATTCGTTGCCATGCGATGTTTCATCACATAGTCAGCGAAGGTATCAAAGCCCAGTAACTGTGCCAACTCGCGTCGCAAGTTGATCAAACGCTTGCAGATTTCCTCGTTGTTCTCCTCATTGTCGTGGATACATAATGTATTGTAAGCCATGTACAATTGCTTGCGTAGTTCCCTTTGGGTGGAGTAGGTCATGAATGGAGAATACGATGGACCATCGAGTGTGAAAATCCAACCTTCCAAGTTCTCCTCTTTGGCTGCCAATGCCGCTGCTTGCCTTGCCGTCTCTGGCAGTCCATCCAATTGCGCTTCATCGGTGATATGTAGCTTGAAGGCCTTTTTTTCTTTCAATAAGTTCTGGGAGAATTGTAAGGAGAGAAGGCTTGCCTCTTCCGTGAGGTTGCGTAATTGTTCCTTTCCCGCCTCATCCAACAAGGCACCACTTCTGACGAAACCATCGTATTCGGTTTCCAACAACATGTTTTCCTCGGGTGTCAACTCCCGGTGATGCTCATACACATACTTCACCTTCTCAAACAGTTTCTCATTGAGCATGACATCATTGGAATGCTTCGTGAGGATGGGACTCATCTTCTGCGCGAGGTCATCCATGTCATCATTGGTGTTGGCACTGAGCATGTTGAAGAACACATTGGAGACATTGTCCAACAGGTCATAGTAATCATCGGGCTTCTCCTTGTCTATGCGGATGATGGTGTTATCGAATGTCGGTTCAGAAGGGTCGTTGACGATGAGGTCAGTCATCTCGTCCTCACGCCGTATGCCCTCCATGAATGCCTCTTCATAGTCTTCTAACGTGATACGGTCGAATGGTATGGTCTCGTGTGGTGTGTTGTACTTCTCAAAAAAGGGATTGGTTCGTTTTCTCTCTTCTTGTAAATTCTCGCTCATACTATGTTGTTTTCAGGAAACTTGCAAATGTAACAATTTTAATCAGATTAAGTTAAATATGGTGGCTATTTTTAACGTATCTTACATAATTAGCCGCTCAAAGGCGGGGATTTCAATACATCCACGGTGCAAGATGACAAGCTCTTGACTTTCCATCATGTTGAGTGCCTGGGAGATATTCAGGCGGCTATCGTTCAACTCATGGGCAAGCCGTTCCATCTTGATTTTCAGTTGCTTTGGACCAGCGGGACGGATACAATGCCTCTCGATAAACTTGATGATTCGTCTGTCAAGTTGCGACGACTGTGAATGCCAAGGATAGCGTTGCTGCTTTTGGCTTTGGGTGGAGAGGATGTTGAGGAGGTTGATACGGAATATTTCGGAGTCCTTCGACAGTTTTACCACTTCGTCCTTCTCGATAGCCAAGATGCTACAAGGACTCTTGGTGATGAAAGTGCGAGAATAGCGTTGTGAGAGACCGAACAAATGCTCTGGCTGGAGGATGTTCGGTGCAGTCATTTCCTCTGTTAATGTATATCCGTGGTCATCAGCAGTGGTGATGACGGTCAAGATACCGTTCAGGAGAAATTGCAGGGAGTGGCATGGTGAGCCTTCCTTGGCGACAGTTTTCCCCTCGACCATCTTGTGAAAGCCGAACTTCCGTTGGCCCACGATGCTTTCGAGTTCGTACTTGCTCAACCCTTGGAATAAGGGAAGTTCAAGGATTTTGTCGTATATGTTGTATTCGCTATTCAATGATCTTCCCTTTCATGGATGGTGAATACCATACGGCATTGCTACCATCTTTTTCATCAGCGTAAATGAAATATGCCATCAGTTCGGGATGTGCCTCCAAAATCTTCTGAGATTCTTTCAATCCTAAAACCATGAAAGACGTGGCGTAGGCATCTGCCATGGCGCAAGAGGGAGCAAGCACCGTTGCTGACAAGATGTTGTGCTGGATGGGATATCCCGTCTTGGGGTCGATGGTGTGTGCATACCGTTTCCCGTTCTTATAGTAGAAATTGCGATAGTTACCACTTGTTGCCATTGCCTTGTCGGTGACATTCAATACGGTTTGCAATTCTTGGTTGGTGTTGAGGGTGTCCTCGGTGGGTTTCGTCACACCGATTTTCCATGGTAGACGTTTTGGACTCATGCCACAAGTCACCACCTCACCACCTATCTCTATCATATAATTCTTGATGTCATAGGAACGAAGGAGACGAGCCACCACATCACAACCATAGCCTTTTGCAATGGCACTACCATCAAGAGTAATGCGCGGGTCAGTCTTGACAACCTTTCCTTTCACCAATTTCACTTTGTCAAATCCAATCAATTGGCGTAGACTATCGATGACTTCAGCTGTGGGAGTGATGTCGTGTTTAAACCCAAATCCCCATGCGTTGACCAATGGGGCTACGGTGATGTCGAAAGCACCGTGGGTCTCTGTAGAAATGGTCTTTGCCAAAGAGAACACATCAATGAACATATCGTTGAGTTTGACGCTCTCGTTGTTGTTGACTTTCGTGATGATGGAGTTTTTATTGAAAGGCGAAAGTGATGCATCTACTTGGTTCAGCACTTTCTCGATTTCGCCCTTGAGGTCTTTGTCGTGTTGGTATGTGATGTTGTACACCGTGCCGAATATGAAACCCTTGTCGTTCTGGTAGGGCATATCGTGTTGCTGGCGAATGACATAAATGGTGCCGATAACAAGCAAAGCAAGGAAAGGGAGTTGCCAAAGGAGTGATTTCTTGTTCATACCGTATTCGTGAAGCATGTCGTGGTTAGAATTCTATCGTAACGTTGAAGGTGCCACCAAGGCGTAAGTTTCCCTGTTTGCCATAGCCAGGAACATACCAACTGTTGCCATAACCGCCATCATCATGGATCAATCGCCGCTTGTATCTGACGCTCCATCCCAAACGGAAATTCCTCCACACCTTAGCGTCTACGCCCGCTACAAATTCCAACCAATGGTAATAGGCTTTCACGCTTTCCAACCCATATTCACAAGAATTTCCCCAGTTGGGATCTGTAATAGGAGGACACGACACATTAAAACGATAGGAAGTGTACGCATAGCGGAAACCACCATAGATCCGATTGATGTCATGTTTGTCTTTCATGAGGTTGAAGTCACAGCCAATACGACCGTATGGCGCGTCTGTGCGATACGTCAGTCGAGTGGCATCGTCATGTGCATCTGCCTTACCATATCCTATCTCTACAACGGGGAAATACTTATCCTTGAGGTTGACATGCAAGGCTCCCTCATATTGTCCATAGCTGCCAAATGCCATCTGTGCCAACCCCACGAGGTCGAACGACACGGAAAAACCTCGAAAGAAAGGAATCGTGTCCACTTCCAACGGGACCATCTCCTTCTTCGATTGCGCTGGCATCAAGGTCGGTGCTAAAAGCAGGAGGCTAATAGCGATTATCCTTGAAATAGATGTAGAAGTGGCATTTCGTCGCATTGTATGTGACATTGGCATTGTTGATGACGATGGAGTCTATGCGATGGTGAGTGTGAGTCACCCCAGTAATGGTATGGTAGAACGAAGGATTGCAATCCACCGACTCAAAATGGGGTTTATCAAGTTTCTGCACCCTCACGGTGTCAATGGTATTATATCCCGATGGACTTCCAATTTGGAAATATAATACATCTTCCTTCCCTTGGTAACTCATTGGGACGGTGAAACTATCAATATGGGCATCGAGGTTGATTAGTACAGAGTCTACTCCGCTTACTTTCGTTGTGGAAATGGATAACGTATCTTCAAGTATCGAGACGTTGCCAGCAAGCTTGTAAGTGGAATAGACCTGATTGTTTAAGGGACAATCAATTGATGAACAAGCAGAAAGAAAGACGAATAGGGCAGGGAACACCATCATCATGATGAGGGGCGAGATCTCTTTCGTCCAACGTCTTTTTCGTGTCTGGTTGCCTCGATTCATCCTTCAGCTCACATGATGTCAAATCGATTTCTCTATCTGATAGTCGTTGCGACTACTCGACGAGCGACTGATGAGGTCGCCAAGGAATCCCGCCAAGAACAACTGTGTACCGATGAGCATAGTGGTCAGGGCGATATAGAACCACGGAGAACTGGTGATCAATCGTTGTGGAATGCCGTTGGCAAGGCAATATAACTTACCCGCGCCAATAATGATGACCGCCATGAAACCAATGAAGAACATAATAGACCCTAAGAAACCGAATACGTGCATGGGCTTCTTGCCGAAGGTACTGAGAAACCACAGCGTAAGCAAGTCCAAGTAGCCATTGACAAAACGGTTCAATCCCATAAACTTCGACGTGCCGTATTTCCGTGCCTGATGGTGGACAACCTTTTCTCCAATCTTGTCAAACCCCGCATTCTTGGCGAGGTAGGGAATGTATCGGTGCATCTCACCATAGACCTCAATGTTTTTCACCACGTCGTTACGATAGGCTTTCAACCCGCAATTGAAGTCGTGAAGGTTCTTGATGCTGCTCACCTTGCGGGCGGTGGCATTGAACAATTTGGTGGGCAGGGTTTTGGAAATGGGGTCATAACGTTTCTGCTTATAGCCCGAAACGAGATCGTAACCATCCTCCTTAATCATGCGATACAATTCAGGAATCTCGTCGGGGGAGTCTTGAAGGTCGGCATCCATTGTGATAACAACATCGCCCTGTGCCTCCTTGAATCCGCAAAAGAGCGCAGGACTCTTCCCATAGTTGCGGCGAAACTTGATTCCCTTGACATGATTGGGTTGCTGTCGTTGCATCTCTTCGATGATTTTCCACGAATCGTCAGTAGACCCATCATCCACGAAAATGACCTCAAAAGTGAAGTTGTTGGCTTCCATCACGTTGTGAATCCACTCGTATAGTTCGGGTAGAGACTCGTCTTCGTTGTAGAGGGGAATGACAACTGATATGTCCATATATAATATAAATAATGTGTATTTATGCTTTTGTTGCTGCTCGCTTGGCACAGACCAAGGCTATGAAGATGCTGCTGCTGATGCCAATCACGATGTTTTGCATCATGAACATGAAAGCCCATTGGATAGGGGAGAGGTTCGACATGGCTTCCATGGCTTGCTTAATCTCTTCTATATTCATACCACCCCGCTCATAGATAGGGATAACGGACTGCATGGCATTATTCATGACACCCATAAACCGACCATGATCCATGAACTTGAAGTAGATGAATTGCGTGCAAGCGAAGATGAGCGATGCATAAAAGAACGTATAGACGGAGTACAAATACCCCCGACGGAACGAAATGACCCCATCGAGGGCATCATTGCGGAATGCCGTCAGTCGCCAACCCACCATGAATGGGGTGGCGATGGCGAGAAGGCTGCCAAGAGTAGATTGTGGGGAGTAGATGACACAGGCAAAGCTGACAATCCACAACAACGCCAAGAAAGCACCGTCCTGACGGGCGAAAGCCTTGACTTGCATGACATCTTCTGGTCTGACCATCCTCTCCCTCCGTGTTTATTTTTGTGACATGGCTTGCATCAAGGCACGTGACAGTTGGTCCGGGCAACTCGTGGGCTTGCTGCCACACGTGATGCCTTGCAACTTTTCAACGACAGCCTCTGCCTTTTGCCCCTTGATGAGGGAGCAAACCCCTTTGAGGTTACCGTTGCATCCGCCAATGAATTTGACATCCTGGATGATGTTGTCATCATCCAACGAGACTTCAATGAACTGGCTGCACGTACCTTGTGTCTTATAGAAGACTTGCTTCATGGCTTACTCGGGTTTCATGTTGGTGTACACCGTCTGCACGTCGTCGAAGTCTTCCAACCGCTCAATCATCTTGTCGATGGTCTCGCGCTGCTCGGGTGTCACGTCCTTGAGGTCGTTGGGGATGCGGGTGAACTCGGCTCCTGTCACCTCATAACCCTCGCTCTCCAAGTGCTTTTGGATTTCTCCGAAACTCTTGGGGTCGCCATAGATGGTGATTTCGCCTGTCTCTTCATCCTCGTCAAACTCGTCTTCCACGCCATAGTCAATCAAGTCGAGGATAAACTCGTCCATGTCCATCCCGTCCTTCTTCTTAAACGTGAACACGCTCTTGTGGTCGAAGAGGAACGAGAGGCTACCCTGCGTTCCAAGGTTGCCGTTAAACTTGTTGAACACCGAGCGCACATCGCCCACCGTGCGAGTGGTGTTGTCGGTCAAGGTTTCAACAAAGATGGCAATGCCATGAGGACCATATCCCTCGTAAGTCACTTCCTTGTAGTCGCTCTGGTCCTTACCCATAGCATTCTTGATAGCACGCTCGATGTTGTCCTTCGGCATGTTCTCGCGCTTGGCGTTGGCAATGATAGCACGGAGGGTGGGGTTCATGTCGGGGTCTGGACCGCCAGATTTCACGGCAATGGCAATCTGTTTGCCGATCTTAGTGAATGTCTTGGCCATGTGGCCCCATCTCTTTAGTTTCGCTGCTTTGCGATATTCAAATGCTCTTCCCATATTTATAATACTTAATTGTTAATGCTTAATCTTCAATTTTCAATCTTCAATTATCTAAGTTCTGCGTTTAACTTGCTCTTCAGATTGGCTATCAACTTATTCATGATAGCTTCGATTTGCTTGTCATTCAACGTCTTTTCCTCGTCTTGCAGGATGAAGTTCACGGCATAGCTCTTCTTGCCATCAGGCAGATTCTTGCCTTCGTACACGTCAAAGAGTTCTACTTTCTTCAATAGTTTCTTCTCACTCTGGCGGGCAATCTGCTCGATTTGGGCAAACTCCACATCCTTGTCGATTAACAAAGCCAAGTCGCGGCTCACGGCAGGATATTTGGAAATCTCAAAATACTCTACCTTGTTCTTGCGGATGGCTTTCATCACGGCAGACCAGTGGATGTCTGCAAAGTATATCTCGTTGGCAATGTCGGCATCTTTTTGCAACTTCCGTGCGATGATGCCCATCTCTGCCAAGACTTTTCCGCCTCGGTTCTTGATAGTGAGTGCCTTGGAGAAGATGTTGTTTTCACTCTTCTCTGCCACAAGCATATTGGGAGAGACACCCAATCGGGTAAAGATGTTTTCCACGTATGCCTTCAACTCATAATAGCTGCTCGGCTCATTGGTATGCGCCCAACTGCCTTCCACGCGCTTACCTGTCACCCATAGTCCCAAGTGCATCTCTTCGGAATAGGCTCGCATGGGGTTTTCATCGTCTTTCTTGTCGGGGGAATAATGGTAGCAATTGCCAAACTCAAAGAACTTCAGGTTAGGATTCTTTCGGTTGGCATTGCGCATGATGCTCTCCAACCCGCCAAACAACAAGGTCTGGCGCATCACGCCAAGGTCGGCACTCAATGGGTTCATCACCTTAACGGTGGTTTCCTCGGTGTACACATTCAGTCCCGTGTAATAGGAAGTCTTGGTCAACGAGTTGTTGAGAATCTCATTGAAGCCACAACCTACCAACTGCTCGCTCACCAAGTCTTGCAGACGATGGTCTTTGTCTTGCTCACCTTGCACGGTCAAGGAGCCTTTCAACTGCTGGGGAATCTCCACATTATTATATCCATAGATGCGAAGGATGTCTTCCACCACGTCGCAGGGGCGTTGTACATCCACACGATAGGCGGGGACAGTCAGGCTGATGCCGTTCTCGTCTTCCGCATCGATGGTCATACCAAGGGTAGTGACGATGCTCTTGATGGTATCTTTACCAATTTCCTTGCCAATCAATTGATGTGCATAGTCATACGATAAATCAACTTTGAAATCGGGTAGGGGATTGGGATAGACATCCTTAATCTCCATGCTCACTTTGCCGTTTGCCAATTTCTTGCACAAAATGGCGGCTTGCTTCATCGCATACACCGTACCGTTGGGATCAATGCCGCGCTCGAAACGATAACTGGAATCGGTGCTTAAGCCGTGGCGGCGGGCACTCTTGCGAATCCAAGTGGGATGGAAATAGGCGGCCTCCAACACCACGTTGCGTGTCGTCTCATACGTACCACTGCCCTTGCAACCAAAGATACCGGCAATACACATCGGCTCCTCGGCATTGCAGATGCTCAGGTCATGTTCGCCTAAAGTATGTTCCTCGCCATCGAGCGTGACGAACTTCGTACCCTCTGGCTGCGTCCGAACCACAATCTGATGACCCGTCACCATGTCTGCGTCAAAGCAGTGCATGGGCTGTCCGTATGCCATCATGATATAGTTGGTGATGTCTACGATATTGTTGATAGGACGAAGGCCAATAACCTTCAATTTGTTTTGCAACCACTCGGGACTCTCCTTCACGTCGCAATCGGTCACGCTCAAACAAACATACCGTTTGCAAGCCTCGGTGTTCTCAATGACCACATCAATGGGCAAGTCGTGGTTGTCTACTTGGAATGCCTCGCAATCGGGACGGTGCAACGATGTCTCATAACCGTTTTGCACCAACCAAGCATATAAATCGCGGGCGACCCCCCAATGGGAGAGGGCATCAGAACGGTTGGCGGTGATGTCTATCTCTATCACCCAGTCGCTCTCCAAGTGGTAATACTCGGCGGCGGGAGTGCCCACCACTGCGTCCTCGGGCAACACGATGATGCCCGAATGGTCATTGCCAACACCAATCTCATCTTCGGCGCAAATCATGCCATTCGACTCCACACCGCGCAGCTTCGACTTCTTGATGACAAACTCCTTGTCACCATCGTATAACACACAACCTAAGTCTGCCACGATAACCTTCTGCCCTGCGGCAACATTGGGCGCACCGCATACGATTTGTTGCGCCTCGCCCTTGCCGAGGTCTACCGTCGTGACATGAAGATGGTCGGAATTGGGATGCATCTCACACGTGAGAACCTTCCCCACATACAATCCTTTCAGTCCACCCTTGATGCTTTGCACCTCTTCCAATGAACCCACCTCAAGACCGCAGGATGTCAATGCCTCTGCCGTCTGTTGTGGGGTAAGGCTGAAGTCTACATATTCTTTCAGCCATTGATATGAAATATTCATTATGTTATTTGTTGATTTTCGATAATCCGTGCAAAATTACTACTTTTTTTTAATATAACCGAATATTTTGCAGTAAAACATGAAAAGAATAAACACAATTACGTCTTTCTCTCAATCACATTCTTATTGATTTGTTTTTGTCAAATATTTATCACAAAATGGGCGCAAATGGCTGCCACTTTTTGCAACGAGGACGGACTTGGGTGAAAATACGGGGCAAAATGGCACGTTTCGTAAAGTACTGATTATCAATGAGAAAGGAGAAAAGGGAGATTTCGGAGACAAGAAAAGAGGTGGTTCGATGCCCATAAATGGGGCATTTTCACAATATTTAGTATGCAATTAGAGGCCATAACACTTAGAGTTATCGACTATAACTGCCGCACAAATAACGTTAAATCCACGTATTGGCTAAATACGAATAATAACTCACATTCGATAATTGCATATATGCAACTAAACGAAACTATTCGTTGTGAATTGTTAAAGACCCATCGTGCTTGGTTTTTCTATTTCGCAAATTTTCCCGAATGTCATTTTGTCCGCATTTTTCAACATTTATTAAACGAACACGAATAGCACTCATTACAAGCCATCTCGCTCAAGAATCTGCATCATCTCTGCAGGGGTGACGACAATAGGGCTTTTAGGGAAATGCTTGATGTTGCCCGTCACCAAATAGGAATCGTCTTTTGACAGGGCAACCTCATAGAATACAACATCTTTGGGGTCGGGGAAATATTCACTGCTTAACACCCGTTCACACAGTATTCCCCTTTCGTAGATGATTTCAAGATATTGGTCAACCAGTGCTTTGGAGAAGTGAAACTTTGAACGATTCAGTACATCTTCGTATTCGTCAAAGATTTCCTCGTTATACAATGGGATGATTCTTCCGTGAAGCATCGCCTCAAGCACTTTGACAGTTGCCGCCTCGATGTTGTTAGTAAATAATGCTGAGACGAGTACATTGGTGTCAATAACGGCATAAATCATAGCTTGTTCGCTTTGTCTGCCCTTTCTTCACGGGCTAACCTAATTTCTTCATTGATTTCGTCGAGCGTCATGTCTTGAAGCCCATTCTCCTGTGCCTGTGTCCTAAGGGCACGGAATGCCTCCAAACCTCGTGTATAAGCTTTTGGTTCTGATGCCTTAATCTCAAACGGAATCTTGCGTTGACGCACCACGGCGTTGGCAAAGATGTTCATTGCGGCATTCGCGCTCATGCCAAACTGGGCGCAGAGCTCATCGAAGGATGCCTTTAGGTTGGAGTCCATGCGGACGGTCATTGATACTTGTGCCATAATGTGATTGTTTGTTACGGCGCAAAGATAAGCAATTTATTTCATTTTGCCATCAATTTCCATCATTTTTAATGCGTTTTCCAATATCCATACAGATTTTCTTGCATTTTTAGGGAATAATTCGGCAGGGGAATGCGGTAATTCGATTTTATTTCGTATATTTGTTGCCGTATTGTTCAATAGAACATACATATCTTATTTGCTCAAATTTTCCTGCCGAACTGCGACCTCGAAAGGGATTTATAGAGCAAACCTATATCTTAAGGAGCTGCGCTTCAAGCGCAGACTTCACCATTAAGATATAGGGGCTGTCGCAGGCCTGGCAGGAAATATGGCGGGTCTGCGCTTTTGTTATGCCCCAACGTTAGTGCTAATCCTGCCAAAAGTGAAAGATAGTACTAACCGTCAACCAATGCCATCAAAGAATTTCATGACAAATGACCATGATTTTCAACCAAATGACCACGCCAAAACGGGCAAACGACCATGTGTGCGCAAACTGCCGTTTGCATGGTGTTTGTCTTTTTCCTAACTTTGTCCCAAAAATTATAACAATTTAAAACCAAACAATTATGAAAAAAGTATTGACAATTATCGCATTATTGGCCTCTACAATGAACGCCCTTTGGGCGGCAGAGGCGTATGTCGTCAAATCTACGGATGGCAAGACGTTGACTTTCTATCATGATGACAATAAGGCTACAAGGGAGGGAACCGTGTATGGTATGAATGACAATTGGGGCTCATGGAACATAAACATAACTGCGGTTATTTTCGATAGCTCATTCGCACATGCTCGACCAACAACTACGAAGTCATGGTTTTCTGGGTGTTATTATTTACAATGTATAGAGGGGTTACAATATCTTAACACTTCTGAAGTTACTGATATGTCATACATGTTCGATCATTGCAGAGGATTGACCAACCTTGATTTGAGCAACTTCAATACGAGCAATGTTACGGATATGTCTAAAATGTTCTATTATTGCAGTGGATTGACAAGCCTCAATGTGAGCAACTTCGACACACAAAACGTAACGAATATGAGCAGCATGTTCGATG
>JAFYZV010000031.1 GCA_017548525.1 Prevotella sp.
CACGAGGGGAAGTGTACGATAGGTGTCTTCCTTGATCTCGTCGAAGTCCTTGCGCATCTCCTTGCGCACTTTCATGTTTTTGCAGAACAAGTCGAGTGGGAGATAGGTGGCCTCTTGGAAGGGCTTATACATGTTGAATACGTGATAGGTAGGAGTGAGTACCATGTGACCAGTACCTTTCGTATCGGTAAGGATCATGGATTGCAATACGTTCACGATCTGTGCGATGTTGGCCATCTTCACGCGCTCGGTGTATTTGTGGAACACGTTCAAGGACACGGCAGCCACCAAAGCATCACGCATGGCATTCTGTTGATAGAGGTGTCCGTTGATAGTTCCTGGTTCTTCGTCCCACCATGTTCCCCATTCGTCCACGAGCAATGCAATGTGCTTACGAGGATCTTTCTCATCCATAATAGCGCAATGCTTCTTGATCACGTCCTCAATTTCCAAGCATTTACCCAATGTCCAATAATACTCGTCGTTGTTGAAGTTGGTTGCAGAACCTTTCGAACCGCTCCATCCGCTACAGGTATAATAGTGGAGGGAAACAGCATCCATGCGGTTGCCGACATTCTCCATCAACACCTTGGTCCACTCATAGTCATAGTCGCTGGCACCAGAGGCAATCTTATAGAGTTTATTTCCATCATAGTTACGACAATAAACACTATATCTGCGGAACAAGTCGCTATAATATTCAGGGCGCATATTACCGCCACATCCCCAACTCTCGTTGCCTACGCCGAGGTATTTCACCTTCCACGCCTTGTCGCGTCCGTTTTCCCTGCGCAACTTAGCCATGGGCGTTTCACCGTCAGAGGTCATATATTCTACCCATTTGGCCAATTCTTCTACGGAACCCGAACCTACATTACCGCTGATGTATGGTTCACAACCAAGCAATTCGCAAAGATTCAGGAATTCATGCGTACCAAAGGAATTGTCTTCAATCGTTCCTCCCCAGTTGTTGTTTTGCATCTTGGGACGTTTATCGCGTGGACCGATACCATCCATCCAATGATATTCGTCTGCAAAACATCCGCCCGGCCAGCGCAAAACGGGTACTTGCAAGTCTTTCAATGCTTGCAACACATCGTTACGATAACCTTGCGTGTTAGGGATATTCGACTCTGGACCAACCCATAGTCCGCCATAGATACACGTACCGAGGTGTTCAGCAAACTGTCCGTAAATCTCCTTGTTGATTTTCTGAGTGCCTTTGTCAGCATGGATTGTCACAATGGCATCTTGCGCCAAAAGCGATGTTGTGCATGAGAATGCTACAAGAGAAATAATAAAAAGTTTCTTCATGTTGTTTATTAGGTTGTTTGAATATCTTTGACGTTCTTTTGTCTTTAGAGTCATGAAGGGCTTTAAGAGACTGTAATGAATAGAAAACCTATTTGTTTGCAAAGATAATCATTTATTTTAACAATCGGAAAAAATATAATGACTTTTTGATGAGGTGGCGTGTCTATGGGTTTCGTCTAAAAATCAACCATGGAATGATGTCGGTATTTTTCCTCAAAGTGTCCACTTTCACGTTACCAATGTCATGTGGAGTGCCGTCGAGGGTGCGATAGAAATGATGGTTGTTGCCGCCCGTGATGTAGATGGCATCAATGAAACCATATTCCCGTATGGCATCGGCAAAGTCCCAAAGCGTCTCCTTATGGCGGGTAGCAATATAATATAATGTGTTGCCCATCCGTCCGATGGCTCGCCGTTCCACCTTACCGTGCAAATAGAAACGGGGTGGGATGACTCCGCCACTTACCAAGATGAATTGTCGGAAGAAGGAGCCGCCACGTTCCATCACATAGCCTTTCACCTTCTCACTCCTGCTGATGCCAATAACCATCCTCCCGTCTGCCATTGCCATATAGCCCAAGCGGGTACGGTCACTCTGCAATTCTTTCCCCTCGGCAACCAGCGACCCAAGGTATTTGCCGTCAGGCGTGTGGTCGGCAGAGCGGCAATAGAGAAACACGGAATGGTCTGTGGTGTCTGGCTCTTCAAACTCGATGCTGGCACGGAGACCGTGGATGGCGTATAAATCAAGGGCTACCCCAAGGATGCTGTCGTGTGTCAAGACGACTTCAGCTGTTTCCTCTCGGATGGGTTGCTTTAGCTTGTCGATGTTCTCTTGGGGTGAGGTAGTGATGGGTACGCCGATATGGTGATAATATGCCCATCTCTTGTAAGCGAATAATGCCAGGAACATGAGTGCCAACAGTCCCAATAACATGGATAGCCCATAAAGCCAGCGTTTCCATTTTGGCACTTTGGGAGCGTTGTATGTTTCCTCTCTTGATTCGTCATCATGCTCAATGGTGAATTCAGGAATCTCAGGCTCTTGTCTGTTCATGTCATGTATGTCGTCCATATCGCTCTCGTTTCAATTCGTAGTTTCCAACTGTTCCTTCAAGACTTTCAGCGCATCACGCGACACTTTGACCGTGTAGATGTCTTGCCCATTCCGTAGGGTTGCCGTGGTCTGTCCGTTAGGATAGTCAACTCTCGTCCCTCTGACAATGTGCTTTCCTCCAAAGATGATGGTTTGTTCCAACAAATCGATGACTTGCACATATTGTCTGTTTACAATCAAGCTCCGCCCCACACGTATGAACTCATGGGCATTCTGCAATAACTTGAAATTGTCCTCGAAATGATGCAATTGGAATGTCATCTTGCGACTCCGCCCGTTAATCATAACGAGGTCGCAATAATTGCCGTCCGCCTTAAC
>JAFYZV010000032.1 GCA_017548525.1 Prevotella sp.
GGCAATAAACAATTCGTCACGATAAGGTTTGAAGTCATCTTCCATCAACCTCCCCATCGTCTCCTCGGCAGAACCGTAGGGCGGTCCATAATTGTTGGCAAGGTCAAAATGGGTTACACCATGGTCAAAGGCATAATGCGTGATAGCACGACTACGCTCGTATGGGTCGCCACCTCCGAAGTTATGCCAAAAACCCAAAGAGATTTTGGGGAGTAACACTCCTGAACGTCCGCAACGGCGATACATTTGTTCGCTACTCATATAGCGGTCGGGCGATGCGGTGTATTTTGTCTTGAGTTCCATGATTATTAATTATAGGGTTTATGGGACAAATGGGGTTATAGGGGAATATTAATTGTTTCTATCTTGTTGGATTAATGATAATAGCCGTTCTACAGCTTCTTCTTCGGGAATATTCTTTTCCACACATTCTTTTTTGCGATAGAGTGAGATTTTGCCTGGACCTGCACCCACATAGCCGTAATCGGCATCAGCCATCTCGCCAGGTCCATTCACGATACATCCCATAATGCCTATCTTCAATCCGACAAGATGACGGGTGGCTTCCTTGATACGGGCAATGGTATCTTGAAGGTTGTAGAGCGTCCGTCCACATCCTGGACAAGAGATATATTCGGTCTTCGTAAACTTGATGCGAGCAGCTTGTAAGATGGCATCAGCCAATTCCACCAACTTACCTTTATCAAAACCATCATTGGAGATTACAAGTTGATGTGCCTTCTGATCAATGAAAATGGCTCCTACAGCCATGGCGGCTTTCAATTGTAGTGTCTGCCAATCTGCCTCATGTAGACAGAGGGTCACAGTATCATCAACTATCGATTTTAAAGCTTTTGCCCTCAACTCGGCACTTTCATCGATTAAATCCACCAATTGCTGTGCCACGGGAATCTCTGCCTCTGGTTCCTCACTAAGCGAAACACGAATCGTATCACCAATGCCCTCCGTCAACAAGGCACCAATCCCCACCGCACTCTTAATACGGCCATCCTCGCCTTCTCCCGCCTCGGTGACACCAAGGTGCAAAGGATAGTGCATATCTTCTTTATCCATCGCCTCGACGAGCAAACGGACGCTACGCACCATCACCACCGTATTGGAAGCCTTAATGCTGATGACAACATCATCAAACCTTTCTCTTTTGAAGATACGCAGAAATTCCATACAACTCTCGACTATTCCCTCTGGCGTATCGCCATATCGAGACATGATGCGGTCGGAGAGCGACCCATGGTTCACGCCTATACGGACAGCAGTATGATGCTGCTTGCAAATCTCGATGAATGGCATCAGTCGTTCATCAATCTTCCTCAACTCTGCCGCATACTCCTCATCTGTATATTCTAAATGCTTGAATGTGCGGGCAAGGTCCACATAGTTACCAGGGTTGATACGTACCTTTTCTATATATTGGGCAGCGACATCAGCCACATGGGGATTGAAATGCACATCAGCCACCAAAGGCGTATCATAACCCTTGGCATGTAGAGCAGCACGGATATTATTCATGTTCTCCGCCTCGCGCACCCCTTGAGTGGTCAGCCGTACCAACTCACCACCAGCGAGGATGATGCGTTCTGCCTGTGCCACACACGCCTCGGTGTCATTGGTGTTAGTCGTAGTCATCGACTGGACACGGATAGGATTGTCACCACCCATCAAGACGTTTCCCACTCTCACCACTGATGACTTACGCCGATGGTAATAGGAAGTCTCAATTGGTCTTGTATTCATATTTCATTTCTGATAATTCTTGATTCGCTTTCACAATCTTATCACCCAAACCAGACTTATAATCATCCAACCTTTGGGCAATGCCCTCATCGGCGAGGGCAAGCATCTCCACGGCAAGGATGGCAGCATTCATTGCACCATTTATCCCCATCGTGGCAACGGGAATACCTGGGGGCATCTGAACGATAGACAACAAAGCATCCAAGCCATCCAACATCCCTTTGATAGGCACACCTATCACGGGCAAGGTGGTATTAGCAGCAATTACCCCTGGTAAAGCCGCCGCCATTCCAGCACCTGCAATGATTATCCGAATGCCCCTTCCCTTTGTACTCTTGGCAAAACTCTCCACCGCCTCGGGGGTACGATGAGCAGACAAGGCATTCACCTCAAACGGGATTTTCATATCATCCAGAAATTTACACGCCTTCTCCATGACTGGCAAGTCACTCGTACTGCCCATGATTACACTTACAATAGGTTTCATCACGATGTCCTTTCAAAACTTTAATATCATATAAAATGCACAAATCCACCCTATGAGGAATCCCACAACAACCTCTCGCAATGAGTGTTGCCTCAAAATCATCCTTGCCGTACCAACCATCCCTGCAAGCAACAAAACGAAGCAAAGCCACCATACGGGATTGAAAGCAAACTTAAATGAGAATGCCACTAATCCCCCCGCTACACCACCAATGGCTGCCGTATGCGTGGAAATCTTCCACCACACATTGATAATGGCACAAACCACTTGGATAACCAATGCCACCACCACAATTCCACCAATGACATGAGGGACGTGAACGGAATTGAGAAAATAATAACATCCAAAATAGCAAAGGATGGAAATCACGTATGGAACTGCACGTCGTTCCTTCATACCCAACTCAATTGGACTCCACCCCTGATACCGACGATAAAGATGAATGAGATAAGTGGGTAGGAATATCGTGAAGACATACACAACAACCAATATCGACAACTTGTATTGCCAAGCAAATAAGCTCAAATAGCTGAACACAAATAATGCCAACAATCCCACCATCGGCAGATAGAACGGCGTAAACACTATGCTGACAAACCTTGCCAACACTATCGACCAGTCTTTTTTCAATTCACCATTCCTCATTCTTTTCTCAATCGTGCCACGGGAATACCCATCTGCTCACGATACTTGGCAACGGTGCGACGGGCAATAGGATAACCTAAATCCTTCATCGCCGCTGCCAAGGCATCATCACTCAATGGCTTGTTTTTTGTCTCTTTGTCGATGAGTTCCTTCAACAACAATTTTATCTTGCGAGTAGAAGTTTCCTCTCCATCCTCCGTCACGTACCCGTCACTAAAGAAATGCCGCAAAGGGAACGTTCCCCAATTGGTCTGTACGTATTTCTCGTTGCTCACACGAGAGATGGTGGAGATGTCTAAACCCGTTTTCTCTGAAATGTCCTTCAAGATCATGGGCTTCAAATCTGCCTCATCCCCCTCTTGGAAATACTTGCGCTGCCACTCGATAATGGCTTTCATCGTTTTCTGTAGCGTCAATCGGCGTTGCTTGATGGCATCAATGAACCCTTGCGCCTTGCTAACTTTATCCTCATAAAAGGCGAGACTCTCTTTCTCCGCACGGGTCAATTTCGATTTATCATTCTTGTATTCGCCCATCACGTTCAGATAATCGGGCGAAACTTTCAGGTCTGGCACATCGACATCATTCAAAGAAAAAGTGATGCTTCCATCCTCCGACGTATGCACCAAGAAATCTGGCGTTATCTGTTGGAGACTCCTCCCCACACTCTCTCCCATCGCTGATCCTGGCTTGGGATTCAGTCGGCGAATCTCTCGTTGTAGGTCTTCCATCTTACTTTCAGAAACACCTAAAGAGACGCGAATCTTCTCCCAATGCTTCTTGAGAAATTCATCGAAATATTTTGTCACGACCAACCTTGACAATGAATAAAGTGAGGAGCGAGAAAAATCATTCTCGTTATTCAATTCTTCACTCTTCCTATCTATCTGTATCAATAAGCATTCTTGTAACGACCTCGCACCGATGCCTGGAGGGTCAAACGACTGGAGAACATGCAAAACCGTTTCCAATTCGTTCACAGACATGTCAATATTATGGTAAATAGCCAACTCGTCGCTGATGTCCTCAAGATTCTTACGCAGATAGCCATCATTGTCAAGCGACCCGATGAGGTATTCCAAGGCATAACGTTGGGTATCAGTAAGGTTTTCCTCGCCCATTTGCTCCTTCAAGCTATCATGAAAAGACGTGACATTACCATAGACAGGTTCCACATAATCCTCATCCAACACTCTGCCAGAACGCGATCCTCCTGACATTTCCTCCTCCAATCCGATTTCCTCCAAGGCTTGTTCGTAACCCTCGTCACGATCATCGCCGTCTGTATCTCGCATGTCTCCCCCATCCAATCCGTTGATGGTAGATTCCAACTCGCCCTCTCCATCCTCGGTGGGAGCAGCGGTTTCCAAGGCGGGATTATCATATATTTCGGCTTTCACCTTCTCCTCCAACTCGGCAACAGACATGCCGATAAGCCTCACTTGCAACATCTGTTGTTGCGAGAGCCGTTGCCGTTGCTTGAGCTCTTGCTTGGCTGTCTGTTCTAAAGTCTGCGAGTTCTTCATTTGAAATATTCTTTCATCTGCGCCGCCTGTGCCGCCAATTTCTGCGGGTTGTCATTGCCAAAGCGATTCCACACCTGCTTGAGCGCATCTTGATAAGGCACTTGGCTCACCTCCGCACGCCTCAAGTAAGGGTCTATGCCTTGGTATGCTTCCATCACCTCCACCACCAACCGTGGACTCACACCCATCAACTTGGCAAGTTCCACAATCTCTGGCGTGTCAGCAATCATCACGGGAGGCGTAAGCCTAAAATATAAGTCGAGAACCAAGATGAGCATCAAGGGTGTGAGGCCCGTCTCGGAGTCGATGGGCTTGAAGTCTTTCTCAAACGACTCATTCACCTCTACACCATCATAAAACTCACCAGCGTTGCCATAGCCTTGACGCGACCGCAACAACCGAACCGCCCGACGTAACTTATTGGGATTGTCAGCGTATGTCTCCCACAACTTCTCCAATCTCGGCGTGTCGATACTACGCAAGCGAAAGCTCTGCTCATACAAAAACTGAGGGGGAATGTGCAACTCCAATGCCAAGTTGACCATCGCCTTGGAATAGAGAGGCTTCACGCCCATGGGCTTCTTCAAGTACAGTTGCATGAGCAATAGCCAGTATTCATCAGACCATAAGGGATGTTTCATCGTGTTTACTATTCAAGTCCATTCTGATTGCAAATATAACAAATAATTCTTATACAAGCAAAAAAAGGAAAAAAATGCTTAATCGAGAATGGCGATTAAGCATGGAGGAATGAGTTTTAATTATAGTTCAGTTACCAGAATGCTATAATGATATTTGTATTCAATATTATCTCAATATAAACACACTATGCTTTTATTGTCCATGTCAAACAATTGAGAGCACCGCCTGAGTTAGTAAATTCGTTCACATCAGAAACGATGTGAGTCATATCCACATTTATTGTTTTAATTTCAGTTTTTTCTGCATTAGTGCTAAAAGCGTTTCGTATTTGGACAAGTGCTTCATTGTCCAACTCAGGATAGCCAAGAGATGGTACTAGAATATTATTTCCGACATGCAGGTAGTTGATATAGCACCATGACAGGTGAAACAAGTCACGGCACATTTTTTCCTCTTTATGTTTTTCCCAAAACTTATGGAAATCCAACTTTATGATATTTTTCTCATCAATGCAGTTTTTTAAGCATCCATATAGCGCATCCCCTTCTTTTTTGTCGAAATCATAATAATTGGCCATAAGTA
>JAFYZV010000033.1 GCA_017548525.1 Prevotella sp.
ACCAGTCTGGTTTAGGCGGTTCATATTATTATGGATTGGGATGTATCGATGAAGATGGGAATATGACTTTCCTCAAGGAGTTTAACGTGAGACATACCCCTGCCTCCCTTGGTAACCGTTCAAGTACTTCTCGGACTTTTGGTCTCTCTGTATCAGACTTTGAGAATCAAGGATTAGGCTATGGCACATACAAAGTGGTACCCATTTATGGGTTGAATGGCGAGGATATATGGAAAGTATGTCAATATGAACCGTCGCTATACGCCAATGTGATTTATTCAAATTCAGGAATAGTAGCGACCTGTCATTCCAATGAGTCAAATCTACAAGTATCAGATTTTGAATTCTATGGCAATGGACAGAAAGACTATGAGCAAGTTGTCAAGGCGACTATAACCAATTTAAGTGATGAGGAAGGATTCTTGGGTGATGTATATCTTTTTGCCAGTACTTCTTCGAACATGGGTTCGACATTATATTCTGCAAGGGCAAATCTCGGTAAGAATGATGAAGTGACGGTTAATTTGCCGTTCACACCTACAGAGGAAGGTACGTATAACATTTGGATTGCCACAGATGAGGATGGTTCGAATGTAATAGGTACGACAACGTTCACCATTACCAATGTCTCTATTACTCCAGTAAAGATTACAAGAGGTAATGTTAATATATCAATTGATAGGAATTATGCAGGATCAATTAATGGCATCCATTCCATCTATGGAAATACTTTGGATATAACTTTTACAAACATTGTCAATCCCAACGCTTTCCCAGTCACCATGAGTTTAACGGTGTGGTTAAGGGAGTGGGATAGCATGTCGGCAACTTCATGGAATTATGACCCTCGATATAAAACTTATCAAGACAATGCCATTTCTCAAAATGTGGATGTGATGATACCAGCCAATGGCACCATTGAACTCCCGTTGCGGTTTAAGGATTTGAAATATGGCACTAAATATGACCTAAGAATTGAGGAGCAAGGTAAGACTTCTACCAACTTTTATACCACGTCAGCCTTGACATTCTTGCCAGCTGTCATCACTTGGTATGGCGATGGCACCCATCAAGCCGTGGCACCTACGGAGACGGTGATAATTGATGACAATGCCGTAGCAGTGGATATCACCGATGCCACGGACATCTCCACCATTACACCCTCTGCCAATCCCAATGTGTTGTATTACCTTGGAGAGACACAGGATGTTCCTTCAGGGTTGGAGAATAGCAACGTGGTGAAAGGGAAGACAGCTAACCAAGTAGTGTTGAGGGATGGCTATCCATTCTCTATCCTCAAGACTTTCACTGCCGATGAGATTAGTTTCACCACCGTTCCTACCAAGGGAGCCGTTATCGGGACTGCCAAGGGATGGAACACCCTATCACTCCCCTTCGATGTGAAAGGGGTGAAAAACAATACGGACAATGTGGCAATTGACTGGTTCCATAATAGCGATGAGAAGTGTAAGGCATTTTGGGTTCGTGGTTTTGAGCAACTCGATACTGATGAGGATGTTGTCATCTTTGATAATGTGGAGCAGATGAAAGCCTACGAGCCGTATATCTTCAATGTGCCAAGCGACTATTGGGGAAAGAAATGGGACTTGATAGGCAAGGAAATCACTTTTTATGGCGAGAATGCCTTGTTACATCAGAATGCCCATATTGCTACTGGGAGCAGTGCCCTTAACTTCTTAGGTACAACTTTAGATAAGGCAGTTGTCAATGCTTATACTTTGAATAATGAAGGTGACATATTCTTTTATAGCTCAACAGCAAAAACGGTGCCTGCCTTCCGTGCCTATTTTGTGGATAGCCGTGATGATTCACAATCAACGTCAGGTAATGACAAACAGCCATTGCGTATCAAGTGCGTGGACGATGACATGGCAAATGCTATCATGATGCCATATGCCACAGATAGTGATAAGGTGGATATTTACAACTTGCAAGGGGTGAAGGTATCCTCTAATAAGCTTCAGCAAGGAATGCTCAACATCGAGTCCTTACCTAAGGGTATCTATATTGTCAATGGAAGGAAAATGATTATCAGTAGATAGTCTGTTTAATTAAATGATGTAGAAGATAGCTTCATTCCCCATGTTGAACAACAAGTCGAGGATGCTGAGATTGGGGATAAACCCCTGTTTGTGTAGGTAGACTTGGTAATAGGATTTGGGAATGAAGTCTGCATCGGGTAGTGGATGCTTGGGGTGGATGACTTGACGATAGTCATTATATTGTAGATTGAAGATTGAAGATTCAAGATTGTTAGGCACATGTTTATAGTCTTGAATCTTCAATCTGTAATCTTCAATCTGTAATAGCTCGCACATCTTTTCCATGATTTCCATGTTGAAGTCCCAGAGGAATTTCCATTTTCTTTCGAAGAAAGGATAGATGTCATCGGCATAATAGTCGAAGAAAGGGCTTTCGCCGTATGCCGACTTCAAGGCGTTCCAATGGAGATGCCGCCAATTGCCGTGGTCGCTGATGCTAATGTCTTTGATTCCATGTCCTTCCCTTTTATCAATAGGGACGGTGAGGGCTTGTATGCCCTGTGTGGTAGCGATGAGGCAACGGTTGCGGTATGTCTGTTTCACGAAATGCTCGTTGCCGTCAATAAAACAATCGAACCGACACAGCTTTTGATACCACTGTATCGGTCCGAAGTATGTGGTGGAAAGGAGGCAGTTCACTATTTGATGTTGTCTACCAAGTTGAACAGCCTACTCCATCGTATGCCACCAAAGCCCTTGCGGTCGGGGTCGTGGCTCCACCAGATGAAGATGGGCTTGCCCACGATGTGGTCTTCTGGCACGAATCCCCAATAGCGCGAGTCGGCGGAGTTATGGCGGTTGTCGCCCTGCATCCAGTAATAATCGAGCTTGAATGTATAGCTGTCAGCCAATTTGCCATTGATGTAGATTTGCCCATTCTTGACGACGAGGTCATTGTCTTCATACACTTTAATGGGTCGTTCATAGATGGCGATATTGTCCATGTTAAGCTTGATGGACTCACCTTTCTTGGGAATCCAGATGGGACCATAGTTGTCGCGTGTCCATCCCGTCCATGAGTTGCGGGGATAGAGGTCGCCCGTGGTGGCATCGGTATTGAGCGTGACACTTTCCACGATGTCTTGCCTTGCCTTCAAAGCCTTGGCGGCGTATGCTGTCAGAGGCATATAGCCGTTTTGGTTGAGGCTGGTGAGTGCTTCCATCGAGATGCCCAATTCTTGCATCAACTCATCAGGAATACTCTGCTTGAGTTTCACATAATAAGTATATTGTACATTGTCAGGCTCTTTGTTGGGCTTGCCGTCGAGATAGACGATATGGTTCTTGATTTGCAAGGTTTGCCCAGGCAACCCCACGCACCGTTTCACATAGTTCTCTCGGCGGTCGGTGGGACGTGCGTCGATGTCACCAAATTGGTTGGGATTGTTGGCTACATACAATCGTCCCAATTCATAACATTTCTTGTAATAGTCGTATTGTTCCACTTTGTTGAGGTTGGACACCGTAACGGGATAGCCCACTTGTTGCTCATAGATTTGTTGGCCGAAGGAATACACCATATTATAATATTCCGTCTGGTAAGGCAATTCCGTGCAAATGGTATCGCCAGCAGGGTAGTTGAATACGACGATGTCATTCAGTTGAACGTCTCCAAATCCCTTCACGCGGCGATAATCCCAATGTGGCCAACTGATATACGACTTGGTATTGATGAGTGGGAGGGTGTGTTGCGTCAAGGGCATGGTCAGCGGTGTTTGCGGGATGCGCGGTCCATAGCTCACTTTAGAGACAAAAAGGTAGTCGCCCGTGAGCAATGAGCGTTCCAATGAACTTGACGGAATCACATAGTTCTGGAAGAAGAACAGGTTGATGAAATACACTGCCACCAAGGCAAAAACCAAAGCATCGACCCATGACATCACTACTCGCACGGGTGTCTCCGCGTCTTTCCACCATTGCCAACGAATCTTCTTGGTGATGTAAACATCATAAATGAAAGGAATGACTAATAAGCCCCACCAACTTTTCACCCAGTATAAGAACAATAGATATAGGGCAAGTACCACGATGAACTTAGCCCATTGCACCTTCATATTCAGTTTTGCTTTCTCTTTGTCGATCATAATTATATATTTTTGGGGAGTTTAGGAGTTCAGGAGTTCAAGGAGTTCAGACAATAGT